>CALIUI010000049.1 GCA_938048815.1 uncultured Aquificaceae bacterium | reverse complement strand
CAAAAAGGCTAAAAACAGCTTTTCCTGTCTTTCCAGCTTCCAAATAGGCTTGAGCCATGGTAAGCTCATAAAGGTCTGTTATAAGACAGGTAGAAGTTAGAGGCTGTTTCAAAGGTTTCATCATAGAATTTTATACTATATGTTGGGTGAAGGACTACCCTTTGTAGGGGCGGTTTGTTGACTACCGCAAAAAAAAATTAAAATTCTGATAGTTCAAGCTTACAGCCTGTATTTTATCGCAGGCAAGGATGCCTGTGCCACCGATAAAAAGGGGTTTTTTACCATGCCCAACTTGCGCCGAAATGTAATTTCCAAGCCATGAAAGGGAGATTTAATATCCCCATAGTATACATGGGGGTGTTAACCTTTTTGAAAATCCCTTAAAGGAGGTGTACCATGATTAGAAGGCTTCTTCTTAAGAAGCTTCTGCTTGGAACGGCTGTTTTTTCCCTTGGCTTGGGGCTGGCGGTTGCCGGAATGCATCAAAAACCAAAAGCCAACATAGTTCAAACAGCCCAACAGGCTGGCAGTTTTAACACATTGCTTACCGCAGTAAAGGAGGCAGGTTTGGAGGACACTCTTGCCAACAAGTGTTGCTTTACAGTCTTTGCCCCCACCGACGAAGCCTTTGCCAAAGTTCCAAAGGAAAAGTTAGATGCCCTTTTAAAGGACAAAGAGGCTTTAAAGAAGGTCTTGCTTTACCATGTGGTAGAGGGCAAGGTTTATTCTAAGGACCTCAGAGATGGACAGAAGGTTAAGACAGCTCAGGGACAAGAAGCCACCATTAAACTAAAAGGTGGAGCCAAGATAGACAATGCAAGCATAATAAAGACGGACATAGAGGCTTCCAATGGTGTTATACACGTAATAGACACAGTTATAATGCCCAAATAATTCTTATGGGTCCCCAATGGGACCCCCTTTAATCCTCGTCTAAAATCTCTCCCTTCTCCAAATTATAGTAAGGTCTTTCGTATGTGGAGTAATAATAAGGTGTATAGGCCAAAAACTCTCCTGCACAGGTATCCACTCCCTTAAAGGCTGGCACTATGTTAAACCTTTGCCTTAGGCTCCTTATATCTTCTTCTTTCATGCCTTTGAGTTTGGCTATTTCCACATCAGAGTAGCCCATCTCTTTGGCAAGCCTTAGAAGCTCTGGTATTAAATCTCTTTCCCTTATATCCTTTTCAAGAGCTACTATCTGCCTTAGGTTTTCCAAAAACCATGGGTCTATTTTGCTTAGTTCGTAGATTTCTTGCAGGCTATAGCCCTTTCGGAAGGCAGAAGCTATATACCATAGCCTACTGGGATTGGGTGTCCTTATATACCTCTTTATTTCCTCATCATCCAAAGAGGAGTAATCGGGAAAAGCAAGTCCATAAACATCTTGCTCAAGGCTCCCTATTGCCTTGTTTAGGGCTTCCTTAAAGGTCCTACCTATTGCCATAACCTCTCCCACAGACTTCATCATGGTACCCAAAGTTCTGTCCGTTTTGGGAAACTTGGCAAAGTCAAAGCGAGGTATTTTTACTACTACGTAGTCTATGGAGGGTTCAAAGGAAGCTGGTGTATGTTTTGTTATGTCGTTTTTTAACTCGTCAAGGGTATAGCCCACTGCAAGCTTTGCGGCAACTTTGGCTATGGGAAATCCTGTAGCCTTGGAAGCCAAAGCGGAGGAGCGAGAAACCCTTGGGTTCATCTCTATAACATAAAAATCTCCATCCTCTGGGTTCACCGCAAATTGAATGTTAGACCCTCCCGTATCCACACCTATCTCCCTCATTATCTCTATGCAGGCATCCCTTAGTATTTGATACTCTTTGTCTGTTAGAGTTTGAGCCGGGGCTACGGTGATAGAATCTCCCGTATGTACTCCCATAGGGTCAAAGTTCTCTATGCTACAGACTATTATCACATTATCCTTTGAATCTCTAATAACTTCAAACTCAAACTCTTTCCAACCTATTAAGGATTTATCTATGAGAACTTGATGGATGGGGGAGGTCTTTAGGGCTATCTCTACTTTTTCTTTGAACTCTTCCATATTATAGGCTATGGAGCCACCCGTCCCTCCAAGGGTAAAGGCAGGCCTTAGGATGGCAGGAAATCCCACTTGTTTGACCTTTTCAAGGGCTTCTTGCAAAGAGGAAACCACAACGCTTGGTGGCACCTTTAAGCCTATCTTCTCCATGGACTTTCTAAACAGGTCTCTGTCCTCACCCTTCTTTATGGCTTGGTAGTTTGCTCCAATAAGCCTGATGTTGTACTTCTCAAGAATGCCCTTCTCGTAGAGCTCCACCGCCAAGTTTAAAGCCGTTTGACCTCCCAAAGTAGGCAAAAGGGCGTCGGGCTTTTCTACTTTTATTATCTCCTCTATAACCTCTGGGACAAGGGGCTCCACATAAGTCCTGTGGGCAAACTGGGGGTCTGTCATTATGGTGGCAGGATTGGAATTTACAAGAATCACCTGAAAGCCCTCTTGGATCAAAGCCTTACAAGCCTGAGTACCCGAATAATCAAACTCTGCCGCCTGCCCTATCACTATGGGACCTGAGCCTATGATAAGGATCTTTTTGATATCTGTGCGCCTTGGCATTAAAGTTTATATTTTAAACCATTTTAATTGTAGCTTTCTGAGAATTTATATAACAAAGCTCCACATAAAAACTATAATACCAACACTCTGTAATCTACCCTTTTATCAAAAGACCTCAAGTCTGTTGGAAGCTTTGAAAAGTCTTCCATGAATAGATCCCTGATCTCCCTAAGGCTTGGAAGATTTTTTACAAGTTTTCCCTCTTTGCACACCAGATCCACAAGTCCTCCTTCTTTGTAGGGAACTGCCTCGTCGTAAGCCATATACCCCCTATGGTAGTGTCTAATTACCTGCCTTTTGTAAGGAAAGGTTGCCTTGCCGGGGCTAAGTTTGTATTTGGGCTTTCCTTGGTACTCTACAAGCTTGTAGGCCATATCTAAATAGGGTGCGTCGGAAGAAGTTAAAAGCTTTGTGCCTACACCA
>CALIUI010000048.1 GCA_938048815.1 uncultured Aquificaceae bacterium | reverse complement strand
ACTAAAGACCGCAAACTATACCCAGTATCCTCCTTCCACTTACTCCTACCATATCTCCGTATATACCTCAAATGTTCATCCCTTTGATGTCTCTCACCACTACTATTGCCATGCTGAATTATCTTCCCATTCCTTCTCGGTGGCACTATCACCTTAGCACAGGGGTTAGGCTCATCCACTTGATTAATTAATTCCTTCACTGCCTTACTATCATGCACTCTCTCCTCTTTTTACTGGCAATTCTACTTTTAATTTCCTGCCTCTTCTTGATAGTGTTGTGTGGTCTGGAACTGATAATTGTATACCTGTCCTCTCAAATATAGACCTTACAAATCTTTCTGTTTGTCTGTTTGGTAGGTTGTAGTGGGCTTTGATTATTAGCATTAGCTCTATAGCTCTATCGTCGTAAATGATTGGCGCACCTCTTTTTTTTGGTCCATTGTAAAGCTACTGATTTTCCACTTCTTCTGACAGCCATAAGATCATTGAGCCTCTCTGAACTAAGGCTCTATCATATTCTGGCCAGTTTCTTACTTTGTATTGCTTCTTTTGTGTCTTTTGGCTGGTTTTACTATCTCCATTCATAGGTATGAGGGATAACACAGGCTTTTATACACCAAAGCCAAGATCTTTGAGAAAACCTTTGAACTTCCCATCTTAGAGGCCAATTAACAGATTTGCGGACCGAGAAATATACCTTTTTTAAATTATTGATTGTAAGCCTTTCAGAATTTATAGTAAATTTTCACTCGGCTTTTTTGGGGTATAATCATACCAATGAAGACAGGCTTTGTGTATAATTCCATATACCTTGAACACCATCAAAAGGGCCATCCCGAAAACAAAGACAGACTTATAGCTATCATTCAAGAGATTGAAAGGAGAAAACTCTTAAAGGAGCTTGTAAGCATAAGCCCAAGGAGAGCCATCGCCATGGAGGTTGCTCTAAACCACGATCCCACTTACATACAGGAGGTTGCAGATTTTTGTTCCGCTGGCGGTGGATACCTTGACCCAGATACCTATGCGATCCCTTCTTCTTATGAGGTAGCCCTATATGCAGTGGGTGGTCTTTTGCAAGGTATAGACAAGCTTTTAGGGGGAGAGGTAGAGGCTGTCTTCTGTGCTATCAGGCCACCGGGACATCACGCGGAATACGCCAAGGCTATGGGTTTTTGCCTCTTTAACAATATAGCCATAGGCGCCCACTACCTTCTTCAAAAGGGCTTTGAAAGGGTCTTTATAGTGGATTTTGATGCCCACCATGGCAATGGAACTCAGAAAAGCTTTTACGAAGAGGACAGAGTCTTTTACTTTTCTTCCCACGAATACCCCTTCTATCCCGGCACGGGATCTTCTCAAGAAAGGGGCGCAGGAAAAGGCTATGGATATACCCACAATGAACCCCTTCCAGCAGGCGCCGGAGATAAGGAGTTTGACAGGGTCTATTTAGAGGTGCTTCCAGCCCTCTTTGAAGAGTACAACCCCCAATTTCTTTTGGTTTCTGCGGGCTACGATGCCCACAGGGATGATCCTCTTACCTACCTACAGCTTTCTACGGAAGGCTTTGGTAGGATAGTGGATAGCCTTTTAAACTTGGCAAAAGGGAAAAAGATTCCAGTACTTTTTGCCTTGGAGGGTGGTTATAATTTAAAGGCGTTGGCAGAGTGTGTAAGCTTAACCCTTGAAAGGATGTTGGAGGCATGATGCTGAAAAAAATAAAGAATTACCTTTTTCAGTTTATATCCCTTATCTTCGTCCTTTATGGCTTTTACCTTTTCTACCTTTTTCTCTTGGACACCACCTTACGCACCATTCCCAAAATAGCCAACTCTCTATCTATCCTTATAACCTTGACCTTGCTTAGCTTGACCCTTATCTATTGGATAAAAAAGAAGAGATTACCGCTATAATATTCCTTGAGGGCGATTAGCTCAGAGGTAGAGCGCCATCCTCACAAGATGGAGGTCGGAGGTTCGAGTCCTCCATCGCCCACCATTCAAAGAATAGATTTAATACTATGGGTATAAAGGAAAGTCTTGTTAAGGTTGAAGAATTTATATACAAGCTACCTGAGAACACTATACAAGGACAGAAAGTACCTGTTTATTTTTACCTAAGCGATAGGCTTTTTGAACTCCTTGAAGAGGATGCCATAAGGCAGGCAGGCAATGCAGCAACCCTTCCTGGTGTGGAAAAGGCTATCTACATTATGCCCGACGTTCACGTGGGTTATGGATTTCCCGTAGGTGGCGTTATGGCAACCAATTTGGAAGAGGGTATAATAAGCCCCGGTTCCATCGGCTACGATATAAACTGTGGAGTAAGGCTTATAGCCACAAACCTAACCGTGGATAAAGTTTATCCCGTAAGGAAGGAACTAATGCAAGAAGTTTTAAGAAATGTACCTGCAGGGGTGGGTTCCACGGGTAAGCTAAAGCTTTCAAAGGATGATCTTTCGGAAGTTTCAATAAAGGGGGCAAGATGGGCTATTGAAAGGGGCTTTGGGTTTGAAGAAGACCTTGAACATATAGAAAGCGGTGGATCCCTTCCCAATGCAGACCCTTCAAAAGTTTCCCATTTTGCCTTTCAGAGGGGATCCCAGGAGCTTGGAACCGTAGGATCTGGTAATCACTTCGTAGAAATACAATACGTGGATGAAATATACGATGAAGAGGTTGCCCAAAAGCTTGGTATGAGCCTTGGACAGGTTACCATAATGGTACATTCTGGTTCGAGGGGCTTTGGTCATCAAATATGCGTTGATTATCTCAAAGTGGCAAAGGACGCCCTTAAAAAGTACAATATAGATATTCCAGATATGCAACTTGCCTGCATGCCTTTTAACTCTCAAGAGGGGCAAGACTACTTTAGAGCTATGAACTGCGCTGCCAATTACGCCTTTGCCAATAGGCAGATACTTGGCTATATAGCGGCGGATACGGTAAGAAGGTTCTTTGGCCTTTCTTGGGAAGAGCTGGGCTATAGATTGATTTACGACCTTGCCCACAACATAGGAAAGGTGGAAGAACATAAAGTAGACGGAAAAATTAAAAAGCTCTTGGTTCATAGAAAAGGAGCCACAAGGGCTTTCCCACCTTATAACCCCGAGGTGCCGCCTGCATACAGGGACGTAGGTCAGCCCCTTTTGCTGCCGGGTGATGTGGGTAGGTACTCCTTTTTGCTTGTGGGTCAAAAAAGAAGTATGCAGATCAGCTTTGGGAGCGCTTGCCACGGTGCTGGCAGGCTTATGTCAAGGACAAAGGCAAGGGAATTTGTAAAAAAAGAAGGCCTTGAAAAGGTGCTTGGAGACCTTGTGGTGGTAGCAAGGGGTAAAGGCACCGTTGCAGAAGAGATACCACAGGCTTACAAGGATGTATCTGAAGTTGCTTTTGTAGTTCATTCCCTTGAAATAGCCAAACTGGTGGCAAGATTCAAACCGCTGGGCACTCTGAAAGGATAGGTGTTATAATAAAAACCCTGGAGGAAATTATGGGCGAGTTTGAGAAGTTCTTTGAGAAAAGTTTTAAGGAGATAAAAAAGGGGGAGGTAATAAAGGGTAAAGTAGTACAAGTGGATGAAAGGAACGTGTATGTAGATATAGGATACAAGGTGGAGGGTATAATACCAAGGGAAGAGCTTCCAGAGGTAAAGGTAGGAGACGAAGTAAAGGCTATATTGCTTAGGTTTAGTAGAGGAGGTTATCCTATACTTTCTCACAGGAGATATTTGGAAGGTAGGCTTACAGGTTTTTTAAAATCCAGCTACGAAAAGGGCAGGTTTATAACGGGAACAGTGGTAGGTAAAAGAGAAGACTCTTACATAGTGGATATAAGCGGTCTGAGGGCTCTTTTACCCTTTAAAGAGTCTACCAAAAACCTAAGGGAAGGTAGAAGGGTTATAGCCAAGATAATAGAATTGAAAAAGGGTGAAGAAGGTTTAAAGGTGGTGTTGTCTCAAAAGGACTATCTAAAAGCCCAAGAGGAAAAGAAAAAGCAAAGGGTGCTAAGTAAGATAAAAGTAGGGGATATAATAGAGGGCCGTGTTATAAAGATAGATCCAAACAAGGGCATAACCCTTCTTGTAAGGAACCTTCTAAGGGCTTTTCTACCCTTGGAAGATCTCAGCTGGGGAAGAGACAGAAATCCCTATAACTACGCAGAGATAGGGGAGAAGTTAAAAGTAAAGGTAAGAAGGATACCAAAGGATGGAGAGTTTATATTTGTAAGCCTTAAAGATACCAAGGAAAATCCATGGATAAAAGCCGAAGAAGGCATCAAAAAAGGCCAGGTGGTTAATGGTAGGGTGGTGGAGCTAAGGGAAAATGGGCTTATAGTAGAGGTTATGGAAGGGGTGGAGGGCTTTGTGCCAAAGGATGAGATATCCTATGATGGCACTACCTTTAAAAAGGGTGATAAGGTATCCGCCCAAGTGCTTGAATTTGATCCAAAAAGACGCAAGCTTATATTAAGCATCAAAAAGACTCTTCCAAAGCCTTGGGAAGAGTTCCTTAAAAGGCATCCAGTGGGCAGCAGGGTGGTGGGTGTTGTTGAAAAGATAGAAGGTGCAAAGGCTTTTGTGAAGTTGGAAGAGCATGTACAGGGCATAATCCACAGGGTAGACCTTGATTGGTTAAAGCCCGGTAGAGTGGAAGAGGTGCTTCAAGTGGGTCAAACTTTGGAGTTTGCTGTTTTGGGCTTGGATGGAAGATACGTAAAACTTGGCTTAAAACAACTCAAGGAAAACCCCATAGAGAAGGTGTTAAGCGCTTACAAGATTGGTCAAAAGGTAAAGCTAAAGGTCAAGAGTGTAAGGACCTTTGGTGCCTTCTTGGAGTTTCCAGAGGGAGTAGAAGGCCTTCTGCCCATATCAGAAGTTCCCAAAGGTGTAAGACTTCAAGAAGGCCAAGAGGTAGAAGTTAAGATATTAGACCTGTCTCCTGATAAGATAACCTTCAGCATGAAGGAAGAAGAGGAAAAGAAGGAAGATATAATAACCACCAGCTCCTCGGATAAGGGCTTTACACTCGGGGACATAATGGGGAAAAAGCTAAAGCTATGAAAAAGAAGTTCCTTGTAGAAAGACTTATAGAACACCATTTCAAGGATCTTTCCAAAAAAAAGGTCAATAGAATGGTCAATTTTCTCATAGAGAAGATGAAAAAGGGCATAGATTCCCAAGAGGGGCTTAGAATATATGGCTTTGGCTCCTTTAAAAGGAAAGGAAACCGCATATCTTTTAGGGTCAGTAAAAGCTTGAATCACAGGTTAAAAAGTCCTAAAATGTAAAATTAACGGGGTGTGGCGCAGGCGGTAGCGCGCTGGCATGGGGGGCCAGAGGTCACGGGTTCAAGTCCCGTCACCCCGATTTTGTTAAAAGGAGGCTGTTTCATGGTGATAGTGGCACAGCCAACGGAACAAGACTTAGAAGCTTTGGTTTTGAGGGTTTTTCTTAAGTCTATTGACGTGTTGGGTGGTCTTTCCAAGCTGGCAGAATACAAGACTTTAACTTGGCTTCCTTCTTTGGCAAGGGCTGTTTATTGCGTAGTTTTGAGAGAAGAATATCTGAAAACAGAAGAGGAAATAGCCCAAAGGGTTGGCCTTACCCATCAAACGGTAAGGAACATCTTAAGGGCTGATCCGAAGGCAGCCATGGAAAAGCTAAAAAGCTTGGAAACCCTTATAGAGGAAGAAAAGAAGGAGTTAAAGGTCCATACTGCTGGAGGTGTGGCAAAGCTTGCTTACAAGCTGGTAAAAGAAGGTCATGAGGAACCAAAGGTATTCCTCCAATACTGTGAAAGGGTAGCTTACGCCTTGGATATTCCATGGGCTTATATGGTCCTCAAAAGGCTTAAAGGTACCGACTTCCCCATAAAGGCAGCGGAGGATATATTGGAGGGGTTTGACAATATATACATAAAGGGAAGGAATGCAAAGGAAGTACTAAAGGAGCTTGATTATCCCATTAAAAACCCAGCGGAATTGCTACACAAGGTAAAGGAAAACCTTAAGATGCACGGTCTTGAGTAGGCTGTTGCTGTTTATTAAAGCGGGCAGAGATGTCCGCACTACTGGATAAATTAAAGCGTAAGCCGAGTGAGGAGCTATCGGGTATCTAATTTTCCCAATCTGTTCGTAAAATGAAAAGGGAAGTATGCTAATGAGCCCCTACATATTAATTTATTTGCTAGCTTCCTGTAGTTTTTCCACAATCATATATTTTAGCTTATCCAAGTTTTCTCCTGTGATAGCAGATATGGCTATAAAGGGAAAGCCCCTTTTGTTGAACTCTTCTTTCAAAAAGTCTATGTACGCTTTGTCTGACAAAGAATCTATTTTGGTGCCCACCACTATCTGTGGCTTCTTTGTTAAGCTTGGAGAATAGCTTTCCATTTCCTTGTTTATGATTTCAAAAGCCTTTAAAGGCTCTTCTTCCCTTGTATCGGATATGTCTATAAGATGCAAAAGGATTTTTGTACGCTCTATGTGTCTTAGGAACTCATGACCCAAGCCTCTTCCTTGACTGGCTCCCTCTATAAGCCCTGGAATGTCTGCAAGGACTATTTGTCTTTCTTCGTCTATTTGCATAACTCCCAGCACAGGGGATAAGGTGGTAAAAGGATAGTTGGCTATTTTGGGTCTTGCCTTGGTAAGTTTGGATACAAGGGTAGACTTGCCCGCATTGGGAAGCCCCACCAGACCAACGTCCGCTATAAGTTTAAGCTCCAGAATAATCCACCTTTCTTCTCCCTTTTCTCCCTTTTCTGCGTACCTTGGGCTTTGGTTTGTAGGCGTAGCAAAGCGAGCATTTCCCCTTCCACCCCTTCCACCCTTTGCCACTACACACCTTTGACCATCCTTTACCAAATCACATAGAACCTGTCCAGTTTCTGCATCTATGACCACAGTGCCCACGGGAACATAGATGACAAGGTCTTCTCCATCTTTCCCATGTTGGTTTTTACCCTTTCCATGCTCGCCCCTTTGGGCTTTGAAGTGTGCTTGAAATTTAAAGTCATACAAGGTGTGTTTGCGACTTGTAGCTTCCAGAATTATATCCCCACCCTTTCCACCATCCCCTCCAGCAGGACCACCAAAAGGCCTATACTTTTCCCTTAAAAAGGCTACAGCGCCGTCTCCACCATCTCCAGCCTTAAGGTGTATCTTTACCCTATCTACGAACATAAAGAAAAAGTATAACGCTACAGATCAAACTGATAACTAAAGTAAACAGCCACGCCTTTTTGCTTTGCATACTCTCTAACCGGCGGCGATGCTTGGTAGGTCACAAATACAAGGATTTTTTCCCCGTAGCCAAGATGAGCTTTTAGCCTGTTTATTTTTTCCATAAAACTATCTATATCTGATTTTTTAAGTTGTGTTTTTGCCTCACCAAGGATTAGCACCTCTCTACCGTCTTTTTTTCCTTTACCTATTATGTTTATCTCTTCGTACCTGTTGCGACCTACCTCTATGTAATCCCTTTTTAAACCACCTTCAATCTCTACTCCAAAGTCTTCTTTTAGTAGTTTGGGCAAACTTTTGTAAGCCCTGTCTTCAAGGACATAACCTACTGTATGAGAAAGCCCTCCCAGCTGTTCTCTTGTCTTTTTATGATCCTCTACAAGAGCCCTAAGAGCTTGTTCTGTTTGCTTTTGGGCTTCCGCAAGCTCTTTTATTTTTTCATCCGTTTTCCTTTGAGCTTCTACAAGCTCTTTTATTTTTTCGTCTGTTTTCTTTTGAGCTTCTATGAGTTCTCTAACCGCTTCTTCAAGCTTGCCTACTCTTTCATCCGTTTTCCTTTGGGCTTCTACAAGCTCTTGAACGGTCTTTGTAAGTTCCTGTACTTGTTTTGTAAGTTCTATAAACTCTTTCCTTGTAACCACTTCTCCTATGGCCTTTTCAATTTGTTTAAAGAGTTTTGTAAATATAGCTCTTGTGTTTGGGTCTACCTTTTCAAGCTCTTCCAGTATTTCTGCGGTGATTATCATAATCTTTAATATATACCAATTTGAGTTATGAGTTGAATAGAAATATATTAAATTCTTATGATAGACTTGGAATACATTCAGAGGGCTCCCGATAAGCCTGGTGTATATATTTTCAAAAAAGACAATAAACCTATTTACATAGGCAAGGCAAAAAGCTTAAAAGATAGACTTGTTCAACATTACAAACTTGCAGAAAAAGGAGACAGAAAAGAAAGGGCTATAATAGAAAACTCCACGAGCATAGAATGGACAATAACAAGAAATACATATGAAGCCCTTACCCTTGAGATAGACCTTATACAGCTTTACAAGCCAAGGTATAACATAATGCATAAGTACGGCGGGGGCTATCCCTTGTTGCTTATAACTCAAGAAGCCTTTCCCACCATTAAGGTGGTAAGGGGGACCCACCACAAGGGACAGGTTTTTGGACCTTTCTTTAACACTTCAAAGGCAAAAAGGGTAAAAAGATTACTCCACAAAATCTTTAAGCTTCGCACCTGTGATCCTATGCCTATAAGAAACTCTCCTTGCATGGATTATCATCTGGGTCTTTGTTCCGCTCCTTGTTGTGGTTATATAGACAAACAATCCTATGACCTTTATGTAAAATCTGCCCTTGCCCTGCTTTCGGGAGATGTAAGCGATGTTTTGGAGGAACTTTATTCCAAGATAGAAGAAGAGATGCAAAAAATGAACTTTGAAAAATGCGCCATGATAAGGGATCAGATACAATCCCTTGAAAACCTTTCAAAGGGTCAAAGGGTCTCTGGGCTTGAATACCAAAGGGCAGACGTTATATACTCCATGGGTAGGCTTGTGGGTATCTTTCTTATACGATCTGGAAGGCTTGTAGATAAGGAGATAACAGCATTGGATAGTTTAGAAGACCTTGAAGAGTTTTTGGTAGGCTTTTATTACAAAAACCCCCTGCCAAAACAGCTTTTTATAAACTTTGATATTACAGAGGAGACTCTTTGGTGGTTAAAAGAGAGGGGAAGCTTTGAACTCAGAAGGGATATTGATAAAGAATTAGAGGAGATAATAAAGGAAAACTTGGACTATCAAATTCAAGGGGAGTTGTTGCAAGATGAGTTTGAAAGGGTTTTGGGCATCTCTTTGCCAAAAAGGATAGAGGGCTTTGATATATCCCACTTCTATGGAGATTATACGGTGGGCTCTTGTGTGGTATGGGAAGAGGGCATTATGAATAAAAGGGATTACAGAAGGTACAGGATAAAAAGCTTTGAAGGCATTGACGATTACAAAGCCCTTGAAGAAGTTCTAACAAGAAGAGCCAAAAGGTTAAAAGAGGGAGAGGAAAAAATGCCAGACCTTTGGCTTATAGATGGTGGCTACGGACAGCTAAGGGTGGCAATAAGGATAAGGGATAGATTTTCCCTTCCCATAAAGATCTATTCCCTTGCAAAGGAAGAAGAGATATTGATCTCCGAAGAGGGCAAAGAAATACCGCTTAAGGAAAATCCCATACTTTACAGGGTTTTTGGGCTTATAAGGGATGAAGCGCACCGCTTTGCTCTAACCTACAACAGAAAGCTAAGGTTGAAGGAGGGCATAAGGGACGTATTAGACCAAATAAAAGGCATAGGGGAGGTAAAGAAAAAACTTATATACAGGAACTTTGAAAACCTTTATGAATTCCTAAGGGCGGACGACCAAAGGTTGAAAAATTTGGGGATAAACCCCGCCTTAAAGCAACAGATAGCTAAATACCTTTACTAAGTTTAGCCCACTTTAGTGAAATACTCCTACATATTTTAATATATTACGCCGAGTGAGAAATCCCCTTTTATCGGTAGAGCAGGCATCCCTGCCTGCGATAAAAAACAGGCTGGAAGCCTGAACTACCAGAAATAGACGCCATTATCTTTTATCTCTATCCTTGTGTTTTGATTGCCTTTACAATCAGCTTGTCCTATGGAGTAGAGGCTTCCTTTTCTTTTCTCCATCCAACTTATACGTAGCTTTTCGTAGGGTTCTCTATTAATATGCCTTTTCTTTAGCTTTTCAAAAAGATTTCTACCGCCAAAGATGACCTTTTTGGGATTTTAGCCTTTTTCTTTGGCAGCAGATGATAAATGGCAGAATAGGAATATCTTGAATTTATACCGAAAGTATCTTGGAGTTCTTTCTTAAGTCGTTTATGTTTTTATTTTCCAGAAGTCTTTTATAGGCATATCTATAAGCAGATGACCATCTTTTAGTAGGGCTAAGTCTTTGTTGTTAAATAAGATGAGCTTAGAGCATATAGTTATTTTGCCCATCTTTTATGATTTTAGCATAGTTTAAACTGGGATTTTTGAAATAGCCTACATCCTTCTTAGCCTTTCCCTTGCATCCTCGGCCCAAGGAGCCTTTCCTTGGGATAACTCAAGGGCAGCTTTATAGTGCTCTATCGCTTTGCTTACTTGCCCCAAGGCTTCATAATCTCTTCCAAGATAGTAATGGGTGGAAGCGTGGTCTGGTATAAGTTGGTTGGCCCTTTGCAAGTAGTTTAAAGACCCTCTGTAATCCCTTCTTAGGAATTTAACATATCCGTGTATGTAATTGGTTAAGAAAACATGGGGCATGGTTTGAAGAGCCAAGCTTGATTGGTCTTCTGCCTGTGCAAGGTCTCCCCTGTTTGCCAGTATATAAGCCGTGTAAGCCCTTGCCATATAGTTCTGTGGGTACATCTCTATAGCCCTTTGGAAATGTAATAGGGCTTGCCTTTGGTCTTTGTTGGCAAAGGCTTTTTTACCCCTTTCAAACTCTTCAAAGGAATCCTTTGTGTTTAACAGCTTGGATTTTATCCTTTGAAAGTCTTGGGTGTCGCTTATGAATCCTCCTTCTGGTTTAAGGCTTTCTATTATCTTCCTGGCTTCTTGGATCCTTGTCTCCGGTAGCGGGTGAGTAGAAAGCCATTCGGGAGGTCTTCCACCTTTTTCCATAGATTTAAAGAGTTCAAAGACCTTTATCATACCCATGGGATCATAGCCGGCTCTATAGGCATAGATCAAGCCATATCTGTCTGCCTCTCTTTCTTGGTCTCTGCTAAATTTAAGGGATAATAGACTGGCTCCTATCTGACCAAACTGTATAAGGGCTTCCCCGTAGGGCTTATTACCCACCAAGAGGGCACCTATGTTTAAAAGGAGACTTAGACCAAACTGTTTTTCAAGGAACCTTGCATGATGCCTTGCGTTTATGTGTCCAAGCTCGTGGGCGAGCACGTTGGCAAGCTCACTTTCAGAGTTTAGTCTAAGGAATAATCCCCTTGTTATCATCACAGGACCACCCGGAAGGGCAAAGGCGTTGACCTGCGAGGAATTTACCAAGTAAAACTCATAGGGAAGCTTCCTTTCCGCTTTCTTTGCAAGGCTAAAGCCCACACCTCTTACGTAATCCTTGGCTTCCCCGTCTGGGTACAAGCCATCAAACTCTTCTATGGCGTAGGGCACATAAGACTTTCCAATTTGTATCTCCTTTTCTTCTGGCAAAAGGTTTAAAAAAGTACCTCTGGAGGTCGCCCCCCCGCAAGAAGGTAGGGAGAAGGTAAGGAGCGCCAAACCTGTAGATTTAACAAAATCTCTCCTGTTTAGCATAGATTTAAAATATACATAAGATCTTTTCACTTTATCAATCAATGTCTAAGGATCTAAAGAAGAAGAAGGAAAGCCCAAAAACAGCCAAGAAGGTTCCAAAGATCCAAAAGGACATCTTAAGGGACTCGATCCTTGCCTGTGTAAGGTCTATGGTTACGGCGATGGCTCCTAATACCTCTCCCGGTTGTACACTATGACACTGTAGGCAATTTATATCTTTCGCAGGTTCAGCTTTGTATGGTATGACTATTTTATAGGTCGCATTCTTAAAGGATTCTTTGTAAATCTCCTTAGGCTTACCATCTTCAAGAACAGCTCTCTCTATCTCATCCTTTGGAACCTCAAAAGTTGTGCCTTTACCAAACTGTTTTATAACACCTTCAGCCCTTACAACTCTGATCTCTTGCACATTTCCTACCTTCCTGATCCTGCTTAAGAATTCATCCCTTCTATCTGTAACCCCCATAACCATATAGGATGTAAGCGTATCCCTTGTTATCTCTGATATTGTATGTGCTTGGTTTTTTGCGTTTTCTATAGCTTGAGATCTAAAAATATATAAGGTAACCGAGAAGGTGGCAAGGAGTGTCATTACTGTAATAAAGAAGAATCTTAAAAGCTCTTTTCTTTCCATAATTAAACCTCCTTATCTTATTTTACCTACCCAAATTGCTAGTTTTCAATCTGTTCAGAGATACTGAAAAAGCCCTCCTTCTCCCTTAAGATAAAAGAGAAGGAGGTGTCACCATGTCAAACATAAATCACCAGTATATTATAGCACTCTTCTGCATCATAGATGACATACTAAAAGAGATAGGTGAAAAGTACATAGGGCTGAAAAAGTGCAGAGATTCTGAGGTCATATTCGCAGGAGTAGTCTCCGCCTTGTTCTTTAGCTCAAACAGGAAAAAGACATGGGAGTTTCTTAACGCCCTTGGAATGCTAAACATAGATTATTCAAGGTTTATAAGGAGGGTTAATAAACTGTCTGAGGTTGTGTGCAACATACAGAAGATAATCTCTGAGCTTGTAAATTCAGAGACTAAGATAATAGACTCTATACCTTCGCAAGTATGCGAGAGGGAAAGAAGTTGGAAAAACAGGAAGCTAATAGGGAAAGAGTGGATAGGATAC
>CALIUI010000047.1 GCA_938048815.1 uncultured Aquificaceae bacterium | reverse complement strand
CTCTCAAGGAAAGCCCCTTAAACTACCTTGGCTTTCTTACATAGTCTTTTCTTTAAGCTTGCTATCCTCCCTTTTCTTCTACCTTTCTCAACATTCTTATGGAAGCCTTATCTACCTTGTGGCTTCTTTACTTTTCTTTTTCCAGATGCTTTTATCCATAAGGAATTTCCAGCCTATAACGGTAAAGTTTTTAGTTTTGGGCGCTCTTTATTTTTCTTTGGCAAGCCTTTTTTTGTTTCTTTCCCAGCTTGGTTATGTGCCCTTTGCCTTGGCGATACACACCTTAACCATAGGCTTTATGTTTAATGTGGTTGTTGGGGTGGAAATCGCTTGGATACCCATGATCTACATGGAGCCTTTAAACCTTACCATAAGCAGAAGGCTTTTGTATCTTAGCCTTTTCTCCACGCCCTTTCTGTTGATAGGTTTTTATTTAAACAACTATAAGCTTATAGCCCTTTTTAGCCTTTTAGTTTTATCTTCTGTAGCCTATTACCTTTTCCTTATCTATTCCCTTTTCACAAAAAGGCGCATGCCAAAGGAAATTCCCTATGTGTTGCGCTACTTCCTTTTAGCTCTCCTTTTACTGCCCTTTGGGCTTATGGTAGGGGTTTGGATGGCAGGTAAGGATGCGGTTTCTTATATGGTCTTTTTGCATTTTGACCTTTTGGTCTATGGCTTTACTGCTATCACCATAATGGGCGGTCTGATACATCTTTATCCAAGGATAGTTTATAACATGAGGTTTTCTGGGAAGGAGGGTATTTATATATCAGACCTAATAGAGGAAAAGGCTGTAAAGGCTTTATTGCCCTCTATAGCCCTTGCTTTGGCTTGGCTTATCTTTTCACAAGCTTATGGAAGTCCCCTATCCCATATCTCCACTTTACCTTACATGCTCTTTTGGCTTTATTTTACCCACTCGGTACTTCTAAAAGGGCTTTACTTTAAACAGAAAAAACGAGAGGTTGAATAAGCCCATTGGCTATATCTTTTGTCGTAGGCAAGCTTGCAAGGTCCCACCGGGACAAATTTATCACACTGGGCGAAATTTAACCGTGCGATGTCGGAGCAATTCACCAATTGCCCCATAGCATAAGCCCGAAAGAAATGGGGCTTATGGAAATACGCCCCTATACGGGGATTTTTCATCCAATCTATTGGTACAAAAGTTCTTAAATTATTCAACCTCCCTTATGCCGACTGTACTGCCTCTTTTGAATTCCCCACCCAGCGTATAATGGTATAGGGAATGAAGTTATTACCAGTTTTTTTCCTTGTAGCCCTCCTCAGCTATTCACCCAATATATCCAAGTACCCCTTCAAAAACGAAGAATCCCTACGTACCATAGTAGCCTTTGAAATGGAGCACTCGGGGAACTATATTCAGCCCACCCTTTTGGGAGAACCTTACTTTAACAAGCCACCCCTATTTAACTGGCTTATAGTAGCCTACTCTTACCTTTTTGGATGGAGTGAAACTACCGTAAGGGCAGTTAGCTTGACCTTTCTTCTTTTAACGGTTATTCTTTTGGGATTGTTTTCTTACATTCTCTTTAGAAAGGGGGAGTTGGCTTTACTTTCTGCTTTGATCTTTATTACCTTTGGTAATATACTCTTCTTTTACGGATTTTTAGGGGAGATTGATATAACCTATACCTTTTTTATATTCTTTGGAATCTTTTGCCTTTACTTGTGGTGGCGAAGGGGATCTGTCCTTCTGGCATTAGCTTCTGGCATTCTCTTTGGTTTTTCTGTGCTTTTGAAGGGCTTTCCCGCCTATGCCTACCTTATTCTGTCCCTTTTTGCCCTCTCTTTGTATAGTAAAAGCCCAAAGCCCCTTTTTAGCAAACAGTCTCTACTTATTTATCTGATCACTTTAATGATACCCTTAATTTTTTTCCTACAAGTTCCAGAGCCTTTTACTTATCTAAAAACCTTGTGGATGGAAAGCTTTAGCAGAGTGGGGGGAGATTTTTCAAGGTTTGAACATATGGTTAAATATCCTCTAATTAATTTCAAAGACTTACTACCTTGGAGCTTTTTATTTTTAATAGCTCTTTACCTTTTGAGAAAAAGCTTATTATTACCGTCGGAGATAAAACTGCTTCTTTATCTGTTCTTTATCAATTATCTACCCTACTGGATCTCCAACTCGGCGGGAAGATATATTCTGCCCTTGTATCCCCTTTTAGCGGTTATCTTTTCCTTTTACTTACACAGGGCTATGGAATACCCTTTTATGAAAAGGCTTGCCTTTGGACTTTTGATCCTTGTAATATCTTCGAGATTTTTATACGGTCTTTTCTTCTTCCCTTATGCAGAAAACAGGGAAACATCAAGGAAGAAAATAGCCATGGATATTTTCAGCTTGGTAAGAGATGGCAAAATAGCCTGCGAATGCCCGGAAGAGAAAAGCGTATGTCTGTATTTGGGTATATGGAAGGGAAAGCCTTTGCATAGGTTTGGGAAGGAAGAAGGAATAAGCTATGTGATCTCTTGTGAAGAAAGCTATGGGAAAGAGATCAAAACTTATGAATTGAAGGATAAAAAGATAGGATTGTTTCTAAATAAAATAAATTGAGCAGTTTATTGACCACCCCAAAGGAAAATTTTAAAAGGTAGGGGCATATGGTATACGTTCCTATAGAAAATTTTCTCGTCCGACGTTTGTTTCCGTTAATATAATCATTAATCATGGAGAGCTTTCAGGATAGAAAGAAAAGAATTGAGAAGTTGCTCCTTGATCCCTTTAAGCCCCATGCCCTAAGGGAGGAGTTAGAAAGCCTGCTTAGAGATATACCCCATATGAGCGAAGAAGAACTAAAGGACCTAAGCCTATTCCTTGAAAGCTTAAAGATAAGGCTTGAAGAGAATTACAATATATGCTTCGGTTGGATGGAAGAGGTTTTAAAAAAGGGCTTTAAACTAGAGGCTTAGGGTGTTGGTGCATAAATTTTCAAAAGGGCTACAATCAATAACTTAAACGAGGTAGATTTTTTCAGCTTATAAGCTTGCCAATTGACTTATAAGATAGGAATATCAAGGGTTTCCACGAAGTTCCTTTAACGGATTTATTCACCAATGCCTGTGTAATGGACTATTTTCTCTTTTGGATTATAATTTATTACCCACGCTTAGACATCATCAAGCAAACTTTCTATAAAAGGTATATCCAAATAGATTATAAAAAGCTTTTATCTGACTTATCACACCCTCCACCGCCTCTTTTTACTGATGGGCTTGTCTGGGGGCTTTTTTGAGTTTTTCACCGGGCGTTTTTATACTATAATTGAGAACATGCGCATAGAGGACCTAAGAAACTCCGCTTGGAGGTTTAACGAAAGGCTGCAGTTTTTAAAGGAAAGGGGAAGGATTTTAACAGAAGAGTATGAACCTATAGTAAAGGAGATAATCCAAAGGGTTAGAGAAGAAGGGGATTTAGCCCTAATAGAATACACCAAAAGGTTTGATAATCTTGAGATAACTTCGGAGACTATGGAAATACCCTACGAAGAGCTTGAAAGGGCTTATAACGAGATAGAGGAAGAGGTTAGGTCTGCCCTTGAGATAGCCCACGAGAGGATAAGGCGTTTCCATGAGAATCAGCTCGAAAAGAGCTTCTTTGTGGAAGAGGAGGGTGTAATCCTTGGCAATAAGGTGCTTCCCCTTGAAAGGGTTGGTATATACGTGCCCGGTGGAAAGGCAGCATACCCCTCCACAGTGCTTATGAACGCTGTGCCTGCGGTGGTCGCCGGCGTGGAAGAGGTTATTATGGTATCTCCAAAGCCCAATCCCTATACCCTTGCCGCCGCCTTTATAGCGGGTGTTAGCAGGGTCTATCAGATAGGAGGAGCGCAAGCTGTGGCAGCCCTTGCCTTTGGCACCCAAACTATTCCAAAGGTGGATAAGATAGTGGGTCCGGGGAACATATACGTAGCCCTTGCCAAAAGGCTTCTCTTTGGGATCGTTGATATAGATATGATAGCTGGACCATCGGAGATATTGATAATAGCCGATGGTAGCGTGGATCCTAAGTGGACAGCGTGCGATTTACTTTCTCAGGCGGAGCATGACGAGCTGGCAGGGGCTTTTATGATAACCACCGACGAAGAGTATGCGAAAGAAGTTTCCCAGTGGGTCAAAAGGCTTCTTGAAGACTTTCCAAGGAAGGAGATAGCCCAAAGGTCCATTGAAAGGTTTGGTACCATATTCCTCGTGAAAGATCTATACCAAGCTTGTGAAGTGGCAAACCACATAGCTCCAGAACACCTTGAGGTTCTAACGGAAGACCCCTTTGCCCTACTACCTTACATAAAACATGCGGGAGCCATCTTTCTTGGCAAGTATGCCACAGAGCCCCTTGGAGATTATCTCCTTGGTCCCAACCATACCCTTCCAACGGGTGGAACTGCAAGGTTTTTCTCCCCCTTGGGAGTGTATCACTTCCTCAAAAGAAGCTCTGTTATATACCTATCAAAGGAAGGCTTTGAGCGCTTGGCGGAACCTGCGGAAAGCATAGCAAAGGTGGAGGGATTGTACGCTCATTATTATGCCGTAAGAGTAAGAAGGGAGCTATAAGAGGTAATGCCAAACAGATTAATAAACTCAAAAAGTCCCTATCTTAGAAAATCTGCTCATCAACCGGTGGACTGGTATGAATGGTCGGAAGAAGCCTTTGAAAAGGCAAAGAAAGAAGATAAGCCAATCCTTTTATCCATCGGTGGTGTTTGGTGCCATTGGTGTCATGTAATGGCCAAAGAAAGCTTTGAGAATTTAGAGATGGCAAGAATAATAAATGAAAACTTCATACCCATAAAGGTGGATAGGGATGAAAGGCCCGATATAGACAGGCGATACCAAGAGGTGGTCCATGCCCTTACTGGTACGGGTGGCTGGCCCCTTACCGTGTTCCTCACGCCCGATGGAAAAGCCTTTTTTGGAGGAACCTATTTTCCTCCAGAAGACCGGTGGGGAAGACCAGGCTTTAAAAGCCTACTTTTAAGGATAGCCCAACTTTGGAAGGAGGAGAAGGATAGAATCTTAAAGTCTGCGGAAAGCATCTTTGATAGCCTTTATAACTATAGCAGGCAAAACTTCAAAGACTTTGTTGATGAAGACCTTTTGGAAAGGGGCATATCTGCCCTGCTTACCAACATAGATTATCAAAGAGGAGGAATAGGCCAAGCCCCCAAGTTTCACCATGCAAAAGCCTTTGAGCTTCTCATATACCACAACTACTTTGAGCCTTCTCCTTTACTTCAAAGGGCCATAAGTATCTCCTTGGATGCTATGGCAAAGGGAGGTATCTATGACCATCTTTTGGGCGGCTTTTTTAGATATTCCACCGACGAATCTTGGTATATTCCTCACTTTGAAAAGATGCTTTATGATAATGCAGAGCTTTTGAGTCTTTACTCCATAGCTTATAAGGTTTATGGAAAAGATCTATACAGAAGAACCGCTCAGGGCATAATCAATTACTATAAACAATACGGCTATAACCAAGAGGGTGGTTTTTATGCCTCTCAAGATGCAGACATAGGCGATCTTGATGAGGGTGGTTATTACACCTTTACCCAAGAGGAGATAGAAAAGCTTCTTACTAAGGAAGAGAAAAGCCTTTTTGACAGTTATTTTGGTTTAGCTCCTATGCCCTACGAACCCCATAGAGGGGTAATTTACCTAAAAAAGGAAGAGTGGGATGAAAGACTAGAACCCATAATGGAAAAACTCCTTGAATACAGAGAGAAAAGGGAAAAACCTTACATAGACAAAAGCATATACACCAACTGGAATAGCCTTATGGTAAGCGCCCTGTGTGATTATGTGAAAGTTTTCAAAGACGAGGAAGCAGAAAAAATGGCGGAGAAAACTCTCCAAAGACTTTTGAGGGAAAACTACAAGGAAGGCAAGCTCTATCACAAGGAAGGAGTTGAAGGTTTTTCTGAGGACTATATATTCCTATCCCAAGCCCTTTTGTCCTTTTTTGAGATAAGCCAGAAAGAGGAGTATTTAAGAGCTTCACTACAGATAATGAAAAGGGCTATAGAACTTTTTTGGGACCCACAAGATTGGGGCTTTTATGATTCCTCTTTGGAAGGAGAAGGTTTGCTAAAGATAAGGCTCAAAAGCTTACAAGACACTCCCACCCAATCTGCAAACAGCTCTGTCGTATACACCCTGCTCTTGCTGGGAAGTATAACCGGTGAGGGTGAGTTTTTGTCCTATGCAGAGAAAACTCTTCAAGCCTTTGCAAGGTTTGTAAGGGAAGTACCTCTGGCTTCGCCTTCTTACTTTATAGGGCTTTATGCTTATCTAAGGGGAATATACAAGATGGAGACAAGGGACTTTTTTAAACCCGCCCTTGAACTCTTTAGACCCTTTAAGTTTGTGGTTTATGCTCCTGTGGAGGGGCTTGTGGTTTGCGAAGGGCAAAGCTGCAAAAAGTTCGAAAGCCTTAACGAAATCTTAACATAAGGGGAGTATTATTTTTTTTAGGAGGTGGTGAGCCATGCTTATAACTTACGAAAGCAAGAAAAGTGTGGATGAGCTTAAAGAAGCCCTCCAAGAAAAGGCAAAGGAGAAGGGCTTTGGAGTTATGGCGGTTCATGAGGTATCCCAGATCTTGGAAAACAAGGGGGTGCCCATAGACTACCGCTGTGTTATAGTGGAAGTGTGTTCTCCAAAGCATGCCAGTCAGGTTTTATCAGCAGATCCTTACATATCCACTGCCATGCCCTGCAGGATAGCCATCTTTGAGGAAGATGGTAAAACCCTAATTAGCACCATTGCACCCACGGATATGCTGGAGCTCTTTGAAAGGCCAGATTTGGAAGATGTGGCAATGGAAATAGAAAGGCTATTGGAAGAGATAATGGAGGAGATAGTATGAAGGTTTTAAAGGTAAAGGACGAAAAAGTTGCAAAAAGGCTTACCTATAGGCTTTTAAAGAAGGGCTTGGTAGTAGCCCAAGCGGAAAGGGAAGAGGACCTAAATAGGGACTTTTCCAAAAAGGCGGACGTGGTTATAGTTCTCTCAGAGGGTGTATCCGAAGCTCTTAACTAACTCGGGCCTTTTCTTCCAATCAGGCTTTACCCGCACAAAAAGTTCAAGATAGACCTTTCTACCGGTGATAAGCTCTAGCTCCTCCCTTGACATCTTACCAATAGCCTTTATCCTCTGCCCTCCCTTGCCTATTATTATGGGCTTGTAGTTTTCCCTATCTACGATTATCTCCGCCTTTACCACCAAAACCTTAGGATCATGGGCGCCCTCGGAAACTTCTGTCACCATAACTGCCACGCCTTGGGGTATTTCCTGATGTACCTTAAGTAAGACCTTTTCCCTTATTATCTCCGCAGCCATAAGCCTAAAGGGTAAATCTGTGATCATGTCCTCTGGAAATAGGGGCTCTCCCTCGGGAAGGTACTTTATGAGGGTTTTTAAAAGCTCATCCACATTGTAGCCCTTTAGGGCGCTTAAAGGAATTATCTCTTTTAAGAAGGGATACTTCTTTGATATCTCTTCCACGAAGGGAAGGAGGTTGTCCACAGAGCCTACCCTGTCCACCTTGTTTATCAGAAGGAAAATAGGCTTTTCTTCTGCATAGGGTTTTATGTGGCTTTCCAAAACTTGTTTGTCATCTTCTCTAAAGCCATCCTCTGCATCTATCATAAAAAGGATTATGTCTGCATCTTCCAAAGAAGCCTTGGCAACCTCCACCATGGCTTCTCCAAGGGCATCTTTTGGCTTGTATATACCGGGCGTATCTAAAAAGACTATCTGGGCTTGGTTTGGTATGTTTTTTACGCCCAAGACCCTTATGCGTGTAGTTCCGGGCTTTGGGGATATTATGGATATTTTAGTACCCAATATTTGGTTAAGGAGGGTGGATTTACCCACATTGGGCTTTCCCACTATGGCAACGTAGCCAGCCTTCATCCTTTTATTATACCTCACCAAGGATCAAAAGAACAAAGCCCAAAGCTATAACCACGTAAGACATGCCAAGCAAAAGACCCAAAAGCCCAAGGAGTGTAAAGTTTATATCAAGGAATACCACCAAGGTGTTTCAAAAACAGCGAACAATTTTTTACTCAGCGTATAATATTAATTATACTCCTAACAGGGTGTTTCGTCAATAATTTTGCTATTGGGATTTTTGAAACAGCCTCTATAATTCTTTATCATGTTTTCCTTCAAAGTTTTAAAGTCAGAGGGCAAAGCGAGGCTGGGCGAGCTAACAACGCCCCATGGAAAGATAAAAACCCCTGCCTTTATGCCCGTAGGTACTCAAGGAACGGTAAAGGCTATGCTACACAAAGACCTTTTGGATATAGGCACTCAGATAATCTTAGGTAATACTTACCATTTATACCTAAGGCCTGGTATTGAAGTTATAAGGGAAGCTGGTGGATTGCATAGTTTTATAGGCTGGCATAAACCTATACTTACCGATAGTGGGGGTTTTCAGGTTTTTTCCCTTTCAAGGGGTAGGGGAGATGGCAAATCAAAGGTGGTTGTAAAAGAAGAGGGTGTGGAGTTTAGGGATCATCTGGCGGGAGACCTTCACTTTTTTACTCCAGAAAAGGTTATAGAGATTCAAGAAGCCTTTGGCTCCGATATCATAATGCCCCTTGATGAGTGCGTAGAATATCCCACCACTTATACCTACGCCAAGATAGCCCTTGAAAGGACCTTAAGATGGCTACAGAGAAGCATAAGGGCTAAGAAAAGGGAAGATCAAGCGCTTTTTGGTATAGTGCAAGGGGCATCCTTTGAAGAGTTAAGGAGGGAATCTGCTATGCGCACCGTAGAGATGGACCTTTTTGGATATGCCATAGGAGGCCTTTCTGTAGGTGAGCCAAAGGAGGTCATGTACTCTATGACACAGATCGTCTGCGACCTTCTGCCATGGGAAAAGCCAAGATACCTAATGGGTGTGGGTATGCCAGAGGATATAATAGAAGCTATAGCAAGGGGTGTGGATATGTTTGACTGCGTAGCACCCACAAGAATGGCAAGGACTGGCACCCTTTTCACTTCTTATGGAAAGATAAACATAAGGAACGAAAAATACAAAAGAGACTTTAGCCCACCAGACCCAGAATGCGATTGCTATACCTGCAAAAACTTTACAAAGGCGTATTTAAGACATCTCTTTAATGTGGAAGAGATATCCGCATACATACTAAATACCATCCATAACCTACGCTTTTATCATCGTTTGATGGAGAACATTCAAAGGGCTATAGAGGAGGGTAAGTTTGGGGAATTTAGAAGTTCATGGTACAATGTTTATGATTTTCAGGGTTGAACTGCTTACTAAAAAGTTTCCCCTGCTTATGTTGATAGTTTTACTTTCTTTTTCTATGGAAAAGGAAAAATCAAATGTAAAGCTTGCCCAACTTTATTTTTACAGGGGATACATACAATACACTCAGGGCAACCACAGAGACGCTATAAAAGAGTTCAGTAGTGCATACCTTGCAGATAGGGATGGATATTATGGCGAGCTTTCTTACTTATACATTGGCATATCCTATGCCCAGCTGTACTATAAAACTGGGCAGAAACAAGCCTTATATTCTGCCATAGGCTATCTTAACATGTACCCTTACTATTATAAAAAACCTAACTACGCTCTTCTTCAAAGGGAATTCATTGGACAAGTTTATCTACTTGCTGGTCTATATGAAAGAGCAAAAGATATATTTTTTAATCTTTACAGAGAGACCTTTAAGGATGACCATCTCTTAAATTTTCTTTATGCAGACGCTTTATCGCAAGGGCGTAATAGTCAACTATTGAATAATATAAATCTGGAAGCTTTACCCGAAAAAAGATATCTTTATCACTTAATTAAAGGTTTTTATGCCTTTAACTACGGAAATTATAAAGAAGCAATAGAAGAGTTTATAGAAGCTGACCGACTTAACAGATACCTTGAGGAGGACCCGGAGTTCCTTTATAGGTACGCGGTGAGCAGCTTTATGCTAAACGATTGGAGAAGTGCAGTGTTTTATTTTGAAAGGCTTGATAGAGCAGACACTTACAGAAAATATGAAGACTCTTTAAACTTTTACCTTGCTTTTATATATTTGATGAGCAACAATTATGCCGACGCTAAAAAGAAGGTTGAGAAGCTAATAAACTCTGGAGGGATAAAGTCCGACCTTTTAATCTCTCAACTGTGGCTATTTCCAGAATTTTTGGATAGATACAAAAAAGATTTCAAGGAATACAAGAAAACCCTACAGTCTATTGCATGGAGATATTTAAATAGTTCCTATTCAATGCCGGCGATATTGGGAATTTATTATTACGCTTTAAAAGAAAAAAAGATAGATTATGGCGATGTTATTAGGTTAAAAAACCTTATATACCAAGAGGATATAAACTTTCAGGACATAAAAATTAATATGAAGCCCATGCTTCAATCCTTGCAAAATCTCATGAAAGAGTTTGATCCTTACAGTAATGTAGCTGATTTTCTTATTGAAATTTACTCTATAAATCCACATAACTATACTTTACTTTTTGGAAATGAAAAAATAGCAAGGGCGATAACTTATCTTGGTAAAGAGGATATGAAGCAAGTAGTGCTAACCTTAGAAGACCCCCTTAAAAGTTTCTTGCTGGGTCAGCTTATCCTTTTGGAGGGTTCAGAGGAGGGCTTAAACATTATTGAGAGGTCTTTAAAATCTTTGGAGGGGGATGATAAAAAAGAAGCTCTTTTTATACTGGGTATATACAAAGACCCTAAGCTTTTGGAAGACCTTATTGATAAGGAGATCTCAAATAGGCTAAAACCCTATTTAGAGCATGCCTATCTAAGGCTTGGCGACTTTTATTATCTCAAAAGGGATTACGTCAAAGCCAAGAGATACTACAAAAATTACCTTGAAACTTCTACAAACGGAGACTCTGACTGGATAACCGCCTACAAACTGGCTAAAATAGGAGAACTTACAAAAGACCAAGATATTATAAATTGGGTTGTCAAAAAGGCCGAAAAGGAAGATAATATAATAAGTAAGGTTATAATTGCTCTATGGGGGTGGTAAGATGGACCTTTTTAAAGGTGCTGATAAAATTGTACCTTATCTCAACTATACTTGGAAGAGGCACAAGGTAATACTAAGCAACCTTGCCAACGCGGAAACGCCCAACTATAAAGCTAAAGATGTATCCTTCAACATAGAAGACTCAGCCCAGCTTAAAACTACAAGAGAAAAGCATATAAAACCAGTTGGCTCTGAATCTTTCAAGATTTTTGAGGTTAGAAAAAGGTTGGTGGGCAATGACCTAAACGATGTAAGTGTAGAAGAAGAAATGGCAAAGCTAAGCCAAAATAGGATAGCATACGAAGTTTATATGAAATTTGCCACTAATAGTCTCAATAAGCTCAAAGACATTATAAAGGAGGGTAGGCAATGATAGACCTTTTTAGAACCTTTGATATATCCGCCAGTGGGATGTATGCCCAAAGGATAAGGATGAACACCATAGCCAGCAATTTGGCAAACTTTGAGTCCTACAGAATCACTGGAGAGCCTTTTAGAAAGTTAGAGCCTGTTTTTGAAGCTGTGGAAAATTTTGAAGAGGCCCAAAAGGGCTATATACCAGTTTACGTAAGAGAAATAAGGGAATCCCAAGAACCTTTTAGGATTGTCTTTGACCCTACGAACCCAAGGGCAGACGCAGAAGGCTTTGTAAGGTATCCCAACGTGGAGCTTGTAAAGGAGATGGCAGATATGATATCCGCTATGAGAAGCTATGAGGCAAACCTTAACGCCTTTAAAACCACAAGGGAAATGGCACAAAGGACCTTAGAGCTATGGAGATAAGGGAAATCGGTTCTATTTTAGGAGAAAAGAACCAGATAAAAGAAGTTAGAGGCGGTAGCTTTGTACAGGAACTAAAGAAGTTTTTGCATTGGGTAAACCAAGAGCAAGAAAAATCTGAGGCTATAAAGGAAGCGGTATTAAAGGGAGCGGAGATCCCCCTTCACCAGATGGTTATTGAGTTTGAAAAAGCAAGCGTAGCTTTAAACCTTCTTATCCAAGTGAGGAATAAGCTTCTTGAGGCTTATCAAGAGTTGAATAGAATGCAGGTGTAAAAAATGGAAAGATTTATAGAGATCTTAAGAAATTTAAATGAAAAGTTTATGGCCCTTTCCATTACCCAGAAGCTTTTAATAATAGGAATCCCTATAATTACCCTTGGTATCTTAATTACTATGATAACTTTTCTTGCAAAGCCTAATTACACAGTGCTATACGCTGGGCTTTCTCAAGAAGATATGACGGCAATCGTATCGGAGCTTGACAGGGAAGGTGTTAAATACAAGATAAGTCCAGACGGAAGAAGTGTTTTAGTACCAGAGGATCAAACAAGAGACATTAGGTTGAAACTAGCCGCAAAGGGTATACCAAGTAAGGGATCGGTTGGTTATGAAGTTTTTGATAAAAGTGGTATAGGCACTTCAGACTTTCAAAATCAAGTGAATTTTAAGAGGGCAATTGAAGGGGAGCTTGCCAGGACGATACTTAGGATAGAGGGCATAGAAGATGCCAAGGTAAATATAGGCATGCCGCAGAAGTCCATATTTGTAAGAGAAGAGGAGGAGCCGACCGCAAGCGTGTTTGTAAAGTTAAAGCCCGGCTATGAGATCACACCGGAACAGGTAAAGGCTATAAGAAACCTTGTATCGGCAAGCGTTCCCAAGCTACGTCCCCAGAAGGTGGTAATAATAGACCACATGGGGAAAGACCTAACAGCCCTTTTGGAAGAAGAGGACTATGTTAGAAATAGGGAGCTAAAGATAAAGCTTGAGTTTGAGAAAGACCTTGAAAGAAAAATTCAGAGGGCTTTAGAGGAGGTTTTAGGTTATGGTTCTGTTAAGGTAAAGGTTTATGCTGACTTGGATTTAACAAAGAAGGAACAAAAGGAGGAGATATATGACCCCGATATGACCGCTATATTAAGTCAGCAAAAGAAAAAGGAAAGGACAACCAGCGGTGGAGTGGCTGGTGTGCCTGGTGCACAGGCTAACATACCGCCGGGCGCCGGTGTTATGGCAGGTGCAGGGCAGGTGCTTACAGAAAAAAGTGAGACCTTAACCAACTATGAGGTTAGTAAAAAAGAGGTTTATACTGTTGACCCTCTTATAAAGGTAAAAAGGTTAAGCGTGGGCGTACTGGTGGACGCCAACATAAAGAACCTTGATTGGGAAAAAATAAAAAGAATAGTGGAGGCTTCTGCCGGCATAAACCCACAAAGGGGTGATATTATCACAGTTGAGGCCATACCCTTCCAAAGACCAATACCAGAAAAGCCTGCCCCAGATTATGAGAAATATATCAGGCTTGCAATCCTTGCTCTTTTTACACTGATCCTATTGGTAGTATTATTTTTCACCCTTAGGAAACTTCCTAAGAAGAAAGAAGTCGTCCCTCTACCAACCCCTGTGGAAATGCCATCCCCTGAAGTTATAAAAGAGGCAGAAGAGCTAAGGGCAAAAGCAAAAATGGTAGAAGCCGTGGAGGCGGTGGTAGAAATTGCAAAAGATGAGCCAGATAAGGTTGCCAATATAATAAGAAAATGGCTAAGGAGTAAAGGCTAAGGATGGCGGATGAGTTTTTGAGCCAAGAGGAAGTAAACCTTCTTTTGGAAACCCTTGGTAAGGAAGAAAAAAAGGAGGTCTCTAAGGAGGAAGAGAAAGTAAAGCCCTTAGACCTTAACCTTTTTGAACGTATATCCGCTGGAAGGATGCCCGGACTTGAGCTCATATTTGAAAAATGGGCAAGCAGCCTAAGGAAAGGGCTTACCTCCCTTGTAGCTACCATACCCGACGTATACAAAGAGAACATCTCCATAGTGAGGTTTAGAGAGTTTATTTCAAAACTTCCCTTGCCCTGCGCCATTGGGATCTTGGTTATAGAGCCTCTTGTAGGACAATCTCTAATTGCCATAGACCCAAAGCTTATATATATGGTAGTTAGTAATATCTTTGGGGGAGGTGCAAAGCCTTACAAGATAGAAGGTAAGGATTTTACAAGAATTGAATTAAGGTTAATCCAAAGACTATTAAATATATGCTACCAGGAATTAGAGCATGCTTGGAGCCCTTTTTTAAGTGCAAAGATCGTACCTGTTGGCATTGAAACAAACCCTGCTCTGCTAACTATAGCCAGGGCAAAGGAAAAGTTTATATTGCTAAAGTTAAACATAGTTATAGAAAACAACGAGGGCTATATATATTTAGCTATACCGGAAACTTCTATATCTCCCTATAAGGACCTACTAAAAAGCTCCGCCGGTGTAGAGTTTAAAGGTATAAAAAAGGAGATTCTCAAGATCTATGAAGGTGTACCTTTAAAACTTGAGGTGGTTTTAGGGCGTTCTCAAATAAGCTTTCAGAAACTTCTTGAATTGAAAGTAGGAGACGTGATAGTGCTTGATAGACCACTTAAGGAGCCATTAGAGGCTAAGGTTGAAAATATTCCAAAGCTTCTGGTTTTTTTGGGGCAGGTAGGAAGAAAAAAGGCAATAAAAATAGCCAAAGATTCATATAAGGAGGATTAAAGCATGGAAGAAAAAGACGACATAATGGATATCTGGAGCGCCGCATTAAAAGAACAGGAGGAGGCTTCTAAACAGGTTCCGCAAGAGGAAGAGGTAAAGCCAGCTGAAGCCGATTTAACCGATAAACTTAAAAAATTTTTGGACATTCCTCTGCAGGTGGAAGTAATTGTGGGCTCAACCGTTATGACCCTTGGTGAGTTGTTATATTTGGATGTGGGGTCAATAGTGGAACTTGAACAGCATGTAGAGGCTCCCGTTGAGATAAGGGTAAACGGAAAGCTTGTAGCCAAGGGTGAGATAGTCATAGTGGAAGACAAGTTTGGCGTTAGGATCATTGATATAATTGGAAGGGCAGAGAGGATTAAAAAGGTTATATAAGTATTTTCAAGGAGGCTATATGCATGAAGTTTTTTATTCTTATATTTTTATTTCCTTTGGTTCTTTTTTCAGCTCAGGCCACACCTTTCCTAAAGCCATCCTTTTTAAACCTTAAAGAAGACCTTGAGGAAGCTAAAAAGGAGAATAAGCTACTATTTATCATGTTCCACCAAGAAGCTTGCCCTTTCTGTGATAAGATGAGGAGGATCACCTTTCAAGATAAAAAGGTACAAGAGTATTACACTAAACACTTTTACATGGTGGAAATAGATATAAGGGGATCCAACGAGGTTATAGACCTTGATGGGCAAAGGCTTACAGAAAAGCAGTTTTCTACAAAGCATGGTGTAAGGCTTACTCCTGTTTTTATGTTCTTTGACAGGGATGGGAAGGTAGTAGCCAAAGTGCCTGGCTATATAGAACTCCAAGAGTTTATCCTTATAGGCAGGTATGTGGTGGAAGGGCATTACAAAAATAAAAACTTGGTGCAATTTTTAAAAGAAAACAAGGGTAAATGAAGTATTTGATTCTCTTTCTGCTGGCAAGCTTTTGCTTTGGGGATGAAGTTTTAGTTCTTGATTATAAAAAAGTTTATAGCCTTGCCCTTGAAAACAACGCAGAGATTAAAAAATTGCGTGAGCAGTTAAAAGCCTTGGATATAGATTACCAGCTTGCCCAAAGATATTACTATCCTATCATATATGCGGGCGCTTCCCTTGTGTATGATATGGATAAAAGGCAAACAAAAACCAACTTTGATATATCAATAATAAGCATCCTTTATGAATTTCAAAAGACCAAATCAAGGATAGCCCTATCGGGAATAAGAAGGGATATAGCTCAATTGATGTGGAAACAGTTGAATAGGGATATACAACTAAGGATAATAAAGCTTTTTGTAGATGCCCATATGTATAAAAAATTGACTGAGGTGAAAAGGGAAGAGATGGCTATAGCCTATGTGAGGTTTGATAGGGCAAGGGAAAAGAGGGATTTAGGCCTTGCCACCGACCATGAGGTCTATAAGTTGGAAGGTATATACAGAGAAAAAAGGAGAGAACTTTTCTACGCCCAGCATAGGTATAACCATACTCTCCTTGAGATAAAGGCTCTGGCAGGAATACCCTATGAAACACCAGTTGAGCTCAAAGACCTTCCCTTTAGAGAATTGGACAGATCTCTTGTGGATTTTCCCCTTTTGAGGGAAGAGGCTCTGAGAGAAAATACCAATCTGAAGATAAAAAGCTTGGAGCTAAAGAGTTATGATGAAGAAATAAAAATGGCAAAGAGCTTTATAAATCCAAGTGTTAATTTGAAGCTATCCACCAACAAAAGCGGATTGGAGATCACCACACCCATCTACGACGCAGGCAGACCCTATAGGGTGGAATATATACTATCTCTCCAAAAATCCGTCCAAAAGGAAAAGGAAGGCTTGGAAAGGGATATAAGTCTTTTGTTTTATTCTGCTTCTTATGAATGGGAATATTTAAAAGCCAGATGGTTGGAAGCTATCACAAAAGATAGGTTTGCAGAAGAAAACTTGATCCTTAGAAGGTCTGAGTATGAGTTGGAGCTTGCCTTTGACCTTGGCTACGCTATGGCAGAAAAGAGCGAAACAGAAAGACAACTTATGGAAGCCAAGTATAACCTTATACTTTTCTGGGCAAAGCTTTTTAACCTTGCGGGTAGAGAGCCCTTTAAGGTTTTGGAGGCTTTGGAATATAGCCATTAAAACCATTAGAATATAATTAATACCTAAAGGAGGTTTCCTATGTTTCAAGTGCCAGAGGTTAGCCCACAAGAGGCAAAGGAGATGTTGCAAAGGGATAACGTGGTTTTGTTGGACGTTAGGACGCCCCAAGAACACGTACAATTAAGAATCCCCAATTCAACGCTTATACCCCTTGACGAACTAAGGTACGCCTTTAAAGATTTACCAAAGGACAAAGTTTATATAGTCTATTGTAGAAGTGGGGAAAGAAGTGCCTTTGCCACCTATTTCCTAAGGCATATGGGCTATGAGGCTTATAACCTTGCAGGTGGAATCCTGATCTGGCCCTATGAGAAAGAGTCTGGTATACCCAAATGAAAAGACTTTTTCTTTTTGGTTTTTTATTGGCTTCTTGCGGTATAAAGGCAAACCCAGAGGTGCTCAAAGAGCCAGAGGTCCTCGTAAAAAGGATAGGTGAAAGGGTTTATGTAAAGAGCTTATCGGGTGAAATAAGGATCAAAGGCTTTGAGAAGCTGGAAGACTATTGGATAAAGGATGAGAGGGAAGCCTTCTGTTTTTTAGTGGAAAGGATAGGTGGTAAATCTAAAAAATTCTGTGTTGAAAAAGCAGTGGAAGAAAAACCTACAATAGAGCTTTCTGAAGATAAGAAAAGCGTGAAGCTTACAGCGAAAGGTTTTGAAAGTTATAAACTTTATCCCGTAAAGGGCGGTAAGGTTTTTTTGGAGGCTGGGGCTGATTTAAAGGGAGAGATTAAGCTTGAAAGGAGCTATTGGGAAAGGTGTTATGCCCTTACTGGGATTAAAGGTTTAAGAGAAAGTGCTTTTATAGATTTTTGTATAAAGCCCAAAGAGCCCCCACCCGTAGAAGAAGTTAAAAACTTACAGATAAGAGTGGGAAAGGAAAAGCTTTATCTTGTGTGGTTCTATGATAAGGATTATAAGGAGTTTACCATCTACAAAGAGGGCAAGGAAATAGGAAGGACTGTGGGCTTTTCCTTTGAGGTATCTATACCAGAAAAGGAAAGCACCTTTACCATAAAAGTTATAATCCCCCTTGGCTTTGAAAGTGAGGGTACAAGCATAGACTACAAGCCGTAGTAGGCTGCTATGGCGGTAGATATGGCAAGGGCTAAGGTTTCTGGATCTTCTTCTCCCTCTATCTCAAAGTCGTAGGTGGGCAACTTTTCTTCAAGGAACTTTATTCCAAAGTAGCCTGATATGAAGTCAGAATCCCTTATTATCTCCCTGTGAAGGGGTATGTTGGTGGGTACACCCCTTATTATAAACTCGTCTATTGCTCTCCTTGCCCTTGCCAGCACACGGTCCCACGTTAAAGCCCAAACGCTCATCTTTGCTATCATGGAATCATAGTAGGGGGGTATTACATAATCCTTATAAACACCTGCATCCATCCTTATACCGGGACCACCCGGCGAATAATAAGCGGTTATCTTTCCCGGTGCCGGTGCAAAGTTTCTTTTGGGGTCTTCTGCGTTTATCCTGAACTCTATAGCATATCCTCTAAAGGTTATATCGCTCTGAGTAAAGGGCAAAGGCTCACCCGCGGCTACCCTTATCATGGTCTCCACTATATCTATTCCCGACACCATCTCCGTTATGGTGTGCTCCACCTGAAGGCGCGTGTTCATCTCTATAAAGTAAAATTCCTTACTCTTTAAATCCACAAGAAATTCAAGGGTGCCAGCGCTGTAATACCCCACCTGCATCATAGCCTTTACGCTTAGTCCAAGCATCTTCTGTCTTATATCCTGTAGTAATACGGGACATGGCGTTATCTCTATAACCTTTTGATGCTTTCTTTGGACGGAACAATCCCTTTCTCCAAGATGTACCACATTACCGTACTTATCGCCCAGTATCTGAACTTCTATGTGTTTGGGGTTGTCAAGGTATTTCTCCACAAAGAGGTCTCCTTTTCCAAAAAAGGTTTCTGCTTCCCTATAACCCGATTCAAAAAGCCTTGGTAATTCTTCAAAGCTTCTTACCACCCTCATACCCCTTCCACCACCACCATAGGCGGATTTTAGAATTACAGGCAGCCCTATTTCCCTTGCGTAATGAAGGGCATCTTCGTAGTTTTTAAGAGGTTCTGGAGAGCCGGGTATGGTAGGAATACCGAGCTTTTGCATGGCTTGTTTTGCTTTAACTTTGTCTCCAAAGAGTTCTATGTGTTCTGGTGAAGGTCCTATAAAGGTTATTCCTTTTTTTTCACAGTATCTTGCAAAATCTGCATTCTCTGCAAGAAATCCGTAGCCGGGGTGTATGGCGTCGGCTCCGATAGACTTGGCAAGGTCTACTATCCTAACATAATCAAGGTATGCCCTTACAGGGTCTCCGGGTATAAGGTATGCTTCGTCCGCCTTTTTCACATACAGGGATTTGGCATCCGCCTCCGAGTATATGGCAGCTGTCTTTATGCCAAGCTCTTCACATCCTCTTATGATCCTAAGGGCTACCTCTCCTCTGTTGGCTATAAGGACTTTTCTGAACATGGTATTAAAATTTTAATCATACCCTGTCTAAAAATTCACCTTTTGTAAGGATATACGCAATACACCCTACAGGGGCCTTGGTGCATAAAAAGATATTCAAAACAAATTCTACACACCTTAGGAAGATAGCTTCTTTGGATATCCACAGAGTTATGGAGCCTCTTCGGACTAATGCTTCGTCGTATTTAGACCAGTCTCTTTTGTGGTATTCTTTATTCATGCTTAACTAATGTACCATAAGTTATTTACGCACCAACGCCGTTATAGAGATAAATCCATCCCACACGTCCACCATAGGCATATTAAAGTATGCACCCCAATACATGCTAACGAAGGATGTAGCTTCTGCTTATGTGATAGCAAGAAGGGGCTTGGGGCTAAGGGAAAGGATACCTAAGGTTTATAGGGATTTGCTAAACAAACTACAGAATAATCTGGATGCTATAAAAGAGCTTAAAGAGTATGTAAAAGAGAAAGTAAAAAATGCATACCTAAAAGCCAAGCAATTGAAGTTAATAGATTTAGCCATAAAAAGCCTTAAGAGCGAGTTAAGGAGGGTATCCAGGCCTAAGGTAGTGGTGCTGACTGCACTCTCCCCTGGGAGGGTATTATATGGGCATAAGCTCCTGCTTCAGGGGGCAGGGGCGGTAGCCCTACAATATGGGCTATTTTTGAAACACCCTGCTGCGGGGGATGATTTTTTTATATAGACCTCTAAGGGTATAATTTAAAAAATGCATATCCTTCTGGTGGGGCTTGGAAATATGGGCAACAAGTATTTTTGGAAGCTTGAGGAAATGGGCGAAAAGCTTGTGCTTTGTGATATAGACCCTTTTAAAGAGAGAAAGCCCTATCCCTTTTACTGCCACTTTGGAGAGGTAAAGGAGAAATTGCGTGGAGTTATTGTGGCAGTTGATCCCAAAGACCATCCAGCTATAGCCAAAGAATTTTTAGAAAAGAATATACCAGTCCTTTTGGAAAAGCCACCAGCCCTTAGCTCGAAGGATTTTGAGAAGATAAAAGGATATGAAGGATTGTATATATCGGAAGTGGAAGGCTATTCTCTATGTGTGGATTATCTAAGGAAGCCAAAAAAGTACATAAGAATAGAAAGGCTTGGTAGAGGTAAAGGCTACATATCTCCCTTGTGGGATTTAGCTTGGCATGACCTTTATCTTCTCCAAAGGATCTCCAAGGATATAAGAATCCAAGATTTGTATAAAAAAGATTCCCTCTGGACCTTAAGGGGGTATGTGGAAGAAGTGCCCTTTACATTAACTGTAGCGTGGGAACATCCCAATCCCAAAAGAGTTTGGTATATAGATGAGGACCTTGTCCTTGATTTTGGAGAGGAAAAGGTTTATAAGGATGGAAAGCTTTTGAAGGAGGAAAGAAGGGACAAATTAAAACTCATGATAACAGACTTTCTAAGGGGAACTTTGGATAAGGAAAGCGTAGAAAGGGCTTGTGTAAATCTTAAACTCCTTGAAAGTATCTCTTAATCATACTTTTCCTTCTTTATCTGCTCCTTATCTACGCCGAGCTCATGAAGCATTTGGGCTATATCATCCACAAAGTTGGGGGGGCCGCAAAGATAGTAAAGGTTTGTGGGTATATCTTCTATCTCTTTCAGTAGCATAGAGGTGTTTATCCTTCCCGTATAGCCTTCCCAGTGGGGCGGATGAGAACGAGTAAGAGTATACACCACCTTTATGTTGGAACCTTTTTGTATCTTTTCAAGCTCTTGGTAGTAGATTATTTCCTCGTAATGGGTGTTGGAATAGATCAAGGTAGCCTTGATATGCTCCAACTTGGCGGACACTATATACCTCAAAATGCACATAAGGGGTACTATCCCACTACCTGCACCAATCAAAACAAGGTTTGTACCCATTTGGGGCACCCACACAAACTTCCCATAGGGTCCCTTTATAAGGAACTCATCCCCTTCTTTTACCTTTTCTGTCAAAAAGACGGAAGCTTTTCCTCCGGGGACTCTCTTTATGGTTAGTTCAAGAGTTTCCCTTTGAGTAGGAGGGCTTGCAATAGAATAGGCTCTTTTTAGAAGCTCTCCTTCATAAGGGACATTTAGCATTACATACTGTCCAGGATAAAAGTCAAAGTCTATATCTTTTGTATCAAAGACCAAGGTTTTGGCAGAAGGCGTTTCTTGGATTATCTTTATAACCTTACCGGTAAATTCCTTTATGGTTTTTTTAGGAAGCTCCATCATATCCTCCTAAGAGCTGGGAAAAGTATCACTTCCCTTATGGAATCCACATCAGCCAATATCATAACAAGCCTGTCTATACCTATACCTTCTCCCCCTGTGGGTGGCATGCCATACTGCAAGGCGATTATAAAGTCCTCATCCATCTGCATGGCTTCTTCGTCTCCCATCTCCTTTTCCTCAAGCTGCTGTAAAAACCTTTCTCTTTGTTCCTCTGGGTCGTTTAGCTCCGTGTAAGCGTTGGCTATTTCCTTTCCTGCAATGAAAAGTTCAAAGCGTTCCACCAAGTCTTGGTCTTTGCGATGGCTTTTTGCCAAAGGTGAAAGCAGCTTGGGAAAGTCTAAAACAAAACAGGGTCCCAAAAGCTCATCTTCCACAAGTACGTCAAAGACCTTGTCTATTAACTTTGCATGGGTCAGGGTATCTGCCTTTGGTATGTTTAACTCCTTGGCGAGTTTTCTTAAACCTTCCACATCCCTTAGGAAAAAATCCTTGTCTTTCCCTGTCTTTTTTTCGAGGAGCTCAAAGTATCTGTACCTTTTGTAAGGGGGCGTAAAGTCAATATACTTGCCTTGGTAGTTTATCTTAAGATTGCCCACTGTGGAAATAAGCACGTGGGATAAAAGCCTTTCGGTAAAATTCATAAGGTCTTCATAATCCCAATAGCTAGCATAGAATTCAAGCATGGTAAACTCTGGGTTGTGGGTGGTATCCACACCTTCATTGCGAAAGTTTTTACCTATCTCATAGACTCTGTTAAATCCACCCACTATAAGCCTTTTTAAGTACAACTCGGGAGCTATTCTTAGATAGAGGTTCTGTTCAAGATAGTTGTGATAAGTTATAAAGGGCTTGGCGTTGGCACCAGAGGCTATGGGCTGTAGTATGGGAGTTTCCACCTCAAGAAATCCTTCCCTGTTTAGGAAATTCCTTATCTCTTGGATGACCTTACTACGCAGTATAAAGATCTTTCTTGCTTGCTCGTTGGCTATTAAGTCCAAGTACCTTTGTCTGTACCTTACCTCTACATCCTTTATGCCGTGCCATTTTTCTGGCATGGGATGAAGGCTCTTTGCCAATAGGCTATAGGCTTGTACTTCTACGGTTAGCTCTCCCGTTTTTGTCCTAAAAAGCTTTCCCTTTACGCCTATTATGTCTCCTGTATCCACAAGGTCTTGGAACTCTTCAAAGACGTCTTTTCCAAGTAAGTCCTCCCTTAGGTATATCTGTATCTTTCCCGTTGCATCCTGAATATGACCAAAAAGGGCTTTCCCCATGCTTCTTAAAGTTATAAGTCTGCCTGCCAAAGATATCTCTTCATATTGGGGATCAAGGTCGTACTCTTCCTTTAGGCTTTCTATGGAAAGCCCTTCACCCTCTTCAAGAGGCTTGGCATCAAAAATGCAAAGCTTGCTTTCGTACCTGCCAAGGCTGCCCATCAAAAGGTATTCTTTCCCAGCCTGTATCTCCTCTTTGGTTATGGCTAACATCTCAATGCCCTGAGGGCTTGCTATCCTAAGGAGAAAGCCCTCTTCTATCTTGGATACCCTTTTTACAACAGCCTTTACTTTTACCTGCCTTTTGTCGGTGGGCTTTTCGTACTTGCTTCTTATATCACCTATCTGGTGGCTAACTTCAAATTTGTAAGGATACGCCTTTCCCTCTTCTTTTAACCTTTGAAGTTTTCTAAGCCTGGACTCTTCCATAGGAAAAGCATTATAGCACTTTTGGGGTATAATCGTACCAGCACACTACATACATTTTTTACCCAACGTATAACAGGGCGAGGCTTTGGTGAATAAATCCATAAAAGGATCTTCGGAAAAACCTTTGATAGTTCTATCTCAGAACCCAGACAGCAGGTCTGCAAAACAAGAAACATACCTTGCTTTAAATTATTGACTGTAGCCCTTCTCAGAATATTTATACACCAACGCCTAACCAACGTATAAAAATCTTAGTTTGTAAGCCTTTAAAGTGTTCAAAAGCAAGCCTGTAACCGTCATGGGACCTACTCCACCGGGCACGGGTGTTATGGCGTAGGCTTTTTCTTTAACCTCTTCAAAATCCACATCTCCCACTATCTTTGTACCTTCCTTTGATATGCCCACGTCTATCACCACAGCTCCTTCCTTTACCATATGCGCCTTTATAAGTCTTGGTACACCCGTAGCAGATATGAGTATATCGGCTCTTTTTGTGTATTCCTTTATATCCTTTGTATATATATGGCATACGCTCACGGTGGCATCCCTCCAAAGCATCAAAAGGCTAAGAGGCCTACCTACTATAAAGCCAGCTCCCACGATCACCACGTCTTTGCCCTTTGGGTCTATATCATAGTGTTTAAGTAAGAGGTCTATACCAAGTGGGGTGCAGGGGATAAAGCCATCCTCCATACGTGCCACAAGCCTTCCCATATTCTCAGGATGGAAGCCGTCCACGTCCTTTTTGGGGTTTATAGCAAGCAATATCTCCTGCTGGTTTATATGAGGTGGCAGGGGAAGTTGTACCAAAATACCATCTACCTCTTCTTCTGCGTTTAGTTGAGCTATGAGTTCAAGGAGTTCTTGGGTGGTTGTATTGGAAGGCAATCGGTAAGACAAGGATCTTATGCCCACCTTTTGGCATGCCTTTTCCTTGTTGGATACATAAACTTGGCTTGCTGGGTCGTCTCCTACCAATATAACTGCCAAGGTTGGTGCCCTATAGCCCTTTGATGTATATTCTTTTATCTCTTGGGCTATTTGGCTCCTTATATTCTCAGAGAGAACCCTTCCGTCCAAAAGCAAACTCATTGCCTTTTCCATTTTGTCCCCGCAGGTGTATCTTCAAGGATAATGCCAAGCTCCTTTAACCTGTCCCTTATATGGTCTCCTATGGTATATACCTTCTCTTTCCTTGCCATATTTCGCACTTCTATTAAAAGCTCAATAAGTCTGTTGTCAAAGATCTCACCTGCAGAAAGCTCCCTTTGTACCACCTTACGCGCTTCACACTGGGGCTTAAAGTCTTCTAAAAGTCCAAAAACTCCCCTAAGGTTCTTTATTAGGGACTCTACTGCAAACTGGTATGCTTGGAGCTCTTGCTGGGATATACTTCCTTGGGAAAAGGCTTTGTTTTTCACTTTATTAAGCTCACTGACAAGACTATACACCTCTGCCAAAGCCTGTGGTGTATTAAAGTCATCACTCAAAGCTTGAAAAAACTTCTCCTCCGCTTCCTTTACCCTTTCAAAGAGGGGATGGGTTCCCCTTTCCTCATAAAGGGATAGCTTTTTCAAAAGTTCAAGGTCCTCAAGGGCTGTCAAAAGCCTCTCATAAGCTCTCTTTGTTTCTTCCATCTTTTCCCAAGAAAAGTCAAGGGGGCTTCTATAATGGGTAAAAAGCACCAAAAGCCTAAGGATATCGGGATGGTACTTGGAGTAAATCTCCCTTAGGGTTATATAGTTGCCAAGGGATTTGGACATCTTTTGCCCACCAACAGTGACAAGCCCGTTATGAACCCAATACCTTGCAAAGGGCTTGCCCGTGAGAGCTTCCGCCTGAGCTATCTCGTTTTCATGGTGGGGAAAGATAAGGTCTAAACCACCACCGTGGATATCTATGGTTTGACCAAGATGTTTAAAGATCATGGCTACACATTCTGTATGCCATCCGGGTCTTCCCGGTCCCCATGGTGAATCCCAAGAGGGCTCGCCAGCCTTTGCCGATTTCCATAAGGCAAAGTCAAGGGGGTTTTTCTTTTTCTCCGAGGGCTCTATCCTTGCCCCCGCCTCAAGCTCTTCTATGTTCCTTTTGGAAAGTTTTCCATAATCTGGAAAAGAGGACACAGAGAAATAAACATCACCTCCCGATTCGTAGGCATAGCCCTTTTCTATAAGGCCCTTTATAACTTCTATTATCTCTTGCATATGTTCCGTCACCCTTGGCTCCACATTTGCGGGCTTTACCCTTATGTTTCCCATATCTATGTAATAGCTTGCTATATACCTGTTGGCTATGGTCATAAAATCCACACATTCGCTCTTTGCCCTGTTTATTATCTTGTCATCTACGTCGGTAAAGTTCCTTACAAAATTAACTTTATAGCCCATATGTTCAAGAAATCTCCTTAGAACGTCAAAAACTATAAGGCTTCTTCCATGCCCCACATGGGAATCATCATACACGGTAACACCACAGGTGTATATAAGTACATGGGGAGGGTTTACAGGTACAAACTCCTCCACCTTACCGCTTAGTGTGTTGTATATACGCAAGCTCATAGTAGTATTTTAACATGATACAAGTTGCTTCAAAAACAGCCTGTACTTTCCCACTAACAGAAGGCCATATTGTGGATGAGGGAATATGGGGTTAGCGCAGGTGGTTATTTTGCCCATTGTTTACGATTTTACAAGTGTATTGTGATACATCTGCAGAGAGGAATTTTTTATATATGGGACGGATTATATTTTAATCCTTATGAGAGTTTTGATGATAGATAACTACGACTCTTTTACCTACAACCTTGTTCATTATCTTCAGATGCTTTCTGCGGATGTGGCAGTGCGCAGGAACGATGAGATAAGCTTGGAGGATATAAAGAGGGCAAAGCCCGATGCCATTGTAATATCTCCAGGACCTTGCACTCCAAAGGAAGCGGGTATTTCGGTGGAGGTTATAAAGAGTTTTTATAAGGACATTCCTATACTGGGTGTATGCCTTGGTCATCAATCTATAGGCTATGCCTTCGGTGCCAACATAGTTAGGGCAAAAAGGCTAATGCATGGAAAGACCTCTCAAATATACCACACAGGCGAGGGTATCTTTGAAGGACTTAAAAACCCCTTTATCGCAGTGCGTTATCATTCCTTGGTTATAGACAGGAGAACTTTGCCAAACTTTTTGAAGATAACTGCATGGTCGGAGGATGAGGAGATCATGGGCATTCAGCATGTGGAATATCCCCTTTTTGGAGTACAGTTTCATCCAGAGTCCATACTTTCCGAAGAAGGTATGAAGCTTTTGGAGAATTTCCTTAAAGTAGCAAAGGGAAAAGCCCTTTCAAAGGTTTGAAGGATAAGAATATGCTATAATTTAAGAGGTGAAGGTTCTTGTAGTTGGAAATGGTGGAAGGGAGCACGCCATCGCTTGGAAGATATCCCAAAGTCCTTTGGTGAAAGAACTTTATTGCGCCAAAGGTAATGGGGGCACTGCAAAGATAGCTAAGAATATACCCATAGAGCCTATTCATGTGGAAGCTCTTGCAGACTTTGCCCAAAGGGAAGGTATAGACTTTACCATAGTGGGACCAGAGGCGCCCCTGGTGGCAGGTATAGTGGATGAGTTTGAAAAGAGGGGTCTAAAGGTCTTTGGTCCCAACAAAAGGGCATCCTTGTTGGAAGGAAGCAAAGCCTTTGCAAAGGAGTTTATGCAAAAACACCAGATCCCAACAGCAGAGTTTCACATATTTGGAGACCCCCAAAAGGCAAAGAACTTTGTAAAGGATTTTGGCTTGCCCGTGGTTATAAAGGCAGATGGACTTGCCAGTGGCAAAGGTGTTTTTATCTGCAAAAGCTACGAAGAAGCGTACCAAACTATAGACAAGCTTATGGTAAAAAAGGTTTTGGGAGAAGCGGCTTCAAAGGTTGTAATAGAGGAGTTCTTAGAGGGTGAGGAAGCCTCTTACATAGTTATGGTAAATGGAGATAGGTATGTTCCTTTGCCTACTTCCCAAGACCACAAAAGGCTGTTGGATGGGGATAAAGGTCCCAACACGGGAGGAATGGGTGCCTATTCTCCCAATCCCTTTGTGGATGAAGATACGGAAAGGTCTATAAAGGAGCTTATCATAGAAAGGGTTATAAAAGGCCTCAAAGAGGAAGGGATAAATTACAGGGGCTTTTTGTATGCGGGGCTTATGCTTACCCAAAAGGGACCAAAGGTCTTGGAGTTTAACGTGCGCCTTGGAGACCCAGAGGCTCAACCTTTGCTTATGAGGATAAGGGGAGATTTTTGTGAGGCTTTGCTCAACTTCTATGAGGGCAAAGATATAAGCCTTGATATAGACCAAAGGCATACACTCTGCGTTGTGCTGGCAAGCAAGGGTTATCCAGAGAAGCCAGAGGATGGCAAAGAAATAAAAGGGCTTGAAGAAGTGGAAGGTATGGAGGATGTAGTTATATTCCATGCGGGTACAGAAATAAGAGAGGGCAAGGTTTTCACCAAAGGAGGAAGAGTTTTAAACGTATGTGCATGGGGAGAAAATTTAAAGGAAGCCCAAGAGAAGGCATACAACGCCATAAAAAGAATACACTTTGAAGGAATGCACTACAGAAAAGACATAGGCTACAGAGCTTTACTGCACTTTCAAAGGTAAATTCAAGGCTACTATTTTTCCTTTACTCTTTCCATAATTTAACCTATGCTTGATTATGCGGTTGTTGGCGGCGGGATCGGCGGTGTTTTAGTTTCCTCTTTGCTCTCTCATATGGGCAAGGAGGTTATTCTTTTTGAGGCTTTGGATTATTTGGGTGGGTGTGCGGGTACCTTTGAAAGGGAAGGTTTTTACTACAACGTGGGAGCTGCCACTTTCGTAGGGGCGGAGGAAAACCTACCCGTTGGTAAGATAGCCAAGTTTCTAAACATAGACCTACCTATAAAGCCCATAGATCCAGCCATGGTTATACACATAGGAGAAAAGACTATAAACCGATGGAGAGATAAGGAAAGGTCTTTGGAGGAAATAGAAGAGGCTTTCCCAGAGATGTTTCACAAGGGCTTTTGGGAAAGAGTTTATAAGGTAAGTGAGTCCATGTGGAATCTTTGGTGCCACACCTTACCCTATCCAAGCTCCCTTTCCCCCCTTAGGGCTTTTTTTCATAAGCCTTTGGACTTTTTATCCACTTTTCTTTGCAACTTCCTTAGTGCAAAAAGAGTGGCCAAGGTGTATTTAGGAGATTTTAACTCCAAATATGAGAGTTTCCTAAACCACCATACTCTTATAACCGCTCAGGGCTTTATGGATAAGGTGCCCTTTTCTGTGGCTTCCTTGGGGTTAACTTATCCCAATTTAACCAATTACTATGCGGTTGGAGGTATGGGAAGGCTTTTGGATAGCTTCGCAAAAAGGATAAAAAACCTAAGCTTGCGTACAAGGGTAAAGAGTATATTAAAGAAACCTTGGGGTTATGCACTACACACCAACAAGGGCATCTACGAAGCAAAGAGGGTTATTCTAAACACTACCCTTTGGAAAGCAGGAGACCTTATAGAAGACCTAAGGCCCTTTTCTGAAAGGGCAAAGAACACCTACAGAGAACTGTGGGGCGCCTTTACTATATACATGACAGTGCAAGGGCAAATACCACAGGATTTAAAACATCACCATTTTATACTCCTTGAAAAACCCATTCCCTACACAAACAGTAGATCCCTTTTTGTATCCATATCGGAGGAAGAAGACCCCATCCTTAGCAAGGAAAAGACCAGAAGCATAACCATCTCTACCCATACAAGTCTTGAGCTTTGGGAAAACCTACCAAGGGAGGAGTATTTAGAGAGGAAGGAAAAGGCTATTGAATATTGCCTTAAAATTCTATACGACCACATGCCTGCCCTTAGAAACGTTAAAAAATTAAAGGTTTTTGCGGGCACACCAAAGACCTTTGAAAGGTACACGGGAAGATACAGAGGTTCTGTGGGAGGGATACCGGTAATAAAAGATTACTTTCCCTTTTTTTATCCCTCTCCCCTTACGCCCTTGGAAGGCATATACCTTGTGGGTGATACAGTTTTTCCCGGACAGGGCTGGCCCGGTGTTAGCATGGGCGTTGTAAACCTTTTAAAGTTTATAGAAAAGGACCTTAGGCTATGCTGAAGATAAGGGCAAAAGAGTGGCTTTATATACTTGTTTTTGCTTTGGTTCTTGGCATATCCATCGCAGGATTTACTTCTTCCCTTTACAACTACAACCCTTTTCCCTTTCTTCTTTTAGGTTTGCTAACCACCTTCTACATCTTTACGCTTTCTTTTTTCACCACGGAGATAAACAACCGGTTTTTTATAAAGCTTCTTCCTCAATTTCTTTGGACCCCCTTTAGTTTGATCTTTGCTTTCTTGTCGGGCTTTTTGGGAGCTTTGGCGGGATATTTTAGTAATAGCCTTTTGGATATCATTCCATTAAACCTACCACTGAAAAAAGCCATTATCTTATCTTTCTTTTTGGCTCTTATGACTGCCTCTTTGGGATATCTTCTTTATAAATTGGTGTCTCTCCAAAGAAAGGAGGAGGAAAACAAAAGACTTTTATTAGAAGAACACATAAGGAACTTGGAAAGGCAGATAAGCCCCCACTTTATCTTTAACACCCTTAATGCGGTGGCAGAATTGGTATGGCAAGACCAAGAAAGGGCAGAGGAAGCCATATTAAGCCTTGCAAGACTACTAAGGAAAAGTTTATACCTTGAACCTTTCATAAGCCTTGAGGAAGAGTTGGAGCTTCTCAAAGATTACTGGAATCTTATGAGCCTAAGGTTCAAAGGTAATATAAGCATGGATATAAAGATAGAAGATGAAGCCTTGAAAGTAAGGGTACCAAAGTTTTCACTTCAGATTTTAGTGGAAAACGCGCTAAAGCATGGGTTTCAACTGGAGAGGGGAAACATAGCCATAAAGGGCTATAAAAGGGAGGGAAAGGTTTTTATAGAGGTAGAGGACAACGGAAGAGGCTTTGAAAAGCTAAAAGAAGGTGTGGGGCTTTCAAACCTAAGGGAAAGGTTAAAGCTCTGTGGGGCAAGCCTTTCCTACTGGTCGGCACAAGGAAAAACAACCTTTAGAATGGTTTTTGATGAAGTGTAAAAATACCACCATAAGCCATCATCAAAGGGCATACGTAAGCATAAAATCCAACTTAAACTTTAATTAAAACTAAGCTTAAGGAGGTGATAGCCATGCAACTACCAGAAGCCTTTAGATTTATGAGAATAGGCTGGTGGGTCGTGCACATAATAGGCATAACTTTGGTGTTCTTGTTGGGAAGATGGACAGCCTGAAAGCCCATGCCTTGCCTCCTCCTGAAGGGGTTTGCCCGGCCCCTCAGGGATCTTTTAAAACCTTGGAGGATGCCTACTTTCTTGGTTATGTGCCAAGGGTAGTTTCTCTGGTATGTGTAAAAGACAATCCCCTTGCGGTAGCTTGGCACATGCCCCTAAACAAAAAACCCTTTCTTTATGCAGTTGCCCTTGCTAAGGAAAACCACAGCCACCTTTTGGCGCAAGAAGGGGCAGACTTTACCGTTAATTTTCTACCTTTTGAATACCTATGGGATATAATAACCGCCGGAAGCCATCATGGAAACCAAGAGAACAAATGGGATCTTTTCAAGGACATAAAGCCCGTGAAAGCCTTAAAGGTTGACGCCCTTATGGTGGATCAGGCTCTTCTTATATACGAATGTAAAAGGGAAGTCTTTATAAGCTTTCCAGACCATAGCCTTTTGGTGGGAAAGGTGGAGCTAATTCACTACAAAAGGGGAAGGCTAAAGGTTAGTAAAGTGAAATACCCACTCCACATGGGCAAAAACTACTTTTCCAAAAATTCAAGGACTTATATTTATAAAAGATGAAAAAGTACGCCTTTAGATTTTTGGGCTTTTCTTTCTTTCTTTTGGGCACTTTGGGAATTTTTATACCTTTAATGCCAACAGTACCTCTATACCTGCTTGCCATAATCTTCCTCTCAAAGTCTTCTCAAAGGGATATTGCAAGTCTTAAAAAGCTTCCCTTTTTGGGTAAACGGATATATCCCTACATCAAAAAATCTGTAAAATACCTAAAAAGATGGAATACATCACGGCAAAGTTTATCCACCTGATAGGCATCTTTCTTTGGGCTGGTGCGTCCTCTTCTTTTGGGCTTTTTATGATATATTCCACTTGGAAAAACACGGGCTGCAATCAACACCTTCTAAGGAACTTTTACCGGTGGATGACCAATTTGGAGATCTTTGGTTTTTTACTTGCTTTGGCGATGGGCTTTTATATGCTGCATCTTCTTAGGTACAAGGGAGATATAACTTGGTTGAACTACAAGCTTCCCTTGGTCTTGGGCATAATTCTGCCCCTTGAGGTAATAAACTTTTGGTTCATAAACCTTTACATCCCAAGGGCAAAGGATAAGGAAAAAGCCTACAAAAGATACGACCTTTTCACGTACATAATAGCTTTGCCTCTAATAGTGGTTTCCCTGCTTGTTATATACCTTGCGGTGGCAAAGATATGAGAGCGGTGTATCTTTTCAAAAGAGACCTAAGGCTTGAGGATAACAAAGGCTTGGCTTATGCCTCTCGAAGGCACAAGGAGATATTGCCCCTTTTTATTTTTGATAAAGAAATACTAAAAGACCTAAGGGCGGAGGATGAAAGGTTAAGCTATGTGGTAAGAGCCTTGGAGGAGCTTTCCAAAAGGATAAGGGTCTATTGCCTGTATGACACCACTGAAGAAGCCCTAAGAAAGGTTTTTAGCGTTTATAAACCTACGCACCTTTACACTACCAAATCCTATAGCTGGACGGGAAAGGAAAGAAACCTAAGGATAAAAAACCTTTGCAAAGATTATGGAGTGGAATATGTGGAAATCTTTGAAAACTTCTTGGTTAAGCCCGAGGATGTACCAACAAGAAGGGTCTTTACACCTTTTTATGGAGAGTGGATAAAAGGGGTTATCCTTGAGGAGGAAAAGGTAGATGGCTTTTCTGTGCCCTATGTTCCATTGCCCACCATAGAAGAAATAAGGCAAAAACTTCCCTTGAAAGGTTTTTCTTCCTTTGACCCTTTGGATTGTAAAAAAAGGCTGGAGAGCTTTCCCTTTGAAAGGTATGAGGAGCTAAGAAACTTTCCAGCCATTGATGGCTCTTCCAAGCTATCTCCTTGTATAAGGTTTGGCATACTGTCTGTAAGGGAAATCTTCAAAAGGGCAAAGGACAGAAGCGAGCAATTTATAAGGGAACTTGCCTGGAGAGAGTTTTGGTACCACATAGCTTTTAACTTTCCACAGACCAAGGACCTTGAATTCCAAGAAAAGAGAAGAGGCATAGAATGGGAAAACAGAGAAGATTACATAAGAAGCTTTTTTGAAGGTATCACGGGATATCCCATAGTGGATGCGGGCATAAGACAGCTAAAAAAGGAAAAATGGCTTCACAACAGGATGAGGATGATATTGGCAAGCTTTTTGACAAAGGTTTTGTTGGTAGATTGGAGAATAGGAGAAGCTTTTTTCAAAGAGCACCTTTTGGACTACGATGAGGTGGTCAACGTAGGAAACTGGCAATGGAGTGCTTCTGTGGGAGCAGACCCAAAACCCTTTAGGCTTTTCAACCCCATCCTGCAAGCCAAAAGGTATGACCCTGATTGTGAGTATATAAAGAGATACCTACCGGAGATTTCCCACCTGCCTTGCTCTATACTAACAGACCCTCTAAACCACCAACTGCCCTATCACAAGCCCATAGTAAACTACTACGAAAGGATATCCAAAGCCAAAGGGCTTTATATGTTCAAATAATCCCTTAGGGCTTTTGCCCCCTCTCTGCTTGTCTTTAAGGTTTCATTTATATCCTTGAAAACTATTAAGTATTTGCTTTGTTCCACGCTTTTTAGCTCTTTTATCTTGCTTAGGTTTACCAAATATGACCTGTGCACACGAAAGAAGTTGTAAGCTTTTAAATCTTCTTCTATTTCATAGAGTTTTTTGCTCAAGGGTAAAAGGCCCTCCTTTGTCCTAACGCTTACTTCTCCCATCTCTGCCTGCACGTAGTATATTTCCTCTGGGCTTAGGAAAAGAACCTTGTTTCCTATCTTTGCAGGTATTATGGGACGCTCGGCTTTTATAAGATTTATTACCTGCTGGGTATTGTTTTTCTTTTCCAAAAGGCGATCTATTGCCTTGCTTAGGTCTTCTTGTGAGAAGGGCTTTAGTAGGTAATCCACCGCAGAAACCCTAAAGGCTTCCAAAGCGTACTCACCATAGGCGGTTGTAAATATTATGTAGGGCTTTATGCCCATGCCTATCACTTCCTTAGCAAGGTCTATACCAAAGCCATCGGGCAATCTTATATCAAGAAAAAGAACCTGGGGCTTTAGCCCTTGTATTTTCTCTATGGCTTCTTTGTAGGTGGTTGCCTCTCCTACTATCTGCAACCTACCATCTTGGCTTAACATCCTTCTTATTCTTTGTAAGGCAAGGGGTTCGTCCTCTACTATAAAGGCTCTCATGGTTAATATGATGTTTCCAAGCTTGTGCATTTCAAAGGGGATTTTTTACACTTTAAAGGGAAAAAAGGGAGGGCTCCCCACGAGGAAGAGCCTTTTGTTTTTAAAACTGGTAAGAGGCACTCACATAAAAGCTTCTGCCGGGCTCTGGTATCTTAACACCTGCACTGAAGGGATTTCTCACATAAGAGAAGTGCTCAAAGTATTTCTTGTCCAAAAGGTTTTCCACGCCCGCATTTATAGTAAAGCCCCTATAGTTCATTCCCGCCTTTAGATTCACTATTCCGTAGCCAGAGGTTTTTGTCTCTCTAAGGGCAGAATCTACCTTATTTTGTGTGGCGCTTGCCAAAAGCTCCGCCTCCGTGTACCACATGCCCGTGTCGTACCTAACTCCAAGCCTGCCCTTTAGAGGAGGCACCTCCGCCACATCCTTGTCGGTTATATTCAAGCTTGGCTTTGTATCCTTTCTCCCCTCTGTGTAGCTAACACCACCAAAGAGGAAAAGGTTGTTCCACACATTGTAGTTGGAGCTAAACTCAAGGCCAAAAAAGCGAACATTCACGTTGGCATAAGTCATCGCTTGACCATTTTGTGGCCAGTTTTGAGGGGGGGTTATCGGAGCCTTTCTATGAAGGGTTATGTAGTCCCACACTTGGCTTACAAAGACCATTGCCTTTGTGAGAGACCTTGGAGTTTGATGCTTTATTCCCAAGTCAAGCTCCAAGTTTTTGGAAGGCTTTAGAGTTGGATTGCCTACCCATGCGCAGAAAGGATTGTTCTGTTGCATACACATCATACTTCTGTTTAGGGCAAAATACCTTTCCTGCTGGTCTGGCACCCTTACACCATAGCCAACGCCGGTAAATATCTCAATCTCCGGCGTTAGGTTATAAAAGAGTTGCACGTTTCCAGAGGGGTATGTATCCCTCTTTGAGGTGCTTCTTGTATTGTGAAAGGCAAAGTAAAGGTTTGCGTTTGCCTTGGCGCTGTCTGCCTTGCTTTCTGTTGTATCCAACCTTACACCCGCCACAAGCCTTAGGTTGGGGTTTAGACTCTTTTTATACTCTCCATACAAGCCAAAGTTGGTGATATCCACGTCGGGTATAATGAACTGTCTCATGTACATATTCTGATTTTGGTTCCATCCGTAGTTTATAGCATCCCAGTTTCTTTTGTAGGCTTCAAAGCCAAGGGAAAGGTCCCTTATTTGTGTCTCAAGCCTTGCGCCAAGAGCTTTGGTCTTTGCATCCGTTGCCATTGTGTAGCCTTGTGGGGGATTTCCCATAAAGCTTCTATATCTGTTATCCATCCAGTGGTCTACTTTTGTGTAGAAAAGCTGGAGGTTTATT
>CALIUI010000046.1 GCA_938048815.1 uncultured Aquificaceae bacterium | reverse complement strand
GGAAATTTTATCAAGTGTTATAGAGCCTTTGTATAGAAAGTTAAAGGAGATAGAAGTTTCCTATGGCCTTGAGAAGGCGGTAGAATATCTGAACAATCTGGTAAAGGAAAAGGGCTTTGAAGAGTATAATGAATTTATCTTTAGCTTAGCGCTAAAATAGATGGCGGATTAGGTTCTCTAAAAATAAGCTGGAAGCTTAAACTATCAAAATTTTAAATATTCTTAAGGGAATTGGTAGTACTCTCGGGCGTTGGTGCGTAAATAACTTAATGCTACCAAGACAGGCACATGGTATATTAGTTAAGCATGAATGAAGAATACCACAAAAGAGACTGGTCTAAATACGACAAAGCATTAGTCCAAAGAGGCTCCATAACTCTGTGGATATTCCAAGAATCCATCTCCCTAAGGTGTGTAGAGTTTGTTTTGAATATCTTTTTATGCACCAATGTCAATTTCCTTAGTAAAATTTTAGCAGATGCATTACAAAGAACTAGAGGATGTTCTTAGAGAATTAAAGACAAGCTTGGAGGGTTTAACTCAAAGAGAAGTCCAGAAAAGGCTTGAAGAGTACGGCAAAAACGTACTTGAGGAGGAAAAGGAGAGTAAGTTAAAGGTCTTCGTCCGGCAGTTTACCAGCCCCTTTATCCTTATACTCCTCGTGGCAGGACTTGGTGCCCTCTTTTTGGGGGATGTTAAGGATGCTATTATCGTTTATGGGCTTATAGCTGTTAACGGCCTTTTGGGCTTTTACCAAGAACTAAAGGCCATAGCCTCCATAGAGGCTTTGAGGTCAATGACCACCTTAAAGGTAAGGGTGATAAGAGAGGGCGCAGAGAGGGAGATAGAAAGTAGCGACCTTGTACCGGGGGATATAGTCCTACTAAGTGAGGGAGATGTGGTTCCTGCAGATATAAGGCTTATAGAGAGTTTGGGGCTTTTGGTGGATGAAGCTCTTTTAACCGGTGAATCCTTACCCGTAGAAAAGGATGCAAACTTAACATTTCCAGAAGATACTCCTCTTCACAGTAGGCTTAACTGTTTATACAAGGGTACTGTGATTCTTCGTGGCAAGGCGATAGGTGTTGTGTTTGCGACGGGTAAAAATACAGAGCTTGGTAGAATAGCCCAAAGGGTTCAAGAAAAGTCTCCAGAAAGCCCTTTAACCAGAGCCCTTGGTGATTTAGGAAAGAGATGGATCCTTATTCTCTTAGTCCTTTTATCTTTCCTTGTATTGGTGAGTTTTTTACAGGGAAGACCTTTGAAAACCTTGATTTTTTTCGCAGTTGCCCAGCTTGTTTCTGCAGTGCCAGAAGGGCTTCCCATAGTGGTTACCATCGCCCTTGTGGTGGGTGCTGTAAGGCTTTCAAAGGAAAAGGTCCTAGTAAAGTATCTTCCATCTGTGGAAACCCTTGGAAGCGCCACCTATATATGTTCTGACAAAACAGGCACCATAACCCTTGGAAAACTAACGGTACAAGATTACGTGGCTTACGATAAAAGAAGACTCTTTTTGGCTTCTGCTCTTTGCAACGATGCGGACAGTTCAAAGGGGGATCCCTTGGAAATAGCCCTGCTTAACTGGTTAGAAAAGGAAAAGGTGAACTGGCAAGCTTTGAGAAGGTCTTATGAAAGGCTATGGGAACATCCCTTTGATACAAAGAGAAGGTTAATGGCAGTTATAGTACCTGATGGCAATGATCGGTTTGACTTTTATGTAAAGGGTGCCCTTGAGAGTTTATCCTCTATGTGTGAAAAGCAATGTCCTAAGGAAATTTGGGAAGCCCACGATATGATGGCGGAAAAGGGGTTGAGAGTTCTTGCCTTTGGTTATGCCAAGCTTGAAGAGCTTCCAAAGGAGGTAGATGAGGTAAAGATAAAGATTGTAGGGCTTGTAGGCTTTTTAGACCCTCCCAAGGAAGGGGTAAAAGAGGCAGTCCAAACTGCAAAGTCGGCAGGCATAAAGGTAATCATGATAACAGGTGATAACCTTCTTACTGCAAAGGCAGTAGCCAGGATGGTGGATATCTACCAAGATGGAGATATAGCCCTTGAGGGTAAGGATCTTGAAAAATACAAAGACGAAGAACTGTATCATCTTCTTAAAAAGATAAGCGTGGTGGCAAGGGCTACGCCCGAGGATAAATACAGGATAGTGAAGGTTTTACAATCAAGGGGTGAGATAGTTGCGGTGACGGGAGACGGAGCCAACGATGCACCGGCGCTAAGGGTTGCCGATTTAGGTATAGCCATGGGCTCTGGCTCTCAGGCAGCAAAGGATGCAGGTAAGATGGTTATATTGGACGATAACCTTGCCATAATAGTAAATGCTATAAGGAGAGGAAGGCTCATAGCCAACAACATAGCCAAGGTGATAAGGTATCTTCTTTCTGCAAACTCCTTTCAAATTTTCTACAACTCCTTTGCCATACTAACAGGGCTACCTCTACCCCTATATCCAACCCAGATACTCTGGATAAACTTGGTGACCGATGGTGTGCAAGACAAGGCTTATCCCTTTACCAAGTACGAAGGAAATCCCATGAAGGAAAAGCCAAAAAATCCCATAAAAACCTTCCTTGGAAAAAGGCAAATCTTAATAGTAGCCTATAACGGTATCCTTATGGCGATAGCCCATTATCTACTTTTCCTGTATCTCCTCAAAGAATATCCCTACGAGTTATCCCTTACCATAAGCTTTACCTCGGCGGTTATAAGTCAATGGGCGGTCGGTATTCAAGAGATCTCAGAAAAGCCCTTTTTAAGAAATCCTATGGAGCATATAAAGTTAAACCCTTATGTATTCCTGGGTATATCCATAGGTGCCCTACTGCAAGCTTTAGCGGTTTATGTACTTTCCGACTATTTTCACACGGTTAGCATATCCTTAGAGATGATGCCTTATGTCTTTTTTGTGCCTGTGCTCACCTTCTTTGGAATAGAGTTTAGGAAGTGGATAATGCAAAGATAGACTCCACCAAGGGTTCCACCTTGAGTTTCCTTAGGGCTTCTATTCCGTAAGGGCATTCCCCTTGAGGGATCTTTATAAAGTCCCCCTCCATAGACCTCCAGCGGTTTATGACCTTATAGACTTTTAAAAACTTTAAGGATTTTTCTATATGCTCTGCTTCTTGTAAAGACAAGGGTTCTTCGTTAGCAACGGCAAAGATTAAACTTTTTTGCTTCAAAAGGTCTAAAAGCTCTTCTATCCTCCTTTTCCTATTTATGATGAGTTCCAAGAGGCTGTCCTTCCTTCCCATAAAGGCTTCAAGCCTTTCCCTATCCTTTGCCAACTTATACAAAAACATAAACCACCCCTTTACCATATGTGCGGTTTCAAAAAGCCTTAGCATCTGGCCTGTGGGTGCAGAATCTACCACCACATAGAAGTACTCCTTTGTTAAGTCCAAAAGATAATCCAAAACTGCAGTTTCAAGGGCTGTTGGGGAATGTCTTAGGTATTTAGAGTACTCCTTTAGCCCTGATCTAAGGTGGGGCAAGAGATCTCCAAGATTAGAGAAAACTCTTTGGGTATAGCTTTCTACCAAATCTTCTGCAGAAAGCTCCAAGGCGTAAAGCTGTTCCTTTACATGTTTTACCTTTGGACCTATGGGTATGTTTAATATACCCGATAGGGAATGAGCTGGATCTATTGAGATCAACAGGGTTTTATCCCTTTCCGATAGCTTTAAAGCTGTAGCACAAGAAAGGGTGCTTTTGCCCACACCCCCTTTGCCACCAAAGAAAACAAAAGCTTTTAACAGCACGGCATAAAATCTAAGCCACTTTTTTCTATACCAAGGCTTTTGTGCCAAAGATGGAACTCATGAAGCATGTATGGGTAAAGGTCTATGGCGTATACGCCCAAGGGATTATCCAAGCCAAAGTAATCAAGGAAAAGGGAAATTATAAGGAGGTCCCTCAGGTAAGATTGAGAGACCTCCACAGGCTTTTTAAAGTGTAGGTCTATAAAGCTTTTAAAAAGCTCCCTCATTTAAGAGAGAGTATCCATTTGGCAAGGTCTTTTGCTTCTTCTTCCGTCACATTTTGAGGCGGCATGGGTATATTACCCCATTCACCAACCCCACCGTTTTTAATACGTTTTGCTGTATGCTCTACCGCATCTTCTTGTCCGGCAAACCTTTTAGCCACTTCTTTAAAGGAAGGTCCTACCTTCTTGGCGTTTATATCGTGGCAAGCAAAACAGCCCTTTTGTTGAGCAAAGGCTTGCATATCCTTTGCTGGAGCCTGGCTTTCTTGTTTGGGAGCTTCCGCTGGCTTTTGTTCTTGAGTTGGTTGTTCCACAGGCTTTTGCTCGGCCTGCGGTTGGACTTGCTGGGCTGGTTGTTCTGCAGGCTTTTGTTGGCAGGAAAAGGCAAACAAAGACCCCGCTATTGCCAAAAATACATACTTTTTCATCTTCCACCTCCTGATTTTTTACATTATAAAGGGCTTTTATACGCTAGGTGAAAAATTATTCCTTGTATGGGTAGTTCATGAACCACCACAAAAAATTTAAAATTCAGGTAATTCAGGCTTCCAGCCTATCTTTTGTCGCAAGCAAGGATGCCTGCGCTACCAGTTCTTGATGTCTGCGCTACCGATGAAAGGGGTTTCTCACCCGGCGTATGAGATATGAGTATATCGTTATATTAAAAAAGCTTTAAATAGCCTTTAGCATAAGCTCCCTTTTTCTTCTTACAAAATCCTTTACACCCTTAACATCCCTTGTGTTAAGCACAATATGGGAAATAGCCCAGCCTCTTCTGGCAAGCCCTACGCCAAGCTCCATGTAAGATAGGTGCTTTAAGGCATGGGCATCGGTAACTATAGCTATCATAACCCCCGCCTCCATGCACCTTCTTATGTTTTCCGGAGATAGGTCTGCTCGATAGGTATTTAGCTCCAAGGCTGTACCCGTTTCTTTTGCCATCTGTATTATCTTATCCATGTCCAAGGGATATCCCTGCCTTGTGCCATAGGCTTTTCCGGTGGGATGTCCTATAAGATTTACATAAGGGTTTTCCATGGCTTTTAGTATTCTGTAGGTGTTGTCTTGGTTAAACCTTGAGTGGATGGAAGCTACCACAAAGTCAAACTCCTGAAGGAGTTCATCGGGCAAGTCAAGGCTACCGTCGGGCAGTATATCCACCTCGCAGCCTTTGAGTATATAAAAGCCCTTTGGATTGTAGTATTCATTTAGTTTTTCTATTAACTTAAACTGCTCTCTGTAGCGTTCTGGATCAAGACCGTTGGCAACTCTTGCCGATTGAGAATGATCCCCTATAACCATGTACTGATAACCCCGTTCATAACAAGCTTGTGCCATCTGCTCCAAGCTGTTTAAACCATCACTCCAATTGGAGTGCATATGGAAATCTCCCTTTATATCCTTTAGCTCCACCAGTCTTGGTAAAGCCCTTTCCATGGCAAGTTCTATTTCTCCTGTGTTCTCTCTTAGTTCGGGTGGTATCCAATCCATGCCCAAAAGTTGATAAACTTCTTCCTCTGTAGCCCCTCCTATTCTTTCTTCCGTATCGGCCTTAAAAACACCATACTCATTGATCTTTAGTCCCATTGACTTTGCAATGTCTCTAAGTCTTACGTTGTGTTCCTTTGATCCGGTAAAATACTGAAGGGCTGCGCCCCACTGATGGGGCTCCACCGTCCTTAAATCCACTTGCCTGCCTTCTTGTAAAACCACGCTTGATTTTGTCTCACCGCTAAGCAAAACCTCCTTTACGCCACCGTAGGAAAGAAAGTGTTGATGGATCTTTTGCCAGTTTTTCCTTTCGGCGGATACCAAGATATCTATATCTCCCACCGTTTCCTTTCTTCTTCTTAAGCTTCCCGCAAGCTCTATGTTTTCATACAAAGCCCTTAGGGTTTCAAAGTGTTTAATAAGGCTTTTCCCAAGCTCGTAGGCTTCCAGCAAGTTCATCCTTTCCTTGCTTTTTTCCCAGAGTTCAAGCCCCCTTATTATATTCTGAAGTTTTTTCTCTCCCATGCCCGGCAAGAAGGCAAGCTTGCCGCTTTTGACAGCTTTTATGAATTCCTCCTTTGTTCTTATATTTAGCCTTTCGTAGGCAAGTTTAAGGGTTTTTACACCTATGCCGGGCACATCCAAAAGCTCCAAAAGGTCTTCGGGCACCTTTTCTTTTAACTCTTCATAGGCACTAATTTTCCCAGTCCTTAGATACTCTAAAATCTTTTCTATGCTTGACTGTCCTATCCCATGTATCTGGTAAATTTTTCCAGTTTTTACAAGGTCTTCCACATCCTCCCCAAGTTCAGAAAGTATCTCTGCCACCCTTCTGTAAGTGCCTATTCTGTAAGGATTGTCTCCGAGAAACTCCAGCATATCCGCCATGCGCTCAAATATGCGGGCGAGCTCCTTGTTCTTTTCCATAGGATAAAATTTAGGAATGGAGTTTTTTTGGCAAGGTATAATTACCGCCCTTTTTATAGCCCTATCCACTGCCCTTGTAGGACTCTTTTTACTTATAAAAAGGCTTGCCATGCTTGGAGCTGGGCTTTCCCATGCAGCCTTTGGTGGTATAGCCCTTGCCATAGTTTTTGATATAGAGCCCCTGACCTTTACCCTTTTTTATACGGTCTTGTGCGGTCTTTTTATACAGCTCCTTGTGGATAAAAAGTCTTTGCCTGCGGATACGGTGATAGCCATCTTCTATTCCTTGGGCGTAGCCTTGGCCATAATAATCCTTGGAATGACCCAAAACCTGGGTACGAACCTTTTCTCTTACCTCTTTGGTAGCATGCTTGTAGCAGAAAAGACAGACCTCTTTTTGTCCCTTTCCATATTCCTTTTGACTCTTCTTTTTATACTTATCAACTACAGAAGCTTGCTGCTTTTGTCCTTTAACGAAGAGATATCAAAGCTAAGGGGCATAAAAGTAGGGCTTATAAAATACACCCTGATAGCTTTGGCGTCCGCCAACGTAGTTTTGTCCATAAAGGCGGTCGGGCTTGTCCTTTCCGCGAGCTTTATATCCATACCCGCTATAACATCCCTTATGGTTTCTTCTTCCTTTCTTCAAAGCTTGCTATTTTCTGCGGGCTTTTCTCTTTTCTCACTTTTTTCTGGGTTAGTCCTTTCTCTAACCTTTGACCTTCCTCCCAGTGGTGGAGTAGTGGCAAGTATGGTCTTTTTGTTTCTTTTGGCAGGCTTTGGTAGGTTTATAAAAAGAAGGTTTTCAAAAGGCTTTTAGCCCTTTCCTTGTCCTCTTGGTATAACCTTCTTGCCAAGGTTAAGCTTTCCAAAGAAGACCCCTTAGGGAGCTTTTTCTCCCAAAGCCATTGCAAAAACTTTGCCCTTGCCAACACGCTTGCCACAGCAACCGCTATGTTTTCCTCTCCCTTGTGCTCAAAAATCACCTCCATACCAAAGGGATTTCTTTTAGAGTAGGCATCTATATAAAACTCTGCCTTTGGATACCTTTCCTTCAAATCCTTTAAAAGTTCTCCATAAAGTCTGTCAAGGATCCTGTTTAAGTTTTTCTCTTCCTGGTAAAGCCTGTTTAGATCCAAAGGCTCCACCACCTTGCATAAAAACTCTCCGAAACTCTCAAAGTCTTTGGCTTTTTTTATCACCTCCTCATCCTTCATCTTTTTACAATCCCTGTAGTTAAGCTCCAAAACCCTTTTGTAATATTGGGGCTTTATGATGGCACAGCATAACACCAAAGGACCAAAAACATCGCCCTTACCAGACTCATCACAGCCTACCATTATTTTTTCATGGAAGGAGATCAAACTCAATATGAGATCCTTTAACTGTTTGCTTTTTTTCCCTTGCAAAAGCAGAGTACCACTGGCATAGAAAAGGGCGTGGTTTTCTCCATCGGTCAAAGACCAGAGACTATTGGGCAGCATCCTTTCCCAAAAGCCCCTTTTTAAAAGCTCCTCTTTAACTTTATCCCAATACTCCTTTGGAAGCCTTAGGGTTTGATGGGACATGGTTTATAATTTTTGCTTGCTCTTTTGCCTTTCTTCCATCCTTTCCTTTTGCATCTGTTCTTTTATGCTCTTAAGCGTGTCTTTTTTTATGTAGGTTAGCGTCATAGTAAAGCTAAGGTGTGGCGCATCAAGTAGAATTTCCGTACCGCCATCCACAAACTTGGCATAGGTATCTCCTACAAAGGGGATGCGAGACTCCACGAGATCGTATTTTTCCCTTAAAAGCTTATAGTAGTATTCAAACTCGGGAGTATTACGCCCAGAACCATTTTTGGAAAAGCTCATTGCAACAGCCACCAACTTACCATCTTTATCAAACGACAGAACACAGTTCCTGATATACTTCATATCAAACTTAGAAATATCCACTTCATACATCTCTCCCTGTGTGTATTTGTTTATACCCAGGGGTGTTAGCCTATACCTTTCTTTGGCTTCTTTTATAGTGGCTTTTCCAACTTCCAAGCCCAAGGGTGCAGGGTCAGCCCACACACAAGATATCATAAAAAGTAAAAGTAAAAGCTTTAGCATGATTTGCTCTCTTTTAATTATACACAATTTGGGCTTTGGCGCATAAAAAGATATTCAACACAAACTCCACTCTACGCATCTCATCCAGCCTACTACTCACACAATTAAGCTGTATATTTAGCTTTCTACCCCTACAAAATATGGTGGTGTGGTCTGGGATTGGAAGGTCTAATTTTAAAGTGTCAAAGATGGATTTTATAAAGCCTTCTGTTCTTCTGTTATCCAGTTTAAACTATAAGCATGGTTTCTATGGCTATGTTGGTTTATTGGAGAACCATAGGGAGATGGCTTCTTGGGATATCCACAGGTCTCTTCTGTGGTATTCTTTATTCATAGGATTAATTATACACCA
>CALIUI010000045.1 GCA_938048815.1 uncultured Aquificaceae bacterium | reverse complement strand
TGAATAAATCCGTTAAAGGAACTTCGGGGAAACCCTTGATATTCCTATCTTATAAGTCAATTGGCAAGCTTATAAGCTGGAAAAATCTACCTCGTTTAAGTTATTGATTGTAGCCCTTTTGAAAATTTATGCACCAACGCCAAAACGTTCACAAACCACCCAGTTATTTAAAATCCCCGTATCTAAAGGTGGATTATATCTGAACGGTGTGGGCTATGAAGTAAGAGGTTTATGGAAAATTCAAGGTTATCGTAAAGGGTAATAGAGTAGTTATCCCAGAAAACGCATGTGCCTGCCAAGCAGAAATAACCACCGCTTGTGGGAGCCAACTGTTCTGCAATAAGAAGGGTATAGTTGCCCATGTTAGATTGAGCAGTGTCTTCTGCCCTTACCACAACCTTTATATCGGGCATTAGGGGCTTTATGGAAGCACTACAGGCAAGCATTATACGGTTTACATTCACCTCGTTTTTCTCGTTTTTATTGTACCTTCTTATCTTTGAAGTCACCACAAAGTATTTATCACCTTGGTGGTTGTTTACTTCATCAATTACCTCGTCGGGGTTTAATTCCATACCAAACCTTCTTGCAAGGGTGTTGCAAGTGTCTGCAATGTGGTCTTCGTTTTTATAGTATCCCAAAAGGATCACCTTTTTACCCTTCTCCCAAACCCACTTTTCTACATCATCAACCTCCTTTTCGGTAAAGGGTATCTCTGGGTAGTTAAAAACTATGGTGTCGTACTGAGATAGTTTTTCCCAGTTATCTACCTCGTCAATTATAAGTCCCCTTTTTTCTGCTTCCCTTTGAAGTATAGAAAAGTAGTAATAGTCGGTTACGGTGAATTCTTGATGGGTTATGCTCCAAGCTACCTTTGTACGCATGTCTTAATTATACCAAAGGTTTTAAAAAAGCTGTGTGTATGGTTTTCTTTCCTCCCTTGAACTCCACCAAAGCTCTGGAATCTTCAAGGCTTAGGATAACTCCCTGACCAAAGAGTTCATGGGAAACTATATCTCCCACTTTAAACCTATAGGGGCTTTTCAACTCGGGCATGTAAGTGGTCTTCTTCTTTACAAAGGCAGAAAGGTCAAGGTAGGCTTTGTTTATATAAGAGAGAAACCTGCTGGGTTTGGCTTGTTTTGTATAGCTCATGAAAAGCAAGTCCCTTGCCCTTGTGATAGCTACGTAGAAAAGTCTTAGCTCTTCTTCCAGTTCCTCTTGACTTTCCATAGACCTTTCATGGGGTAGAATGCCCTCCTCCAGCCTTGGTAAAAAGACCACATCAAACTCCAAACCCTTACTGGCGTGTATGGTCATAATCTGGACTGCGTTGCTTTCTTGCTCTTCATCAAGGATAAAGGCGATCTCTTGAAGGACCTCCTCAAGGGTATATCCTTCTTGATGTTTCTGCTTTAGATATCTAATAAGCTCTTCAACGTTTTCCCTCCTTTCTTGGACATCCTTGTAGTTTTCCAAATAAGACCAAAAGTCAATATCTTGTAAAAGTCCTTCAAGGGTAAAGGGATAGTTTTCTATTTCTTTGATGAAAGCAGAAAGCTTTTTTAAAAATGCGTACAAGGCAACCGCCTTGCCTTGGGGCAACTCTTTTAGGGCAAGCTTGGAGCCCTCTATAAGGTTTCCCTTTCCCAGCTTAGTAATAAGGTCAAGGGTTTTTTCTCCTATACCCTTTGCTACCAAACCCAAAGCCCTTTCAAAGCTTACCCTGTCGTAAGGATTAAGAGCAACCCTTAGGAAGCTAAGGCAATCCTTTATCTCAGACCTCTCAAAAAACCTAAGCGTTCCTACAACCTTGTAGGGTATTTTAAAGCTATAAAGGGCTCTTTCTATTGGGTCTGTTATATAACCAGCCCTTACCAAAATAGCTATCTGGGATGGCTTGTAATGGTTTAGCAATTCTCTTATTTTTGTGGCTATCCATAAGGCTTCTTCTTGATCCTTTTCAAACCTTTTTACCACTGGCTTTTCTTCTCCTTGCTTTACAGGTTTTAAAAGGGGTATAAGATCTTTCCATTGGGCCGTGGATGCTTGAAGGATGCAGTTGGCTGTGTAAAGTATGTAGGGCTTGGAGCGGTAGTTGTATTCAAGCTTTATTATATCTGGGTTGAAATCTTCCTTAAAGCGTAGAATGTTATAAGGCTTTGCATATCTCCATTCGTATATGCATTGATTTGGGTCTCCTATGACGCATACATTCTCTTTTGCTATAAGCCTTAGGATTTCATACTGTATGGTGTTTGTATCTTGGAATTCATCCACAAGGACAAAGGGAAAACTCTTCCCTATAGAAGCTTGTTCTTTTAAAAGTTTGTAAAAATAGAGCATAAGGCTGCTAAAGTCCATAAGGTTCATCTCTCTAAGAAGCCTAAGGTATTCTCTAAAAGCTTCTTCCAAGGCGGTATCCTTTGAAGGTTTTAAGTCTTCTATCCTTTGGGATATGTATGCCTTTAACCTTTCCAAAGTTTCTTTGTCTTGAACTATGCCCTTTAGTATCTTGTCCCTGTCTCCTTCCGAAAGAAGGCTAAAACTTGGGTTTATACCTATATCCTTGCCTTTTTCCTTTAAAAGCCTTAGGGCTACGGAATGAAAGGTGCCAGACCAAGGCAAATCTACACCTGCAACCCTTTTTACCCTTTCCCTTATCTCCTTGCTTGCCTTGTTGGTAAAGGTTATCGCTAAGATCTTGGAAGGGTCTATACCCTTTTCCCTTATTAGAAACTCCACCTTGTGGGCAAGGGTCTTTGTCTTTCCAGAGCCTGCACCCGCAATAACAAGGAGCGGTTTCCCAAAATGCTTTACCACACTCTCTTGAGATGGGTTCAATCTTTCCATGCTTTAGAAGATCACTTAAAAAGCCTTGCTATAAACTCCATAGCGTCTTTTTGCTGTAGGTTGTAAATAGCTAAGTAAGGCATGGTTAAATTTTAGGTCAAGTCTTCAATAAAGGCAAGGACGTAATAGAATATACGTTGGGTGAGAAATCCCCCTTTCATCAGTAGCGCAGGTATACCTGCCTGCGATAAAAGACAGACTGGAAGCCTAAACTACCAGAATCTTGAATTTTTGTGACGGTTAATGAACTATCCCTACAAAGGATAATTTTTTACTTAGCGTATTATAATAAATCCTATGTTGGAACTGCTAACAGAAAAATTTAGTAAAGCTATTGGGAGAATAAGGGACACAAGGAAGCTAACGGAAAAGCAGGTAAATGATGTTCTAAGGGATATAAGGGCGGCTTTAATAGAGGCGGATGTGGATTACGATGTAGTAAAGAGCTTTATAAAAAGGGTCAGGGAGAGGGCTTTAAAGGAAGACCTTTCAAAAAGTCCATCCCCTCAGGACGGATTGCTTTTAACCATATACGAGGAGCTTGTAAATACCTTAGGAAAGGAAAAGGAAGACCTTAAGAAAGGTGTGGTACTCTTTGTAGGGCTTCAGGGTACTGGAAAGACCACCACCATAGGTAAAGTAGCCAACTATTTGAAAAATAAGGGCTTTAAGATAGCGGTAAGTTCCACGGACGTTAGGCGTCCTGCTGCCATGTTGCAATTGCAAAGACTGGCAGAAAAGATAGAAGTGCCCTACTATGGCTTTGAGGAAGGCTTGAGTGCCATAGATATAGCCGAAAGGGCTATGACAAAGGCAAAAGAAGAGAGAATAGATTACCTTCTTTTGGACACAGCAGGAAGGCTTCACATAGATGAGGAGTTAATGGAAGAGTTAAGGCAGATAAAGGAGATTGTAAAGCCTTCAGAAGTTTTATATGTGGCAGACGCCATGCAGGGACAATCCGCCCTATCTGCCGCAAAGGTCTTTCATGAAACTTTGGGGCTTACAGGAATAGTCCTTACAAAGATGGATGGGGATGCAAGGGGCGGTGTTGCCCTTTCTGTTAAAGAAGCTCTTGGCGTTGGAGTTAAGTTCATAGGTGTTGGTGAAAAGATAGAGGACATAGAACCCTTCTATCCTGACAGGATAGCCCAAAGGATATTGGGGCTTGGTGATATACAAAGCCTTGTAGAGAAGGCTCAAGAGGCAATACCCGAGGATGAAGCCCAAGCCATTGCCTATAAGGTTTTAAAGGGAGAGTTTGACCTTGAGGATATGCTAAAACAGATAAGGCTTATAAAGAAAATGGGTCCCCTTGACAAGCTTCTTGGCATGCTTCCGGGCATAGGAGCCCAAATTAAGGACCTCAAGATAGATGAAAGGAAGTTTAAGAAGACAGAAGCCATAATACTTTCCATGACCAAGCAGGAAAGAAAAAATCCAAAGATAATAAACCTAAGCAGGAAGCAAAGGATAGCAAAGGGAAGTGGCACCACCATCTCCGATGTGAGCAAAGTGCTAAAGGAATACGAAGAAATGAAAAAGATCATAAAAAGGTTAAAGGGTATGCAGGGAATGCCCCAGCTACCAAAGTTCCCCTTCCCCTTCAAAAGATAGGCAGTTTTTACCTTTTTCCTCTATCTCTTTAAGAGTTTTTCTATACTCTTCCCTTTCTTTCTTTTGTAGGGCTTCCTTTATAAGCTTTAAAGCAAGGCACGTATCTCCCTTTTTGTTTAAGACATAAGCCAAGTTGTTTAAAAGGTCTGGATCTCTCTCTAT
>CALIUI010000044.1 GCA_938048815.1 uncultured Aquificaceae bacterium | reverse complement strand
TTCCACCTTAAGCTTTAAAAGTCCAGATATGGCAAGGATAAACCTTCCTGCATGGGGCATAAGCTCAGAAGAGCTTAGCTCCTCAAGTCTTTGCCTGAAATCCCTTATTAGCTCCTCAAGGTCAATATCTTCAGGGTCTATCTCTCCTTTCCTTACCTTTTCTAAAAGAACTTCCTCAGGCGATAGAAAAAATGAAAGCACCATCAGACAAAAAACTGAAATACCCTGCCATCTATCCCCTTAAAGGTAAAAGCATCTATAAGCCCCATATCTCTGGCTCTTGTGAGAACCTCAGAGATATACTCATTGGTGAGGCTCTCCCCTTCATAAAGGCTGTCCCTAACTTCTACCCATGCTTTAGCAAAATCCCTTTTGTCTATCCTGTGAGTTTTTACCTCTCCAAAAGCATCTTCGTAATCCACATAAAGGTGGTCAAAAGTAAAGTAAAGGGTGCAGTCTATAAGAACAAGAGCCAAAGCTATATGCTCCTTCTCAAAGTCAAGAGAAAGCTCCTGCTCAAACTCAGTCCTCAAAACTACTGCCTCCCTGTTTGTAAAAAAGACAAACTGCCTTACATAGACCTCATCGGTAAAAGCAAAAAGAAACTTTGCTTCCTTTGCCTGAAAGTAAATGGCTATTCTTCCTGTATTTGCTGGCTGGTCTAAAAGCATGTTTAAAGTCTTAGACAGAAGATAAGCCATAGCTCCTGCTGTTTTACTATCAAGCATAAGACTATTTTAGCTTGAAAGATTGAAAATAACCCCACAGAAGAAGGTCTTCTGAGCTTAAAAAGGGTCTTTCTATCTTAGAAACTGCCCTTAAAAACTGCCCTGCACCTGCTCTGACGGATGCTCCTATAAAACCTGTCTTAAAAGCCCTGAAAACTCCTGAGGGAAGACTAAGGTATATATCCTCTCCCTTATAATCCCCCTGAACTCCAAAGGAAATCCCCCTCTCCATAAGCCTCAAAGCCCAGTCTATCAAAGTAAAAACACTTCCTTCACATATAACAACAGGCTTTTCAAGAGTTTCCAGCATGTTGAGAAAGTCATACCTTGTTTTCACAAGCTCAAAGGAAAAGCATGTAAGGTCTAAAGACTTTTCCTCCTCTGATACTATCCTGTGCCTTGTAAAGGAAAAGTATTCCTCTAAGGGTTTCTTTTCAATTAAGTCTGTTAGCACAAGCACCTTAGACCTGTGCCTGAGAAGAAGATTAAACAGAGGAGCTAAGGAAGAAAGAGGGTAGCTGTCCGCATAAGGGAAAACTATGACCTCTTCCCCCACCTTTATCTCTTCTACTTCCCATGGGTCTATAAACCCCGTCTCCCTTTTGAGCTTTTTTACCTTTTCTTCAAACTCCTCATAGCCCTCCACATAAACCTGCCTGCCAAAACCTTTAGAAAGATAAGCCCAGTAATAGAGGTCTCCTCTAAGCTTTGGCACAAAGATGGACTTTCTTATAACCCTTGAGAAAGGATACTCAGAAAGATAACCCTCAAGGATAAGGTCTTTGAGCGTCTTTCTGCCCTCTAAAAGAAGAGAAAAGTAAGAAACTTTCCTGACTTTTAACCCCTTATACTCAAAAGACTTTCCACCCTCAAGCCAGAGAACAGAAAGCTCTTCTTCTTTCCCCTTTAGCTTAAAAAGGAGCCGAAAAAGTTCTTTGCGAGAAAGTAGCCCCCTGAGAATAATCATTTTTAAGCCGTGAACTACTCCACCTTATAGAAGGTGGAGCTTCCTGCTTCATCGGAGCTATACGCTCCTCCACAGGCATAAGTTCGGGCCGTTCCAGCCCTACGCTTAGCTTGGCTATCGCTAAGCAATATAGAGTATACTCCTTATTTTGCATTTCGTCAAGTGGCAATTCATCTCCACCTGTAGAGGATGGAGACTTCTTGCCTAAATTTTGTTTAAGCCTTAAAGCCCTCAGCTTGGCTCTTAAAAGCTTGCTTCTGCTTACCGCATACCTTTTTGCTAAAAGCTCTAACTCTTTAAAGTCCTCTTTCTTCAAGCTTACATACACCCTCCTTTTCTTCTTCCCTCTTGGCTCCTCTGGAAGAAAAAGAGGCTCTTCTGTCATCACCTCTTCCAAAGGAGCCTTCTTCAAAAACTCATAAAGCTCATCATCTACCCTCATAACAAACTGCCTTACACCTTTATTCCTCATTTCTCTCTCCTTGCAAAGATAAAATCTAAGTCTGGAAAGGTAGAAAGAGGATACTCAAGCTTTAATACATTTTCCCTTGGCACAAGTCCAAAATACCTGCTGTCATAAGACCTCTCATGCTCTCCCATAACAAAATAGTAGCCTCTACCTATATACTGGTTTAACTCTACAGGTTTTACTGGGCGACCCTTGCTGTCCGCTGTTCTTGCCCTCCCTAAATAATTCCCGTTGCAATAAAAGTCAAGTCCTTCAGTCCTTATATAGTCTCCCTCACTGCATACTACCTTCTTTACCAAAAGCTTCCCCTTCGTGTATTCATTCTCTACAGGCGGTTTTATAAGCACATAGTCCCCTGCCTTTGGGTCTCTAAAAGGCTCTACCTCAAGCCACCACTTGTAAGGCAGTGAATAATCCATGCTATAGGCAATCCTCACTGGACTTACCCTGTATGCCAGCACGCTCACCACAAGCAAGAAAACAGCTCCTAACCAAAGCCTCACTTTATAGCCCCCTTAACTTTCTGTGTAATGTCCTCATCCTCTCCAGATACCACACACTGCTTTATAAGAACAATACCCTTCTCCTTTGAAAGTATAGCCTTTAACTTCTCCTGTTTCTCTAAAACAAGCTTTTGAACTTCCTCTGGACTTTTACCAGACTGAAGAGCCTCATAAATCCCCTTTGCATTCATAAAGTCCAGCTCAAAAAGATTTATTGTCTTTACAGGTCTGTAATAGAGCTGTCTTGCAAGATAAAAGGTAGCCCCATTGGAAAAGACTATAAGAGCTATCACCAAAAGCCACTCATACCACTTCATTGCTTCATCTCCTCCTGCACCTTCTTTATAGCCTCTAAATAGCTCATGCCAGAAGCCACAAGGTCTTGTATCCTCTTTCTTACATGAGGAGTTGTAAAGAACATGGCTTTCATAAAGTCATCAAGAACTACCCTTGCCTTGACAATTCCAGCTCCTGAATAGATAACTACCTCTGAAAACTCTCCAGCTCTTGTCCTTGTGCTTAAAAGCAAATTCCACCCCCAGTCTCCAAAGGCAAACAGATTGCTCTGTTTCATGGCATTTATACTTTCCGCCTTCTGTTGCATAAACATAGACCAGAAGCTGTTTTCTGTTATAACTCTTCCAGCTCTTGAGAAACCACCTGTTGGCATTATATCCGCAAAACTCTGCGTGCCTATTATCATTGACGCCCCATGCTTTCTGAACCTCCTGTATGCCTGCTCTATGAAGATGTCTATCTTCGGATTTCCTAAAAACTTATGTGCCTCATCAACGATAACTAAATTCCTGTAGTCTTTCATGCCTGAGAAGAATATCTCCTTTGATATGTGATAGGTAAGGAGCATGATAACTGGGTCTCTCAGGTCTGGTATATTCTCTATCTGCCCGTTTTCAAACACGGTTAAAAACTTGTCAAAAAAGACTGTTGCTCTTCCGTTGAAGAACTTTCCATATGACCCCATAGAAGAGTAAGGCTGTAAATGTTTTATAAAATCACTTATTCTTTGGTCTCCTGCATACTTTCTTAATGCATCAATCACCGTATTCACATTGCTTTCAGCCCCATACTTATCATAGCTCTCTCTCAGAGCTTCCTCTAAATGTGCCTTTATAAACTTCTCCTGTTCTTCAGACTTTTTCTGCTCTTTTACCGCTCCCATCAGGTAAAACCAGTTTGTTAAAAATTCCAGATAGTCCTCAAACACGCTGTAGTCAGTTATTGATGTGAAAGGATTTAAGCATATGGGGGCTTCAGGCTTTATCTCTATATAGTCCCCTCCAAAGGCATGACAGAACCTCTCATAAGAGCCTCCTATGTCTATTACCCATACACGGTTGCCACCTGCCAGATAGTTCCACATAATATACTGCAAAAACACGCTTTTGCCAGCTCCCGTCATGCCAATCACATAAGAGTTATATCCTCCAGATGGGTTGGAAAAGTAATCAAAGCCTATAAGCTCTCCCGTGTTTGAAAACAAGAAAAGCTCAGGAAAAGTCCCCTTCCATCCTGCATAAACAGGTGCTAAGGTGGCAACATTCTCCTCAAATACCACCCTTACCCTCTGCCTTGAAAGGAAATCAGCTATTGCCTTGTCAAAACCAAAAGGAAGAACGCTTATAAAATCCGCAAAGTTTATGTATTTGTCTTCTTCTAACTGCCAGCCAAGTTTCCTGAATTCTGTCTTTACTCTTCCAGTCCTCAGTTCAAGCTCCTCCTTTGTTCTGGAAAAGACCACTATGAGAAAGTCTATGGCATATAAATCCGCCCCTTTCTCTATCCTCTCCATAGCATAGGAAAGGTCTTGATGCTTGAACTTGAGCCTTGGCACCAAGCTATAAGGCACATGCTGGCTAAGCACCATAGTGGCATCTCTTTTTACTTTTCCTTTCTCACTCTCAGGTAGCTTTATGCCATTCAAAACTATCAGATAGTCAAAGTCATAAACGCTCTCCTCATAAGGACCAGCAAGATAATTAAGCACATCTACCATTGACCACTCTTCTGGATAAGTCTTAACCGATAAGGCTCTTACATAAAAACCGTCCAGCTCAAAAAAGTCCTCATAAATGCGAGCTTTTGTAGAAGAATGAACGCTTGCCCTTGATATAGGTATATCCCCCCTATACTCAGGAACATCTCTCCAGTCCTTTGAAGGATTGAGAAGTTTATAAAGCACCTCCACCATATCTCCCCCCGTCATATCGTAAGGCACAAGCCCCGCAGACTGTAAAGAACCCCTCAGCTTTTCCCTCACATCGGATAGCTTTTTCAGATATACGCTAAAATCCTCCAGCTCATCTTCTTTTTTCTTACTAAAAAGCCCAAAAAGGTTTTTAAAAAGACTATCCATAAGACTGTATGTCTTTGACTTACCACCAAGCTTTACTGTGATAAATAGCCTGTGATTTTTTGCGGTGGCTCTAAAGGTTTTTGTTATAGGCTCATGCCTTTTGCTCTCTAAAAATTTCCAGAACTCATCCACCATCTCCTTCATGAGGCTCTGGTCTATCCCTCTTAGCCTGTAAAGCCCCCTATACTTGTTTTCTCTCCATGTGTCTATGGCTTTATAAATGTCAGAAGAACCCCAGAGGATAAACTGAAAGCTTGCTCCCTCTGGCAAGGCAGAGAGAAAAGACCTCAAGGACTGCTCCGTCCCAGAAGATATCCCCACAAGAGGCACACACTCAAAGGCTATGCCTATAGAGCCGTCCGCATTGTAGAAAAAACCATCCTCTTCATAGTAAGGCATAACATACCTTGAAAGGTTTTCCCTCTCAAGGACTAAAAACAATTCTTCCTGCGTCATTTC
>CALIUI010000043.1 GCA_938048815.1 uncultured Aquificaceae bacterium | reverse complement strand
GGTGTGGAAACAAACTCTCCAAGCGTTGGAGTGGCAAAAACAAAGCTCTTTGGCTATTACAAAAACCTTGGAGAGAAAAGAGGAAGCTTTTCTTACCTTACCTATAAGGGCAATATAATTGGAGCGGCTGTAAGGACAAAGGACAGGGTGGAGCCTGTTTATGTATCTGTTGGGCATCTTATAAGCCTTAAAACTTCAATGGAGCTTGTCTTGAAAACCTCTCTTTACCGCATACCAGAACCCATAAGGCTTGCCCACAACTTACTACAAAGAGTAAGAAAGGGTTTAAAATAGTTTTTATGTACTTTCAAGACATAATAATGACCTTGCATAAGTTCTGGGCGGAAAAGGGCTGCGCCATCTGGCAGCCTTACGATATAGAAACAGGCGCAGGCACTATGAATCCTGCAACCTTCTTAAAGGTACTTGGGAAAAAGCCTTGGAACGTAGCCTATGTGGAGCCATCAAGAAGACCAAAGGATGGAAGGTATGGAGAGAACCCCAATAGGCTACAACATTACTTCCAATTCCAAGTTATTCTAAAGCCAGCACCAGAAAATCCTCAAGAGATATACTTGGAAAGCTTAAAGGTCCTTGGTATAGACCCTACAGAGCACGATATAAGGTTTGTAGAAGATGATTGGGAATCTCCAACGCTTGGAGCCTGGGGTCTTGGGTGGGAGGTTTGGTTGGATGGTATGGAGATAACTCAATTTACTTACTTTCAACAGGCTGGAGGTCTTGACCTTGAGGAGATATCGGTGGAGATAACCTATGGGCTTGAAAGGATAGCCATGTACCTTCAGGATGTGGATAGTGTTTTTGACATAAAGTGGAACCAATGGCTCATCTATGGTGATGTTTTTAAAGTATCCGAATACCAATGGAGCTTATATAACTTTGAAAAATCCGACCCACAGATGCTTTTTGAAATCTATGAGATGTATGAAAGGGAGACAAAAAGGCTTTTGGATGAAGCTTTAGTCTTGCCAGCCTATGATTATCTTCTTAAGTGCTCTCATACCTTTAATCTCCTTGACGCAAGGGGCGTTATATCGGTCCAAGAGAGGGCAAGGTACATAAGAAGGATGAACACCTTAGCCCAAAGGATAGCTAAGCTTTATTTGGAAACCATTTCATGAAAATAATCCCCTACGGTGGAGCTAAAAGGGTAACGGGTAGTTGCTTTTATGTAGAGGCAAGAGACGTAAAGCTTCTTATAGACTGTGGTATGTTTCAGGGGGAAGATGAAGAGAAAAATTATCAGGGATTTTCCTTTGATCCCAAAGACATTGATTATTTGATACTAACCCATGCCCATATAGACCATTGCGGAAGAATTCCCCTTTTGGTCAGGGAAGGTTTCAAAGGGAAGATTATATGTACAGAGCCAACTGCAAAGCTTTCAAAGCTTATGCTTTTGGATGCCAGCAAGGTTATGTACGAAACCTATAAGACCCTAATGAAAAAACTACTTAGAGTTGGTAAAACACCTATGCCACCCTTATATGAAGAGTACGATGTGCTTGAAGCCCTTGAATACTTCAAGGTTATACTACCCTACAACAAGGAGTATAAACTTTCCAAAGGTGTAAGCATAAGACTAAAAGACGCGGGACATATTTTAGGCTCTTCCTTTGTGGAGATGGAAGTTTATGAAGACAAAAAGTCAAAGAGAATGATCTTTTCTGGAGACCTTGGCAACAAAAACAAACCTATAGTGCACAACCCAGAAACACCTTCTACCGCTGATTATGTATTTATAGAGAGTACCTACGGGGATAGGAATCACAAAAGCTTCCAAGAATCAAAAGAGGAACTTCTTGAAGCCATTAGATACACCATAGGAAGGGGTGGCAACGTAATAATACCTTCTTATGCCCTTGAAAGGGCACAAGAAATACTCTATGTCCTAAGGGAGTTTTATGAAGAGGGCAAATTGCCAAAGTGCCATATATTCCTTGATAGCCCCTTAGCCATCAGTATCACAAAATTGTTCCTTTCTCACCCCGAGTTTTATGATAAGGAGACCTACAATGTTTTTCTCCAAAGGAATCCCTTTGAGCTGCCAAACCTTCATTTTACAAAGGAGGTGGAAGAATCAAAGGCTATAAACTCAATAAGTTCTGGTGCCATAATAATTGCAGGCTCTGGTATGCTAAACGGTGGTAGAGTTCTTCATCATCTTAAATACAACCTTTGGAGGGAGGAATGTTCCCTTGTTTTTGTTGGTTATCAACCAAAGGGTGCCCTTGGAAGAAGAATCATAGAGGGGGCAGAAAAGGTAAAGATCTTTTCAGAGGATATAGAGGTAAGGGCAAAGGTATTTACCATAAATGGTTTCTCCTCCCACGCAGACCAAGAGGGTCTTTTAGAATGGCTTTCCTTTACCCAAAAGCCCAAAAGGGTGTTCCTCATACACGGCGAGGAGGAAAAGATGAAGGTCTTTGGCAATGCCATAAAAAATCGGTTGAACTTTGATTGGTATATACCAAAAGAAGGAGAGCCTATCATCTTTTAATCCAAAACATTTATACTGATAACCCTTCTGTAGATGTTCCTCAGCCTTTCCCTTTCTACGTAGTTTTTGGTTATGCTATTAACGGACAAGGTAGTACCATCCTCTCTTGTTATACGATGGATTGCATGGTAAAGCACTATATCCCCTTTTTCCAATCCTCCGTATATAATCACGTGTCCCTTCATAAAGATAAGGGTTCTGTAGGGAGGTAAATCCTTTAGCGTATCTTTAAACTCTTCGTATGAAGAAAATCTGTCCGCAACCACTCTGCCAACTTGAGCTTGCTGGGCGGAATTTCTCGGCAATTCAAGGCCAAAAACTGCATAAAGGCTTTGTACCAAAGAGGAACAGTCCCACCTTCCCTCCTTTCCTCCCCAGTCGTAGGGCGTGTTTAGAAGACTATCCAGTATGGACTTTACCTTCTCTTCCTCAAAGCTTAAAAATCCTTCTTCCAAACCTTCCCTTCTTATCCAAAAAGAGCTTAAATTGGGAAGCAATATCCTATAAAATTCTCCTCTTTTTTCTAAATAGGGGATCCTTGAACCAAGACCAAAGACAAGGTCTCCCACCTTTACTTTGTCTTTCACAACCACCAAAAAGGGCTTTTGGATAATATTTAAAAGCTCTTCCCTTGAGGATATTAATACATCTTGTTTTTTTACCCACCCTCTCATATAGGGAGCTTGTACGTAAAACCACTCTCCATCTTTTGAATAGTGAAGTATGGCAAGGGGTGTAAAAGGTTCAAGCAGAGTATATTGGTTATAGTCTATTTTAGGATTGCCTTTGTGAATATTTACCATGCTTGGATACATACGCATATTAGTTCTCTTTAAGGTCCAGCCAAATTTTACAAAGACCTTCTCCTCAATCTTTTCAAGGTTTGTATTTTCTAACAGCTTTAATAGATCCTCCTCTCTAAGCTCCCTGTTGTCTATAAATAGCCTGCCCTCCGGAAATTTATCCTCCCTTATCCACTCCCTTAATTCCCTTCCATCAAACACTTGGGGAAAGTGGTCTATTCTCTTCATATGTTTTATCAAGGTGTAAGCCTGCTGGTTTATCTGGTATACGTTCAAAGCATAGGTAAAGTTTAAAATCACAAGGATATAAAGGATAATACCCATTCTCTGTAAAAATTTTAATATATTATGCTGAGTGAGAAATTGTATGTAGGGACAATACAAGAATTGCTCGGCATATTGTGTACGTCCCTACAGGATAGCCCCAACTATCTTGAAGATATTTTGAACCAAAGGCGGATAGAGATATGTAAAAAGAAAGATTTTAGTATCGTCCGTGTTGAAAAGTGAAAAAAGGGGCATAAGTTTATAAGCTATGTTAGAAAAGTATGAACTTTTAAAGGAATATGGTGGTCCTGCCTTTTTGAAGGTATACGATTACGAAAAGCTTCAAAAATTAGCCGAAGAGGTAAGAGATTTTGTCATAGAGGTTACCGCCAAAAATGGCGGACACGTGGCACCAAGCCTTGGCGCTGTTGAATTAACCATAGCTCTCCTTAAAGTCTTTGACCCACCAAAGGACCTTATAGTTTGGGATATAGGCCATCAAGCCTATCCTTGGAAGATCCTAACAGACAGAAAGGAGCTTTTCCCTACCCTTAGACAGTTTGGTGGTATATCGGGCTTTTTGAAAAGGGAAGAAAGTCCCTTTGACGCCTTTGGTGCTGGGCATAGCTCCACTTCTATATCTGCAGCTTTGGGCTTTAGAAAAGCCTTTGACCTTTTGGGGGACAAGGAAAGATATGTGGTGGCGGTTATAGGCGATGGTGCCATGACCGCAGGCATGGCCTTTGAAGCTCTAAACAACGCAGGACATTTAAGGCCCGATAGGTTTATAGTGGTCCTTAACGACAATGAAATGTCTATATCTCCCAACGTGGGCGCCATATCCACCTACCTTAGCAAAATACTGAGCGGGTACTTTGTTCAAGAAACAAGACAAAAGGTTAAAAATCTCCTTGAACATCTTGGAAGCCCGGCGCTTAGGGTTATGAAGCTAACAGAAGAATTCTTAAAGGGCCTAATTTCCCCCGGTGTTATCTTTGAAGAGCTTGGCTTTAACTACATAGGCCCCGTGGATGGGCACGACCTGCCTGCCTTGGAAAAAACTCTGGAAAACATAAAGCATATAAAGGGTCCTGTACTTTTGCATATATACACCAAAAAGGGCAAAGGCTACAAGCCCGCAGAGGAAGATCCTACCACATGGCACGGGGTGGCGCCCTACAAAAGAGAATCGGGAGAGTTTGTAAAAAAGCCCTCTCCACCTACCTGGACTTCTACCTTTGGAAAGGCTGTAGTGGAATTGGCAGAGAAAGACCCAAGCATAGTGGTTATAACTCCCGCCATGAAGGAGGGCTCTGGCCTTGTGGAATTTAGCCAAAGGTTTCCAGAAAGGTTTTTTGACGTAGGCATTGCAGAGCAGCACGCTTGCACCTTTGCAGGTGGCCTTGCCTTGGGAGGTCTAAAGCCTATTGCTTGTTATTATTCCACCTTTTTGCAAAGGGCATACGACCAAGTTATACACGATATAGCTTTACAAAATATTCCCGTAGTTTTCGCCATAGATAGGGGGGGCCTTGTTGGTGATGATGGTCCCACTCACCATGGAGTTTTTGACCTTTCTTACCTTAGGTGCATACCAAATATGGTGGTTAGCGCTCCAAAGGATGAGCAAGAGTTAAGGGATTTACTTTACACGGCCTTGAATTACGAAGGACCCTTTGCCATAAGGTACCCGAGGGGACCTGCCTATGGCGTGCCCACGGAGGGCTTTAGGCTTTTGAAGGTGGGAAGCTGGGAGCTTCTAAAGCAAGGAAAGGATGGCGTTATACTGGCGGTTGGCTACACAGTTTATCAAGCTCTCAAAGCTACCGAGGAGCTTTCAAAGGAAGGCTTAGATTTAGCCCTTGTAAATGCAAGGTTCATAAAGCCCATGGATGAGGAGCTATTAAAAGACCTTGCCCAAAGGTATGAGCTTTTTATCACCGTTGAGGACAATGCAATAATGGGTGGCTTTGGCTCTGGAGTACTTGAGTGGCTTGCCCAAGGTGGCTATACCAAAAAGGTTTTAAACCTTGGCATACCAGACAGATTCATAGAACACGGAAATCAAAACCTTCTTAGGGAGTTGGTAGGCATAGATGCCAGAGGTATAAAGGAAAGGATATTGGAGTTTGTAAAGGGTGGGATCTTTATAAGGTAATAAAAAGCCCCCGGGCGGGGGCAAGGGCTTATTTCCTTGCAAACCTTCTAAGAGCTACAAGGAAAGGCAAGAGTAGATAAAAGAGAGCATTTATAGGGCTTGCGCCAAAAGACATGGAGCAACCACCACCGCCACCGCCAGATGTGGTGCCTGCACCACCAGAGCCACCGCCAGTATCACCACCACCCGTAGATGCAGGCACTGCTAAGACAAAGGGATCTCTTACAGCGCCATTTACCTGCCCATCTGCGTCAAACTGACTTCCATCCTGCACTTGGAAGGTTACAGTGTTGCCAGCAAAGGCTACACCGAGCACTTCTACGTAATTGTTATTTATGAGCTTGTAAAGCTTTGCACCTTGTGGTATTGTTCCCTGAATAGTCACAGTTACCGTTATGGTACCGCCTGCCTGAGATAGCTGGGCTGTAAAGCTTATACCACCATAGGGAGCGGTAAGGCCAGCGGGAGGAGTTGGTACGTCAACAACCTGAGGAGCTTGAGTAAAGGTGCCGCCCGAAACACTTACCTGTACTTGACCTGCGGGTGTCTCAACGGTTTGGGATGTACCATTACCAGTAGCAGTGCCGTTGGTGGTGCCGTTGGTAGTGGCATCCTCACCTCCACCGCCCCCACCTCCACCGCCACTGGGAGGAGCATAAGAAGTCAAGTTGTCATACTTTGCCACAAAGGCATCGCCTGCAGTACCATTAAGGCTATTTGAAAAGCCTAAAGTGCCATTGGAGTTTGTAAAGCCAACTACGTAAATGTAATCGGCGACTTTTATACCAAGGGCTTTGTCAGTTTGATTTCCTCCAAGGTAGGTGGCATGCACAACTCCCAAGGTGCTATTTAGCTTCGCAACGAAGGCATCAGAATCACCACCATAAGAGTTTTGGTATCCAACAGATACACCGGGAAAGCCACTGGAAGTTGTCCAACCAGCCACATAGATATAGCTGCCATTGACAGCTATGGCATTAGCTACATCCTCACCACTTCCACCAAGATAAGTAGCCCGCAAAAGCGGGTCTATAACAAGCTCCTTGCTCCTGTCATACTCTCCCACCTCAAAGGCATAGGCAAGCTTTTCCCCATCCTTAAAAAGCCTGTAGCTCACAGGCACATAAATCCTTTTGCCATCTACCTCCTGATAGGCTACGGGCTTTGTAAACTCTATCTCCCCAAGCTCTGTCTTCAAAATTAGCTCCCCACTCTCTTTTACCTTTGCATCCTTTACACCTTCTAACTCCACCCTTATTGACCTTGGATCTCTGTTGGGGGATACGTAAAAGAGTTTTTCTACGTTGTTGCCATATGCCTTTAGCTCCACCCTTATGCCTTCATAGACTTCTCCCAAGGAAACTCTCTCAAAGGTGGGTATATCCCTTTGCCACTTGCTTGGGTCGTTTCCGATGAAGTAATTAACCTTTGTGGGGGACTGATTTACTCCCTTCACTTCTTCTACCTTGCCAAGCCTTTCTATTACCACTGCGGTGCCTGCTATCTTTTTATCTTCCAC
>CALIUI010000042.1 GCA_938048815.1 uncultured Aquificaceae bacterium | reverse complement strand
TAGGCATTGGTGAATAAATCCGTTAAAGGAACTTCGTGGAAACCCTTGATATTCCTATCTTATAAGTCAATTGGCAAGCTTATAAGCTGGAAAAATCTACCTCGTTTAAGTTATTGATTGTAGCCCTTTTGAAAATTTATGCACCAAGGCCATTTTTTGGATGATACGACCTTTCACCAAGTGCGAGTGTTCAAAATAATTTTAAAAGTTTTATAATTATATATGCCGGGGGTGTGGCGGAACTGGCAGACGCAGCGGACTTAAAATCCGCCGGCCTATGGCCGTGAGGGTTCGAGTCCCTCCACCCCCATGAATACCATGATACTAAGCGATGGCAGTATAAAGGAACTTATAAAAAGGGGCGAGCTCGTTGTAGAACCCTACAGAGAGGAAAACATACAAGCGTCCTCCATAGACCTCACCCTTGGTGGTGAATTACTCTTTTATAAAACAGAGTGTATAGACATAAAAAGCTCCTCGATGTCTGTGGAAAAGGTGATAATTCCCCCGGAGGGCTTTCTTATACCACCAAAGGCTTTTATGCTTGCAACCACCGAGGAGTATATAAGGCTTCCTGAGGACATCACTGCCTTTGTAGAGGGCAGGTCTTCCCTTGGAAGGCTTGGGCTGTTTATAGAAAACGCAGGATGGGTGGATGCAGGCTTTGAAGGGCAGATAACTCTTGAGCTTTACAACGCCAATAACTGTCCCATAAGGATATACAGAGGGGTTCGCATATGTCAGATAGTACTTGCCAAACTGGATAAAAAAGCCCAAAAGCCTTACAGAGGAAAGTACCAAGGACAAAAAGGTGCCACGCCTTCAAGGATATACATGGATTTCTACTCTTAAGAGCGCTAAGGTCTTAAAATCCTAAGCTCAAGCCTCTGTATTCTTGTAAGTATATCCTCAATTATTTCCTTTTGGGATAAGGCTTTATTCAAATCACCCCTTATGTGGGATACTTCAATGAAAAGCTCGTCAATCCTTCTATTTGTCTCATCAATCCTTTGGGTGTTTTGCATGATTTCCGCTTTTAGTTCTGCTCTTGTCTCGTCAATTCTTTTATTGGTTTCATCTATCCTCCTGTTGGTTTCGTCAATTCTTTGGTTTGTATACTCAATAGACCTTTTTATTTCCCTTACCTCAGCCTCAAGGTTAGCTTGCCTATCTTCAAGGGCAGAAAGCCTCTCGTTCATAGATTCAATAGCAAGCCTAAAACCAGCAAGCTCTCCCGTAACAGAAGATTTAAAGTCTTTAAACTCCTCTTTTAGATCTCCAACTATCATGTCCCTTAGCTTCTCCGCAAGCTTTTCTATATCCATTATCTTCTCCTTTCTTTTATCTCAATAAATCAATAGACTTTCTTCCTGCGAAGCCTTCGTCCAATTCGTGCCAGTACATAATAGTGTCCTCGTCCTCTTTCCAGCATAACCATATATAACGGTTTTGATGAAAAGATAGAAAATCCACCAGTATAGGGTCTATATCCTTTATCACACCACCGAGGGATTCAATCTTTTGGAAATGCCTTTTTATGTTCGAATCTAAATCCCTTATATGACTTTCTATATACATCCTTTCCAAAATATCTTTTTCTTCTTCAAGCTTAAGAAGGTAATCTTGGAGCTCTTCCTTTTTTAGGTTTATCTCTTCTACTATGGGTTTTATAACAGCTATTAGTTCTCTTGCGGTTTCTAAATCAAACAGCTTCATGGCTTATAAATTTAGGGCAAAAATACCGTTGAGCAACAGTTGGGGGATGCAACAGGCTTTAAACCAAGGCTTTTGGCATAGGTAAAAATACCTTCTGCGGGAAAAGTTATACCATTCACTCCTGCGTGAAGGGCATAAAAATCAAGCTTAACTCTATCGGGTCCCGCAGGCCTTGCACAGCCTATCACCACAGGCCTTTTGGGAAGTGCTTTTCTTGCATAAAAGATGACCCTTGCGCTATCTTCTGCCTTTGGAGGTGGCAAAAGTTGGAAGCGAGCCTTTCCATAATAGGGCATAACCACCACCAACACCAAAGCAGAAGGATCAAACTGGGCTACCATGTCTATGGCTTTATATTCTCCCTTTATCTGTCCATAATGGAGGCCGATTATCACATGGGGAACTATGTTATGGTGGTATTCCTTCAGGAGTCTAAGGGATTCCTCATAATCTTTAACACTCCTATGGGGTAGCTTATAAACCTCCCTTATGGTTTCCTTATCTCCTATTACATCAAGCAAAACTGCATCTACCTTGGCTTCCTTTAGACCCTCCGATAGCTTTTTATCCACAAAACCCACATGACAACTAACCAAAATACCCAATTCTTCTTTAATCCTTTTCATAATCCCCAAAAAGGGATATAACTCCACCACACCATCCTTGTTGGAACCGCCCGATATGAGAATCCCCTCTACACCCTTCTCTTTGAGTTGGTTAGCAGTTTGCCAAAGGTCTTCTGGGGTGGTTGCGGGTATCATATGCCAAAGGATCTTTGAAGCACAGTGATCACACATAAGCTCGCAATTTTTACCGGTTATGGATATATCCACAAACTTGGGAGTTGTCTTTATGGAAAAGTCCTCTACCTCATAATGTTTAAAGCCCGGGCTATAAAAGTGCACCTCTCTTCCAAAGTTTTTGAGTCTTATTTCAAAGCCCTCACTAATCTCCTCAAGGAGTTCCTTGTCAAGCTCTATACTTTCCAAAGAGGGTGGGAAAAGCCCACCCTTTACTTCTATCATCCGCACTTTATACCCTTTTCGTTTATTACCTTTGTTAGAGCATCTATAGCCGCTTGACCCTTAAGTAGGCTGTTTATTTCCTCTGGGTTTGTGGGCTTTATCTTTGCTATCCATCCAGCACCGTAGGGGTCATCGTTCGCCAAAGCGGGATTTCCCTTTAGGGCTTCGTTTATCTCCACAATCTCTCCTGTAAGGGGTGTGGGAACGGGTCCTACCCATTTGCCGCTCTCTATGGTGGCTATGCTTTTGCGCCTTTCTATGACCTTTCCGGGCTTTTTGGGGGTATAAGCCACCAACCTTCCCGCCATTGCCGCTGCCACGGAGGTTAGCCCTACAGTGTAGGTACCATCTCCGTTATCCTTTGCCCAGGTGAAGGCGTTTGCCTCCGCATCCACGTCGTACAAAAGGTCCTCGGGTATGTTGCACCCATTAACTGCTGCCATCTTTACCCTCCTTTTTATAAGAATTTTTAAAAAGTTAGCACTTTATCCGCTTCCATAGCCCTTAGGGCAAACTCGCTGGCGGGGAAAACCCCATCCAGCTCCGGTATCAAATCCTCAGGCTTGTAGCCCAAGGAGTCTATGGCTTGCTTACAGGAATAAAACCTAACACCCGCCTGCTTTGCATCCCTCATAAAATCGTACACGGTTTTTAACTTTTTGCCATTCAAGGAAAGGCAATTGGGCTCGCCCGGTATGATCCTTTCCGCCACGCCCTTCTTTAAAAGCCTTGTACCATCCATGTTAAAGAAAACATCCACCTCTGCCTCGTTGGCAGCCATCAAAGCGGCGATGTAAAAAGGAGAAGCACATCTCCAAGGAGTCTTTGGACCGCTTGTCATAAGTATAACCACCTTCACGACTCTATAGCCCTCCTTGCCTCTGCCTCATCAGGGACACCTACAAAGGCAAGCTTCCCGTCTATAATGGTGGAAGGGACAGCCCTTATTATAAGCTTCTTTGCCCACACCCTGCCCTCAGGCTGGGCTACATCTAAAACTTCGTACTTAAATCCATACTCTGCCTGCAATTTTTTCCACAAAGCATCCGCATCAGGACAAGTAGCACACCACTGAGAAACTAAAAGTATTACATGCTTGTCCTTTGCCGCCATTATGTACACCTAATACAGATTATATCCCATTCATCAATGTATTTTCTCATCTCCTCTAAGGCATCCTTTCCGTAAAGTAGGTCCTTTATGTCCCTTTGCAAATCAAAGGGCTTCATCTTTACTATCCATCCTTCACCATAGGGGTCGTAGTTGATTATATCGGGCTGTTCAAGAACTTTCTCATTTCTCTCCACCACCTCACCCTCTACAAAGGCGTTTATGGGACCAGCCCATTTTCCACTTTCCAAGGATGCCACAGGCTTTCCCTTCTTTATGACCTTTCCTTTATCCTTTATTCTTGCATGCAAGAGCCTCCCGGCGCGGACTTGCCCCACGTCGGTGAGGCCCATGGTTACGGTGCCATCCTCATTGACCCTAAGCCACGTTTGAGTCTCTATCTCGTAATAAAGGTCTGTGGGGATCACACAGCCGTTATATTCCCACTCTTCTGTACTTTCAAACCCTTTTAGCCCACCCATGGATTAACCTCTATTATGCAAGTCCAAGCCTTTTAAGCACTGGTAGGGGGTCCGAAAGGTTATCCTTTAGCTTCACATCGTTGGCGCTATAGCCAAAGGCAAGCCCAAGAAGCTGTGTAAAGTATGCAGCAGGTACATCCACGTCAGGCACACCCTTCATCATAAGCCTATGACGGTACATCTCAAGGGACGCATGGCACAAGGGGCATTCGGTGGCTATTATGTCTGCACCATTTCTTTTGGCAGTTTGAAGGATCATCATAACAAACTTTTCGGATACCATCTCGTCGGAAAGAGAGTGGGGTCCTCCACAGCATTGGGTATGCATAGGTTCAAACTCTACGTTTGTGGCTCCGGCTGCCTCCAAAAGAGCGTTCATATAATAGGGATGTTCATCATCGTCTGCCGTTTCCCTTCTTCTGGGTCTTGCTTCCTCATCCTGTCCGCCTGCATGGGCATAAGTTCTTGCATAAAAGTGGGGCCTTGTATATAGGCATCCATAGTAGTTGGCTACCTTTAGCCCCCTTAGAGGTTTTCTTGTTTTCTCTTTGACCTTTTGAGGTCCTGCTTCTGTATAAAACCATTCAAGGATATGATAGGTCTGGGGTATTTGGTCAAGGGGGTCCACACCACCTTCTCTAAGCAGAGCGTTCACTTTATCAAAGATAGCCTTGTCTGTTTCCAAGAAGTATTCAGCCCTTTGGAGAGAAAAGGAGCATCCATTACAGGGCGCCACTATAACGCTATGCCCTTGCTTCCTTGCCAAGGACATGTTCCTTGCGTTCATCAACATGGTACCCATAAAGGTCACGTTTTTAGACTCCATTGCACCGCAGCAGTTATAGTCCTCCAAGTAGTCAAGCTCCAAACCCAACTCCTTTGCAGCTATTTTTGTGGATACGTCATAAGCCCTTGCCGCACCTTCAAGGGAACAACCGGGATAATAAGCTACTCTTTTTCCTATTACGCCCATTTTCTAACCTCCTTAATGTAATGCTCCTTCTTCTTGCATTACTTTGCGTAGCACTTGCTTAAACTTGTTCCAGTTTTTGGTCTTTGGATGGAAAAGCATGTGTTTGGCATTTAGTAAAAGAAAGTCTATGTTCATAGACTTTATAGGCTTCATGGTTAGCTGCTTTAGCCACTCGGGTGTATCCCCTACGAAGGGTATGGGCTTTTTGAGTATGGGGTCTTTAAAGACCTTATAACCCTGTTTTTCTATCCATCCAAAGAGCAATTCACCATCCTCTATCCTTCCATACTCCACCACCGACTCGGTAAAGAACTTGTCAAACTTTTTGGAAGGATACTCTTCTGCAAGCCCTCTCTTTGCCATAACCTTGAGAATAGCCTTTATAACTTCTTCTACAAGGACGCCTTTGGGGCACCTGTGGGTGCATTTGTGGCAGGATACACACCTCCACATAACATCCACACGCTTCTGAAGTTCATCAATCATTCCAAGCCTTGCAAGGTATATAAAGTGCCTTGGATTGTATCTTTCGTCCCAGTAGTTGTGGATTGGACAAGAGGCGGTACAATAGGAACACTGATAGCATTGGTTTATGGTCTTGCCCTCGGGGGTGTTTAAAACCTCCTTGCCAAAGTCAAGGTCATAATCGTTTATAACCCTGGGGAGTATTAAAAGGTTCCAGTCCCCAGATACATCCACACCGTCAATTACAAGCCTTTCCTTCCTAACAATTCTCTCCGGCTCTACAAGGCTTCTTTCGTGTATAGCCATGGTTTATACCTCCAAAAGGTCTTCCTTCCTCAAAACGCCAAGTAGCCTCCGCGCCATAGACCCTGCTGGCGGGAAAAAGCCCTTGGCGCTGTGCATGGTTGAAAGGGTCATATAGTCCACATAGGTAGCATATATCATGGCAAGGAATATATCCACAAAGAGATAACCCCTTACCTTTATCCCAAAGTCCAAAAGCTTTTCTTGTATCTGTTTGTATATCTGTTCAAACTCTTCGTATGTCTCACCGTACATACTTCTCTTTGGTGGTTCTTCCTTTAGAAAAACCACAGCACCACTTTCACTTTCTGGATCCCATATCCAGCTTGTCCATAACACATATTCCTCTGGGAAGGTAAAATGAAGGATCTCGCTGGCTATATCCCTTGCCATCCTTTTGTCTACGCCCCTTATCTCTTTTACAAAGCTTTCAACCCTTTCTTCCCAGCTTTTTGCCTTTCCATAGAGAAGGTCGCTTATTGCCCTTTTTAGCCCTTCTATGCCCGTTTCCTGAATTATCCTCTCTTTCCTTCTCCTTGCTGGAAAGATCTTTTCAAGGATAAGGTCAAGGTCTTCCTCTGTTAAAGAGGGGAGTCTTTCCTTGCTAAGGGCTTGTTGGAAAAGGAGAGACTTGGCGAGGAGATCCTTGTAAAACTCTTGCACAAACTCCTCGCCTTCTCCAAGGATCTTTATTAGATAGTCCCTAACTAAAAAGTCATCAAGTATTACAGGTTTTTTCATACCGCCACCTTTGCGCCAAGGAAAGCTGCAGCTTCTGCTGCTGCTGCCTCTCCTTCTGAGAAGGAGGATTCTATATCTATGGGTCCTTTGCAAGCCCCTGCTATGAATATACCGGGCTTGTTGGATATTATGTTGGAACCAGACTCTTCTGAGGGTATTAAGAACTGGCTATCGGGGTCTTGGGCAAGCCCAAGGATCTTTGCCACCTTCTTGGTACCCGGTGAGGGCTCCATTCCAAGCACCAAGACAACCAAATCCATGGGAACTTCAGAAGGCCTTTGCACTATGGTGTCCTCGTGCTTTATCCTTAGCCTACCGTCAGCAGGGCTATAAGTTATTTCCGCTATCCTACCTCTTACATACCTAACACCATACTGTTCCTGTGGTGCCCAGTAGAAGGGATATTCCCAAGTACCATAGGTTCTTACATCCATGTAATAACAGAAAACATCCACGTCTGGGTAGTGTTCCTTTATCTCAGACCCTTGAAGACCCGATAGGGCACAGCCATACCTACAGCAATGCACGTTGGTAACACCAAGCTGTCTATCCCTTGAACCCACACAGAAGACAAAGGCTACCCTTTTGGGTAGTTGCCCGTTGGAGGGCCTGTATAGCCTTCCTTCTTGAGAAAACATCCTTTCAAGCTCAAGGTTGGTTATTACGTCGGGATAAAGGCCATAGCCAAGCTCTCCCTTCCTTCTTGAGTCAAAGTGTTCAAAGCCCGTTGCCACTACGATGGCGCCCACCTCGTGCTTTTCCCCATTGGAAAGGGTTACCTTGTAAGATCCGGGCTCTCCCTCACAGGCTGTTAGCTCTGTGTTCAAAAGCACTTTAATATTTGGGTTGTTCTCCACATCCTTTATGTAAGGACCTATCACCTGGGAGGGCTTTAGCTTTCTTGGAATAAGGGTGTGGTAATGGTTTTTAATGGGGTTCCCACCCAGCTGACCGTCCTTTTCCACCAGTAGGGTGGAGATGCCAAGCCTTCCCAAAGTTCTTGCTGCTGCAATCCCTGCTGGACCACCGCCTATAACCAGCACACTCTTTGGCATGTTTTACCTCCTTAATTAGTTCTTAAGGGGGCAAAGCCCCCATAAAAGCTTAGGACTTAAACAAAGGTATGTTGGCAGTAGCAGAAGCCTTTGGCTTACCGGTGGAAGTCCTGCTGTAGGGTTCATAAAGGTCGTACTCTTTGAAGAACTCCATGAGCTCATCGTACTTTCCAGCTTTTTCAAGATCTGCTATGTACTTAACTGTGTCTTCCCACTCTTTTCTTAGCTCTCTCCAGTTGGTTATACCCATCTTTTCCAAGAGGGGTTCGTAATTGGAGCAGTTCCAATAAAGCTGGACCACCTTGAAGGGATGGGCTCCACAAGCCAAAGCTGCAAACATCACGTCGGACATAACACCAACGGGATGATACATACCATGTGCCTTTCCTATCCACTGGTTCTTTTCAAAGGTGGTGGTACAACCTGTATCGTGGGTTACTATAAGGTCTGCCTTTACCTCTTCTGCTATAACCTTTAGCTTTCTTTGTAGGGCAAAAGACCTTGTAAATTCCCTTTCTGTTAGTATGTGTCTGAAGCCAAAACCACAGCAATCGTACCAAGTGGAATAATCCACTATCTGGGCTCCAAGGGCTTTTACCACTGCGGCAGAGGCAGCAGGTCTTTGACCATTATAAACCTCTGGATCATAAGGATAATCGTCTGCTATCATCTTGTAGACGTGGCAGGCGTTGTGGATTGCCACCCTTACCTTGGAGACGTCTATACCCTTTGCCTTGCCCTCCTTTTGGTAAAGCTCTGCCATCTTATACCTCATAGCATGGACCCATTCGGAGTAATGGACTATTTCTTGGGGTATCACTATCCTTCCATCCTCTGTAAGCCTTCCGAGTTTTTTAAGGATGGGCTTTACCGCATCCCTAAGCTCCTTGTTCATTATGAGCTGCTCCCTGGTTTCCTTGTAGGATCCGAAGGAGGTTCCGCAGTGGATAAGGGGGTAATAGCCCGTCTTCCAGGCTTGGTGCATGTTCCTAAGCCAAACCGCCGCAAGGGCTACTGGGTTGGAGGTGCCAGAGCCGTGATAGTTCCATGCGGTACAGGAAGTTTGGTGGGGCTCATTTAGATAGTCAAGTCCAAACTTATTCATAAACCAGAAAATAGAGGCAGGATATCCGGGGATGTTTCCACACTGTCCACAGGACTTGTGGTGCCAAAGCTTGTTGGTGGGGATGGTTTTTATTCTACCAGTTCTTGTAAAGACTTCTACCGGTTGATTTTCTTCGGTTATCCTGTATATGAGAATCTCTCCCTTTGCTTCCAGTTCCTCCATCATCTCAAAGATGTGATCGTAGTGAGCGCTGTACTCTTTGAGGGGGAAGGGGGGCTCCTTGGGGTATCTTAAAAGGCCTCCGGGGCTGTTATGTCCAAAGCCATGTCCATGTGCCATGGTTATACCTCCTTAAAAGTTTTTTTTTGGGCTTCAAACCCTTTTGTTAGCTTATTCCTCTTCTTCATAGAGATCTTCATACCTTTCTTCGTTCTCTTCCACTATATCCATTATGACGTTATAGAGGTTGGGATCAAGCTTTTCAAGCATCTCAAATATTCCCGTCTCTCTCCATATGGTGTACATCTCTACGGCGGTTTCCAAAGAGACTTCCCAAGCGGTCTTTACAGATTTTCCTACGTCAAAGGGAATGGCAAGCCTTTTTGCCCTTAGGTTTTCCATGTTGTCTGCCATCTTGGGTCCCCAGTCTGGGAAGAAGTCGGGCTGTAGCATGTCCGCGGAGAGCTGGTTTCCCGTGGTCATAACCTTTAGAAGAACCCTTCCATAGGGCTTGAGAAGGTCTTTGGTTGCCTCAAAGGCGTTGCGCACTGCCACTTCTCTCATTATGGCTACAAGACCACCGGGGTTATTTACAAAGGGACACCTTATCCAACAGGTGAAGCACTGGGAACATGCCCATATATATTCATGCATCATGTCGTAGAGGACCTCTACGTCCTCCTCTAAAAACCTTTGGACTATCTCCCTTGGAGAGTAATCAAAAAATCTATTGGAAGGGCAGGAAGCGGTACATACGCCGCAGTTAAGACAACCAAAGATGTATTCCTTATAACGGAAGTCCGATTTTACTTCCTCTACAACACGTACCTTTTCTTCCCAAGGTACTGCCTTGGTCTTTTCCGATATGGGCAGGTTATATCCATAAGGGTGGCCTTCCATAGTTATACCTCCTTTGGCTTTATTTCCATAAAGTTATCACCAAGGTGATGATAGTCAAATAAGTTTTGCTTATATGAATTTAAGCATATACTTATAATCTCACAGGCAAAAAAAGGTCTATAGGGTAAGCACTGCATACTCGCCACTCATGAGCTTATCAAGGAAGGCAGCTCCACCTATGATACCATCGCAGAGCTCTGGATTAACATCTTCTTTTTTGTATATCTCCGTTAGGTCAAGGGAGGGCACACAAAGGTATATCTTAACTCCTGCATCCTTTGCCATCTTTATAAAGTCGTATATGGTTTGTTCCACCCCCGGTCTGACCTTTACCTTCTTTGCGTTATCCCTCATAAGGAGAAAGCCAGCCTCAGAGGTTATAACCATCTCCACCTCATAATCCATGGTGGTAGCTGCGGTAGCCAGGAAGAAGGGAGCTCCCGCCTGTGGGTTTATAAGTTCTCCTGTGGTTGGCTCCGCCCTTTCAAAAAAGGGCACCGTTAAGATGTAGAAGAGTACCTTCTCGTATGCCATATCTATCCTCCTTCAAACAAAGATTATCATGGGTTTGTCTGCTTCTATTACGTAGTTTATAAAGGTTGCTGCACCGGCAGGTGGCTCAAGTCCCTCTATTAGGTCTTCGTATTTATAGCCAAAGAGTTCTATGGTCATCTGGCAGGGTATAAGCTTTACTTCCGCCTCTTTGCATGCCTCTATAAGCTCTGGTATATCTGCAACGCCATGCTCCTTTATGGTCTTTTTCATCATAAAGCTCATAAGGTCCGTCATACCTGGAATGATGCCCATTATTTGTGGAGGTCCTGGGAGTATGGAGGATATGGTGTTGGTTAAAGAGTTCTGCATAGAGGGTGGGAAAGCCATAGGCATGGCGGGGTTTCCTATGGGGGCTATTTTCAGTTCGTGCATCTTCTTTTTATGAATTATGTTAAGGCCGTAAAAGGTAAAGAAAATAGCTGTTTCTATACCAAGGGATGCGGCGGTTGAAGC
>CALIUI010000041.1 GCA_938048815.1 uncultured Aquificaceae bacterium | reverse complement strand
TGCGGAGGAGGTCCAAGAAGAGATAGGAAGGCAAAAAGGCAAAAAGCTTGTTCTTAATGTTGATGGTGGCATTGCAGCGGTTGCCTCAGAGATGGGCTTTGATTGGAGGCTTGGAAAGGGCTTTTTCATCATAGGAAGGGTGCCCGGGCTTGTTGCCCACGTCTATGAGGAGCTAACCATGGAAAAGCCCTTCTCCAAAAGATTGGATGAAGAGAAGGAAACCGAGTACATAGGAGTACCACCAAGGGAGCTGCCAGAGGAGTTTAAAAAGGTTTAATCCCCCTACAGGTAATTATACCCCATATATCATATCCAAAAGCTCCTTGGCTCTTTCCTTGTCTATTTCCTTCAGTTCTTTATAAACTTCCCTTGCCTCTTGGATCTTGCCCGCCCTGCTGTAGGCAACTCCAAGCTTAAAGAGAAGCTCTGGGTCCTTTGGCTTTTTCCCCAATTCCACTTTTAAATCCTCTATGAACTTTTCCAAAAGGCCCTCACCCATCTTGCTAAAAACTCCTTTGTAGCCCTTATCCATCACTTTACTCCATAGAATTGATAATTTAATCCCCTTATTCTCTCCAAGTTTTCCAAAAGGATGTCTTCCAAGTAGGCATTGTGAGACAATACCAAAACCTGCATACCAAAGCCGCCCTCTTCCATAATCCCGCGTGCCTCCTTTAAAAATTCCCTTAGGATTTCGTCCTGTTCTATTTCAAAAGGTGCTCCAAGAAAGTGGTGGCTTATACCAAGAAAGCTTCCCGGTCTTACTCGCACCGTAAGTCTTATAGGGTTTAAGCTTTCTATAAGCCTGTCTTTTTCCAAAGCGTACTCAAGACCGAACATAAGCATGGCATCCGTTATTAGATACTTACAGGAAAGGGAAACAAACTGCCTAAAACCACTCTCTTTAAAGTCAAGCTTTAGATTGTCCCTTATCGTTTCCACCCAGTGGGGGTGGGGGGTTTCCAAAAGCCACAGTATCTTTTCTGGATAAAAACTATCCCTTTCTCTTCTTCCCCAGAACATGGTGATAAGGGGCATTGTTTTAAATATAGGCAAATATTCCTTTGCCTATTCCCTTTCTATCTTTATAGCTTGGCCGTTTGCTATCTTTACTTTTACGTACCAACCTGTTTGTAGTTGCGAAAGGCAAGCAGAACCAGTCATATACACATGCTCTTGGTACTCGCAAACCGTGTTGGCAGTTATTTCTATGGGGTTGGGGTAGTTGTTTATGTTAAAGGTATTGGAGCCTATGGCTGTTACAGTCCCTTTTACCTTGATGTAGTTGCTATAATTGTCGTTGCTTTGGGTCATGCATTTATGAGATCTTTCCGTTTCTATCTTTAAAGCTCTAAGGCTTGTGGAATTTGCAGGATCAGAGTCCGTTTTTACCTCAATACACATACCGCTTTGTATATGATTAAGGCATGCTGTTCCCGAATGGTAAACTCCATTTATCTCGCAAAGGGTGTTTTGGTCCACGTTTATGGTGTATGTTCCATTCATCCACGTGCCTGTTATTGCAGAGTTTTGAACTCCTTGGGCTGTGATGTGAATTTTCCAATAGCCCTGCAAATAGCTTTGGGGTTTAAGGGACATCATTTTAACCTCTTTAACCTGCCAAGGGTTGGTGTTCTCATCTACGTCAAAGTCCTTTAAAACAAAATCCACCACCAGCCTACCGGTAGATGAGGGCTGTACTGTGCCGTTAAACCTTATATAGCATCTTGTGTTATCACATTGTACGGTGTTTGGCTTGTTGGGCTTTTCTTGCATGGGTGTAAAAACGGCAGGGTGATCATTGCCAGAGGCATCTGTTATTGATAGGTTTTTATCCATTACCACCTCAAGCCTGTTGTAGGTTTGATTTTGTATGTTTGAGGTGTTTATGTACTGGAGAATTCCCCTAAGCTTGCTTAGGTCTACCTCAAGCCCTTGGGAATTTGAGAATACAGTTGCTTTGCTTTGGCATTGATTATCGGAGCATAGGTTTACTTCATAAACCTTTACAAGAAAGGAAGAGTATACATCCGCCGGGCTGTCTGTGAAGAAAAGAGATAGCCTAGTGGTAGAGCCATCAGCAGTAGAGCCACCACCGATAAAGGACAGGCTGGAAGCCTGAACTACCAGAATTTTAGATTTTTTGTGGTAGTCAATGGTACCCTACAAAGGATAATTCTTCACCAGGCGTATGGATTAAATAATATCATATTTTTTTACCCCCCCAAAAGAGGGGGGGTAGGAGGAGGTGAGCCATGGGGATTAGCTGGGATTAGGATATAATAATATAGCATGGAATTTACAAAATTGCAAGGCTCTGGAAACGATTTTATCTTAATAGACAACAGAGACCACAAGGTGGAAGAGTTTTTGCAAAGGCTAAGACTTGACATAAAGGACTTTGTAGTAGGCCTTTGCAGGCCCCATAGGGGTATAGGTGCAGACGGCCTTATACTCATAGAAGGACCAGAAAACAGGGAGAATCATTTTAAATGGCGCTTTTTTAACGCAGACGGTTCTGTGGCGGAAATGTGTGGCAATGGCTCTCGGTGTGCGGTAAGGTTTGCCTATGAAAAGGGCATAGTGGATCAAGAGGTTAGGTTTGAAACCTTGGCAGGGATTATAAGGGCGTGGGTTTTGGAGGATGGAAAAAGGGTAAGGGTACAGCTTACCAAACCCTATGGCTACAGAGAGGTAGAGCTTGAGGTGGATGGCGATCTTATATCTGGCAGTTTTATAAACACGGGAGTGCCCCACTTTGTGGCGGTGGTAGAAAACTTAGACAAGGTAGATGTTAAAAAATTAGGAAGAGCAATAAGGTTTCATAAAGAGTTTGAGCCCAAGGGAACAAACGTGAATTTTATAGAGCCTATATCCACAAAAGCCCTGAAGATAAGGACCTATGAAAGGGGTGTGGAAGCGGAAACTTTTGCTTGTGGTACCGGTGCAACGGCAAGCGCCTTGGTGGCATACCTTAAAGGCTTGGTAAGGGAAAAGCCCGTTGAAGTTTATACAAAGGGTGGAGAGCTTTTAAGAATAGACTTTGACCATAACATGGAAGAGGTTTTTCTTGAGGGTGGCGTTTGTAAGGTTTTTGAGGGCTTTTTTACAGAAGAGGCCTTTTGTATGAGATAGCTCAAGGATTAAGCTCCCTTGAAAAGTATAATTTGTTAGCATGGCAGAAATGATAGTGGCACAGCATGCGGGCTTTTGCTTTGGAGTAAAAAGAGCCATAAACCTTGCGGAAGAAGCCTTAAAGGATAAAAAGGGCAGGATACTTAGTATAGGTCCTTTGATACACAATCCCCAAGAGGTAAAAAGACTTGAGGAAAAGGGCCTAAGGCTTTTAAAGGATGATGGGGAACTTCTCCAAGGAGACAAGGTTATAGTGCGTTCCCATGGCATACCACCTCAGAAGGAAAAGGAGCTGCTTTCAAAGGGAGTTCAAATAATAGACGCCACATGTCCCTTTGTAAAGGCTGTGCATGAAGCGGTGATTAAGCTTTGCAAAGAGGGCTACTTTGTGGTAATAGTGGGAGAAAAGAACCATCCCGAGGTGGTGGGTGCCCTTGGCTATCTACAAGAATGCGGCGGTAGAGGCGTGGTGGTGGAAAACAAAGAAGACCTAAGGGAAGTTCTTGGAAAGGATAGGGTGGGTGTTGTTGCCCAAACCACTCAAAATGAGCAGTTTTTCAAAGAGGTAGTAGGAGAGATCGCCCTTTGGACGAGGGAATTAAAGGTTATAAACACCATATGCAACGCCACCTCCGAGCGCCAAGAGGACGTTTATAGCTTGGCTCCACAGGTGGATGTGATGATAATAATCGGCGGTAAAAACAGCGGGAACACAAGAAGGTTGTATGAAATAGCCAAAAGCCTAAACCCCAACAGCTACCATATTGAAACCTCCCAAGAGCTAAAAAGGGAATGGTTTGAAAGGGCAAAAAGAATAGGTATAACCGCAGGTGCCTCTACGCCCGATTGGATAATAGAAGAGGTGGTAAGCAAGATAAGAGAGTTGTTAGTATAATTTTCCCCTATGAGATACTTGCTACTTTTGATCTTATCTTTCACCCTTTCCTTTGGGGACGACCTTTATACGGAGTTTATAAAATCCCAAGTTAAAGAGACCCCTCTAAACAAGGCGATAGTTGTAGGAAAGGGCAAAAGGGAGCTTATAAGCTTTATAAACCCCGACTGTGGGCATTGCAGAAAAGAATGGCAAGCCCTAAAACCCCATCTAAACAAGATAAAGGTCTATATTTTCCTTTTACCCTTTAAAAGCTTTCCAGAAAGCTATGCAAAATCCTATTACATAGCTTGTTCAAAGGATAGGTTAAAAGCCCTTGATGAGGTTCTTTCGGGAAAGTTTGATGGAAAGCCACCAAAGGTAGAGGAATGCCCCTTGGTGCAGGAACACATAAAGGTGGCAGAAAGGCTAAATGTGCAAGGAACTCCCTACAACATAATCCTTGGAAGCTACAAGGTTATAGAGGGCCACAGCCCTGCCTTGCTTGAAAACCTTGGGATAAGATGATAGTGGTTGTAATGGGACTTTCGGGCTCTGGAAAATCCTTTTTGGCAAGTATATTAAACAAAGACTTTGGCTTTGAGTGGATAAGGAGCGACCAAATTAGAAAAGAGTTGGCAGGCGTTGAGCCCAACAAAAGGCTAAAAGTACCCTATGGCGAGGGCATGTACACAAAGGATTGGACCAAAAGGGTCTACGAGGAGATGATAAAAAGGGCAAAACAGAAAGGGGGAAAGAACATAGTCTTGGATGCTACCTTTCTTGAAGATTGGCAAAGGGAGTTGGTTAGAAAAAACTTTCCTAACGCTCTTTTTATTCTTGCGCAGGCGGAAGAAGAGGAGATACTCAAAAGACTAAAAAGCAGACAAGATATATCCGACGCAGACATAGAAATATACCTAAGACAGAAGGAAAGGTTTTCTCCACCCCATTATGCCATTGCTATAAATACACGAAAAACCCTAAAAGAGCTTAGGGCTGAGTTGAAGGAGCTACTCCAAAGGTACGGTTATAAAAGCACTCCATAGACCTGTTTATAAAGTCTCCATCTGCAAGCCTACAATCGGGTTCTATTCCCTTATCCCCCGTTATGCTTTCACCAGTAGGTAGCTTCATTTCAAAGGTCACCAGCCTTAGAACCTTTCCACAGGCGTTGAGAGGGTAAAGGTTGCTACCCACATATTTTCCCACAGTGTTTTCTCCAACGATGAGGGCTTTTGCATACCTTTTCAAAAGCATCGTAAGAAGTTCTGCGGCGGATGCAGTTTGCTTATTTACCAAAACTATTATGGGCTTGTTAAAGGCTTCTTTGCCCTTAAAGGTGTATAACCCAAGGTTCTTACCTCTTCCCTCCAAGTAGAACATCACACCTTCTCCACCTATCAACATATCCGCTATGCTTTTGGCAACAGATATCAAGCCACCGCCGTTATCCCTTAGGTCTAAAATTAGAAGGTCTATGCCCTCTTCCTTGAACTTTTCCAAAAACCTTTTAAACTCCTCTGCTGCAGGCTGTGTAAAATTGGCAAGTTTTACATACCCTATCCTTTTATCCTCAAAGCTTATAACCCTAAAATCCTCAATTATTGGCACCACGAACTCACCCTTTTTAACAGAAAGGCTTATAAAGAAGCCCTTTCTTATAAGGTCTATCTCAACAAAATCCTTTGCCTCCCTTATGGCTCTTCTCCATTGGTTTTTATCACTTATGCCGTTGATAGCCACTATCAGGTCGTCCTCCTTTATCCCATACTCTTCTGCGGGCGAGCCCGCAAAGACCTTTTTCACATAACCCCTATCATCCCACCTTATACCTATTCCCACCATCTTTGAACTGGAATACCAAAGCCTATCCTCTTCTTGCCTTGTTATGGCACTCCACCTATCACCTATTTTCCTTAAATATCCTATAAATTCCTCTTCACTCTTCCAGTCAAAGTTTTCTACCCTATCTCTCCATAGATAATCCCTTTCAACAAGGGCTTTTATCTGGGATAGGACTTCTTCCTTTGAACACTCCTCCGCCAGTGCTATCTGAAAGAGCAAGAGTATAAGCAACAAAGGCAGCATACCCATATGGATAATAAATAATATAGTACACGCCAAGTGAGAAATTCCTCTTTCATCGGTAGCGCAGACATCCCTGCCTGCAATAAAAAACAGGCTGGAAGCCTGAATTACCCCCTACAGGGGAATTTTTTACCAAGCATACATAGAGGATTTTGTGGTAAAATTAATTAAAGGGTGTAATTTTTTATAGGAGGGTAAAAGATGAAAAAGCCGCATGTGCAGCCCACAAACACGGAGAGAGTGGTACCAGAAGGAGAGCTTTTAGTTTCAAGGACAGACTTGAGGGGTGTGATAACCTACGCCAATCCTGTCTTTATAGAGATCTCTGGATACTCGGAGGAGGAACTCCTTGGCTCTCCTCATAATATAGTGCGACATCCCGATATGCCAAGAACAGTCTTTAAGGTTCTGTGGAGCCATATTCAAAGGGGTGATGAGTGTTTTGCCTTTGTAAAAAACATGGCAAAGGATGGCAGTTTTTACTGGGTTTTTGCCCATGTTTATCCTATCGGGGGCGGATATCAAAGTGATAGGGTGGGGGTGTCAAAAAGGGAAATTTTATCAAGTGTTATAGAGCCTTTGTATAGAAAGTTAAAGGAGATAGAAGTTTCCTATGGCCTTGAGAAGGCGGTAGAATATCT
>CALIUI010000040.1 GCA_938048815.1 uncultured Aquificaceae bacterium | reverse complement strand
TTGGATATCTTAAAATTACCCCCCTTTGACCCACACATATATATATATACATATATATCACCCCACCCCCTGTTAAAATTATCATAAAAATGTTAATTTAACGTTAATTTAACATCCTTATATAATATATAGGGTTTCTTTTTTCTTTTTTAAGGTCTTTTGAAAAAAGACAGACTATTCCCTGCCCACACGCTCTTGTGTGGGCTAAGGAATAATATAAGCGATAGTAGAAGGTTTGTCAATGGGGTTGGAGGGTGGTTTTTAGCGAGCTAAATTTTAAAAAAGGGAGGGAGAAAAGAAAAGGAGGTAAAAGCTATGGGTGTAACAATTATATAAAAATAGTTTATATTATATTTCTGATGCTTAGGTATATAAAGAGTGATTTTGATGAGGTAGTAAGTTTGGTGGAAAGTTTTTTAGGAATTACTTTTTCAATTCAATTGGAATATCCAAGAGTAGAAACAGGGTGTTCCCCAAATAGCCTATGAATATTCATAGGCTACGTCCCTACCCCCTGCAGTAGGAACTGTGCCCGTAAAGGGTCTCCCCACTTACCCCAAAGAAGATACTTCTTCAGGGTAGAGACATCCCTTAGGGATGCCTCAGGAGAGAGTGCCGTCAGCGCCACTACCTTGAGAACTCGCCAGGCTTGGGCTTTGACTATGGCTGAATGGGCGTATCTTGCGTTTAGATTGAAAAGTTCTTGAAGGGTTTTTCTTAAGGTGTTTAAGTCCACTCCTTCAAGCAATCTTTTATAAGCATACCTATAAGCCGATGACCATCTTCTCGTTAAGTCTTTCAGGATTTCTATATCTTGTGGGTTATCAAATAAAAGCTTGCCGTGTATAGTTTTCATTTATTGATAGGGTAACTCTAAACATTTTTCTTGTCAAGTAGTTTGAAGTGCCCAGATTTTTGGAACACACTCTAAACCTACTTGACAAAAAAGATAATTTGTGGTATAATAATGGAAAATGAAAATGGAAAAGGAGGTGGAAAAATGAGGATAAAAATGAATAAAGAGAAAAAAGTTGGAGTAGTTTATCGTGTTAGCCCTTTACCACCTTTTGAATGTATAGTAAGATATTTTGTTATTAATGTTCCTGAGGGTATAAGTGTAGGAAGACTAAAAGAATTGTTATACGATAAGTATCACATAGGTGATTTTGGTTTTTACTGGGGAAATCATCATCTTGAATTTGATTATTCTAAGTTTCCACATGAAGTAAAAGAAGCTTTTAAACATTTTTTAGAAAATCCTGATCTATATAAAGATAGGATAATTGATTTTGAAAAAGACTTAGCACTTTTTTGTTACGATGATATACGTGATCAAATTTATGTAGTATATTATGTTTATCATGATTATCTCTATGATATGAAGAGAAAAGACCCTGTTTTTTATCTTATAAATGATGATGATAGTAATGAAGATGAGGTGGAAGAAATTTTAGAAGAATATCTTGATTATTGTGAGGAAAGGAAATATATTTATTCATATAGAGAAACAGCAAAATTACGTTATAAACAATTATCTTATTCGGATGATGAATTAGTTAGAAGGTTTGCAAAATCACCTAAAATTTTATTAAGTAAACTTAAAGAAAATATGCATCTTCCACCAGAAAAATTAGTCGAAAAAATGTCTTTTGAAGAATTGTTGAAATAAAGAGGTGAAGATATATACTCCACTCTTTCTCCATCCTTACAAAAATTTTTCCATCTTAGGAACACTAAGGTGGAAACTTTGAAAATCAAAGCTTTGAGAGTGGTGATTTTAGGAAAGCTTTGAAAGACAAGGACTGAAAAGAAGGCAGGATTGCTGAGGGCAGGGGCAGGCTTTTCTGGGGAATTCCCCAGAAAAACTGAAATGCTATATTATTCTCTATGCTTGCGGAGTGTCTTATATTGCTTTTTACCCAGACAGGCTGTAGCTCCTGCAATGTGGCAAAGCATTACCTTGAAAGAATGTCCATGCCTTACAGGGTAGTGTCTATAGAAGAAAACAGGGAGCTTGCAAGGATGTATGGGGTGTGGGGTTCTCCTACCTTAGTGCTTATCAAAGGCAATGCGGTCATTTCAAGATACTATGGCTTTAACCCAGAGGGAGTGAAAGACTGGTATAAGGAAAAATGCTCCTCATAGCCCCCTCTTGATGAAAAACTCTTTTTCAAACTCAAGAGCTTTCTTTCTGTCTTTGAAATGAGCTATCTCCTTTCCATCCACCACCACAACCCAGCTTGTTTTCCAGCTTCTCAGCCACTCCACGCCCTTCTCAAACCTTACAAGCTCAAAAGCCTTTCTTAGAACTATCCAGAAAGCTCTTCTGACTTTGCCTTGAGGCACTATTTGACTTATCCTTTCTTCTCTTTTCTCTCTTAGCTGGCTCTCTAATGTCGGAAAGTCCCCCTTGAAAGTCCTCACTCTGCCTGCTTTGTCTATCTCTAAGTATCTCTTCATAGCTTTTTACCACCTCCTCATAGTTTATATCAAGCTCTTTCAAAAGACTGTCATCTAAAGGCTCTCTTTCTATCAGAAGTTCTTTTCTGTCCGCTATAGCTATGCAGTTAAGAAGATTGACAGCTCTTTCTTTTTCCTTAGGGCTTGTGAATATGTGGTCAAGAAGACTTAAGAGGTCTCTCTGTGTGTGAAGAGAAAGCTCAGAAAGGCACAGCACCGTCTCAAGAAAAGCAAGGTCAAGAGGCAACTTTTTCAGCATTGATACATAAGGATACTTTCCGTATTTGCCCTGACGCTCTTCTATAAACTTCACAATGTAGTAGCCTTCTGGCAATGGCTCCTGCCTTGAGTTTTCCTTAATAGCCACAAAGCCATCATAAAAGTATCCGTTTGCTAAGTGTAGCTCTCCTCTTGACCTTTCGTCATTATAAAGCATAAGCACTCCTACCATCAGCCTACCTCCAGAAGTAATGGGTCAAGCTCTTTTATCCTCTTTTCTACTTCTTCAAGCCCTTCAAAATACAGATAAGTGTCTTCAAACTTCTTACCTTGCAAAGTCCTCATTATCTTTCTTATGACAAGCAGTTCTTTTACCTCGTCATCTCTTGCTATAAAGCTCTCAAGGTCAGAAGAATAAAAGACCCTGTATTTCTTGTTTTCATAAAGCTTTGCCTGCCTGCTGACTATAAGCTTGGCAAGTCTTATATTTTCCTCAAGCTCAAGCTCAGGAAGATAAAACTTAGAAAGAGCGGTTCTTTCAAGCTCTGAAAGTCCTGAGAGCGTCTTCTTTACACTTTCCGCCCACTGCCTTAGCCTTTTGACCTCTTCCTCTGTCAGCGGTGGCTCTGAATACTTTGACACATACTCTATCTCCTCATCAAAGTCTTTGTGTCCTTTCACTACAGCCTCTAAATCTACTGTGAGCTTTATAACAGGCTCTTCTAAGGGCTTTACAAGAAGAGTTCTGTAGTGGTCATGGCTTTTATGAAAGTCCTCATAAGGCACATAGTCATGCTTTAGAAAACCTACATACCCCTCATCAAAGAACCCTTTCCTTCCAGCCCTTCCTGCAAGCTGGACAAAGTCTATCTTGGAAAGCCAATCCTGCTCTCCTCTGCCAGTCGGCACTTTCAAGGTAGCAAACAAAACCCACTGAAAGGGAAGATTGACCCCCACTCCTAAGGCACTTGTGGCAAAGACTATGCTGATAAAGCCCTCTCTGACAAGACGCTCTATAAACCTCTTTTCCGTGTATGTGAGCTTTGCATGGTATTTAGCTATGCCGTGGAGAACTTCTGGAAACTTCTCAAGATTGACTTTAAAGTCTTGAGCTATTTTCTGTATTTTTCTTCTCTTGAGTATTGGCAGTTGAGGATACTCAGCGGTAAGTCTTCTAACCATGCGGTCTATAGCATATGTATTGAAGACATACACAAGGCTATAAGGTGGTATGTCTTTCAGAGTGAAGACTTTTTCAGTAAATATGAGCTTTGTAGGTCTAAAGTCCGTCTCATACAGCACAAAGTCCTTGCCTGTGTTCTTCTCAAGGTAAGTCCTTATCCTGTCAGGCTTAGAGAGAGTAGCACTCATGATAAGTAGCCTGTGGCTCTTCTGAGCGTATCTTATGCCGTCTATGTATGCCCTTGCTCTGTCTTTTGCAGAAAAGATGTAGTGAAATTCGTCCATAACCACCTTGAAGTTCTTCTTTTGGTGGGCATACTTCCTTGTGTATATCTCCTGCGTGCAGACCAGAATTGGTGAGTTTTCTCTTACTTTCACATCTCCCGTCTCTATTCCCACATGCTCTTTTCCATAGAGCTGGATTAATTCGTCTGTTTTTTCATTAGCCAGAGCCTTTATAGGCACTGTGTAGATTATCTTGTGCCTGCCCTCTACAGCCCCCTTTACATCCATCCACAGGTATGCCACTTTTGTCTTTCCTGCGTTGGTAGGGGCAGAGATTATCCCGTTCCTGTCTTTTATAAGCTCTAAGCACTCTTTTTGCCACTTATACAAGCTCATGTATGTCTTCCTCCCACACAAGCACCGTGTATTTCTTTACAAGCTCCACAAGCCTGTCAAAATGAGGATGCAGGTCTTTTGTGAGCTTTACATACCTTTTTGCCTTTTCAAGCCCTACCACATAGGCAACTCTGTAGATGGTGGCTATGTCCGCAGGTGTTATTCCTTGAATGCTTGCAAGCTTTGCGTCAAAAGGCAGTGAGTATTTCTGAGCGTAGTAGTCTATTATCTGGTTTCTCACTGATTGAGGCGGTGGAGTAAGCCCCAGCATGAAGTCCCACCTGCCAGTTCTCACCAGCTCCACAGGTATGTTGGTAAGGTCGTTAAGAGTGGCTATTATGTATTGTCCTCTCTTTCTGTCCTCAAGCCACGATAAAAACTCTCCCAAGAGCCTTCTGGATACTCCGCTGTCTCCTTGTCCTGTGCTAAGGGCTTTCTCAAATTCATCTATGAAGACAAAACAATCCCCAAACTGCTCAAGAGTTTTCAAGGCTATCCTCAAGTTCCTTTCACTTTCCCCCACATACTTTGAATACACCGCAGAAAAGTTAAACCTTACAACCACATCTTCCTTAGAGAGGTTCTTGGCTATAAGCGTTTTCCCTGTCCCAGGCACACCCATCAAAAGCGTTCCCTTTCCATGACCTTTCATAGCCTTTATAAGCTCTATAACCTCTCCTAAACCCACCGCCTGCTCAACCTCATAAGGCTCAAAGACTTCAAGTATTCCACCTGCCTGCTTAAGTATTTCCTTTCTTGCCTCTTTCAAGTCTTTCCCAAGCCTTTTGGCTTTCTTTACTTCAACAGAAGATAGCCCCTGAAAGTAATCCTCTCCAGCCTCTTCTTGAGAAGGAAGATAGTCGTCTATCTCTACCACATGAGAAGAGACCTCTTGGGGTATCTCATAAGTGGCTGACAGCACATAAACATCAACGGGTGAAGAGCCAAGCATGTATTTTTCTACCATGTGAGCTATCTCATCAGCATTGAAAGGACAGAAATTCCTGAAGATATACACATGCTCTTGTCCGTCTTTCAAAGCTCTGAAAAAGCTCTCTCTGTCAAAGCTTTGTCCCTCCACAGTTTCTATGGCTGGTGAATAGACAAAAACTCTATACTGAGTGCCTTCCTCTATGTTTTTCCTCTGATAGCTCCTGACTATCTTGTCTATAACTCTCCTGTAGTCTTTAGTCCTTACCACATAAAACATTACCAGACCTCCTCTTGTGTTTGTGTTTGTTTTTCTTCATAGAGCTTTTCTACTTTGTCTATCTCCCCCTGAGCTTTCAACAGCTCAAGGAGTTTTTTCACATTAGGAGAGTATTCACACTGATTGCCCTGATAGCCTTCTGCTCTTATCAAGACCTTCCCCTCTTTGTCTATTTCAAACACCACCTTCTTCATAGCTCTTCTACCTCTATTACAAGCTTTTCTCTTTCTCTGTCGTAGCTTAGCTTTGCATTTGGCACGCTTTTTAGAACCTCTAAAGCCTTCTTAACCATTGGGTAGAACTCTCTTATTGCCTTTACAGCGTCGTCTGCCTGCTTCTCTGTAATCGTGTGGTGCTTGTCTATGAAGAACCGACCATCTTGGTGGAATTCAAAGTAGCTCCAGTCTCTCTCTTTATGAATGACCTTTAGAACTCCGTCTTTGAGTATGTAAAGCCACTCCTTTGGATTAAAAGAGCCTACGCTGATGTTGTTTTCCTGCAGGAAGAGAAAGAGTTCATACAGAGTGTCAAGGTCTTTCAAATCTACATGAGGTAGGTCTATAACACCTTCAACTCTTATGCTCATGACAGAACCTCCTTAGCATCCACAATACCATTCACCATTGAGGTCTTTCGTAGCTTGCCCTGGGGGTATAAGTCTTCCACACTCCCAGCAACGCACCCATGTGGAGTTTGTGTATCTGTATCTTTCAGCCTCTTCTTTTTCTCTCAAGAATTCCAGATAGTTTTCCAATCTGTAATCTTCTACGCTCTTATAAACTCTTTGAGCCTTCTCTAAAAGCTCCTTTGCTGTCTTTTTGTATGCATTTTCAGAAAGAAGAACTTCTCCTTCATTACCTTTTACTCTTGCTACCACTTTAACCTTCCCGTCTTTTAGCTCTCCTGCAGTAAATACTACATCTCTGTCATGAACGTAGTGAGAGTAAGGATTTGCATAAAGAATAACCGCTTTTATTTTTTCACCAACGATTGCATAAACCTTTTCAAGCAAGTCCTTATCAACTTCATCTTCATACGTAAGCTCATGCCTTTTCCTTGTTCTTGTCTTTATCTCTATTGGAAATTTGTCCGCAAGCTTACCAAGTTTCCTGAGTGCCTTCTCACTTACCGTCCCCTTCCACACCTTTCTATCACCATCCCACCTTAAACCCAAGCTTTTTAGCTTTTCTTTAACATCGTAAG
>CALIUI010000039.1 GCA_938048815.1 uncultured Aquificaceae bacterium | reverse complement strand
ATCCTTTGACCCTTGGACGCCTTTAAAGGCGTGGCTTATAATCCTTGGAGTGTTTGGTTTTTATATCCTTCCAAAGCTCCTTTTCCACTTTAATCTCTTTCTGTACTTAAAGGGAAAAAAGAGATGTCCCGAGTGTTATAGTGAGGCCCATTGGAGGGCAAAGCTTTGTCCCTTCTGCGGTTATAGGTTCAAAAGCGTAGAAAAGCCCGGAGAGGAGGCTTAAAAACTTCAGGCTGTTTCAAAAATAGCTTAAGGTTTTAGTATGATTTCTCCTTATATGCTGGGTGAAGAGTTATCCTTTGTAGGGGTAATTATTGACGCCACAAGAAATTCAAAACTCTGGTAGTTCAGGCTTCCAGGCTGTCCTTTATCGCAGGCAAAGATGCCTGTGCTACCGATAAAAAGGAAATTTCTCACTTAGCGTATCTTTATTCTATTATAAGCTTTTAAAAAAAGGGCGAGGCTCGGAAAAGAGCCTCAAAAAGCTATGGTGTTATCTGCTAAAGGTACCAGAGATGGTGGCAGTGCCCAGTATCTTACCTTGCATAGCTTGCTGGATTTGACCCCTGTCTGGCGGACTGCTAAAGTTTAAGGTTGAGTTCAATGCATATATGGTAAAGTTGTACCTGTGGGTTTCTCCCTGCGGCGGGCATGGTCCACCATATCCAACTTGTCCGTAGTCGTTTCTACCTTGTCCTACTGGCTGGCTTGGATTGTAATTTTCGGGAATTTCCGTAATATTGGCTGGAATGTTATAGACTATCCAGTGGGTGAAGGTCCCTCCGGGAGCATCTGGATCATCCATTATTATCACAAAGGATTGAGTTCCTTGAGGAGGATTAGACCATCTAAGATGAGGGGAGACGTTTTGGGCACCGCCTATACCACATTGATTGTAGGCATACCTGTTAGGTATTACGCCACCATTTTGAAAGCTTTGGCTTGTAAGGGTAAAACTACCCCCACCAGTACCGCCACCACCACCAGTACCACCACCGCCGTTAGTTTCTTCCATCCTCCACTGCAATCTGGAGTCTGGTTGAGACTTGCGGGTAAGCTTAATGGTACAAGTTTGTGTCTGTTGGTCACAGGAGACAAAAACAAACTCTACATAGTTCCACCCCTGAGGGTATTGTGAGTCAAACTGGAAGTTAAATTTCACACCATTTGGGCATGAATATCTATAATTCCCGCTTATACTGGCATTTTGATCAAAGTACACATAGCTTCCACTAAAGGGAGTGTTTGGAGTTGGGTTATCCGGGTCGAAGCTTGGATTTATAAGGTCAACATATCTCCGTACATTATTTGGTCCTATGGCTATTAACTCAAGGCTATTGGCTTTCACGTTGTTTGGAGAAACCGTAGGCCTTTCAGTGATATTAGGTGTAGCATCATCACCACAGAAATTAAAAGTGTCAGGACCGAATTCCATAGGGTTTAGGTCGCTGCTTTTTGGTGTGGGCAGGGAATAGGTGAACCTGCCTTGGCTATCCACCTGCACGATTCCATATCCAGTATTCCCTATACGGGCTTTTAGGGTGTAGTTGGGGTCCCAGTTTGTTATAGTGCCCGATATGGTGAAACCACCACCGGTATCACCGCCAGTACCGCCGCCAGTACCACCACCAGTACCACCACCGGTATCACCACCGATACTACTACCAGTACCGCCACCAGTACCACCGCCAGTACCGCCGCCACCGCCACCGCATCCGCTTACAAAGGCCGACAGGATCAACGCTCCTGCCATGAGTAGCATAAAGAATAGTCTCTTCATGGCTATTCCCTCCTTTAGGGTTTTGTATTAAGTATAGGCTAAAACACGATAAATGTCAAGTTATTTCCACTTTCACTCCCAACTTCTCCAGATCTTCTTTAAGTTTAACTATATCCATACTTATCTTTATCCTTGGGTCTGCCTGCATTAAGGTTCTGTAGCCGTTTACCCTAAGGTCAAGGATCAGCTCTTTCCCTTCCTCATCAAGGAACTGGTCTATCAAAGACCTTACCTTCCTTAGGCTTTCCTCTTCAATTTCTTTGGTAAAGACAAGCCTTATATTCATGTTTTCACTCCTTAAAAACTCCTCGGGTTTATAAACCTCTTTGAGCAAAAGGCTTACCTCCTCTGTTTCTTCGTCTTTATCCACCTCAAACCTACCCACTATAACGTTGTCTTCTTTTATCTTTTCTTCCTTCTGACTTAGGACCTCTGGGAAGACTACCACCTCGCCAATGCCCGTTTTATCTACCAAATTAAAGACTGCCATATAGTTGCCCTTTTGAGTTTTTTTGAGTTTTAGGTCTGTTATAACTCCCGCAAAGGTGTAGGTGCCTTCTTGTACCTCTTCAAGGATTTCAAGGTAGGAAACCTTACCCCTTAGGAGTTTTTCATAGGGATCAAGGGGGTGAGAGGATATATAAAAGCCCAAAACTTCCTTTTCGTATTTGGAGTAATCTTCTTCTTTGACCTCTGCCTTTTCTCCAAAAAGTCCCTTCGTGAGTAAGGATGATCCCCTTTCAAGCCTTTGGAGTAAGGCATCACGTTTTTCCTTGCTAAAGTCAAAGGCTCCAGCCTTTATAAGGGCTTCAAGGGTCTTTTTATTAACCTTTCTGCTATCCACACTTCTTATAAAATCTCCCAAGGAAGTCCATTGTCTTTTTCTGCTTTCCACTATAAGCTTTGCGGTTTCTTCTCCCACACCCTTTATCCTTGCAAGACCAAACCTTATACTTTTTTCCCCTTCTATTACAAAATCCACGTGGCTTTTGTTTATATCTGGTGGCAGTAGCTTAAAGCCTTCCTTTTTTGCATCCTTTAAAAGGCTTATAAACTTCTTATCGCTCTTTTCCGTAGATAGCTTTACACAGTAAAACTCCTCCGGATAGTATGCCTTTAGATAGGCAGTCCAGTAAGAGAGGTATCCATAAGCCACCGAGTGGGACTTGTTAAAGGAATAGCTGGCAAACTTTTCTATATCCTCCCAAAGCTCTGTTATCTTCTTTTCTTCATAGCCCCTTTCCACAGCCCCCTTTATAAATTTCTCCTTCATCTGAGCCATAAGGTCTGCCTTCTTTTTACCTATGGCTTTCCTTAGAGTGTCTGCCTCTCCCGGTGTAAAACCTGCCAGTATTTGGCTTGCTTTCATTATCTGCTCTTGATAGACCCAAACACCATAGGTTTCCCTTAGTATAGGTTCAAGCTCTGGGAAAGGGTACTCTATGGGCTCTTTTTTGTGCTTTCTGTTTATGTAGCTGTCCACAAGGCCGCTTTTTAGTGGTCCCGGCCTGTAAAGGGCAAGCACCGCCACTATATCATCAAAGCTATCGGGCTCAAGCCTTCTTAGTAGGTTTTTCATTCCCGAGCTTTCAAGCTGGAAAACGCCCGTGGTATTTCCTTCCTTTAAAAGTTCAAAGACCTTTCTATCCTCAAGGGGCAATCTCAAAAGGTCTATTTCAACACCATGCCTTTCCTTTACCAACTCTCTTATCCTTTTTATCTCCGTAAGGGTCTTTAGACCCAAAAAGTCCATCTTGATAAGGCCTATCTCTTCCAGCTTTGCCATATCAAACTGTGTAGCCACAGATCCGTCTTTGTCGTAATATAAGGGCACCAATTCCTCAAGGGGCTTTGGAGCTATCACCACACCCGCTGCATGCAAAGAGGTATGCCTTGTCAAACCCTCAAGCCTTAGGGCTATCTCCACAAGCCTTTTTATCTCTTGGCTTTCCTCACACATTCTGCGGAACTTTTTCACCTTTTCCTCTATGTCTGTTCTATGTCTTCCATACTTTTCGAGAAGTTCTTCTATGGGGGTAAGGTACATCTCTTCAAGGTTCAGCCATGTGCCTTGCACATCACCCTGTGGTATAAGCTTTGCCAAGGCGTCTGCCTTTTGGTAAGGCAACCCAAGAGCCCTTGCCGTATCCCTAAGGGTTTGCTTTGCCTTCATTACGTTATAGGTGATTATCTGGGCAACGCTTTCCGCGCCGTACTTTTCCTTCACATACTCTATTACCCTGTCCCTGTTCTCCATACAAAAATCTACGTCTATGTCGGGCATGGAAACCCTTTCTGGGTTCAAAAACCTTTCAAAAAGAAGCCCGTGTTTTATGGGATCCGCATCCGTTATACCCAAGGCAAAGGCAAGGAGAGAACCCGCGGCAGAACCCCTACCGGGACCAACAGGTATACCCTTATTTTTAGCCCAGTTTATAAAGTCTTGAACAATAAGGAAGTATCCTTCAAAACCCATACGAGAAACCACATCAAGCTCGTACTCAAGCCTTTGCCAGTACTCCTTCTCATCCTTTGCCAGCCCTTGGTCTATCCTTTGTTTTAAGCCTTTTATGGCAAGCTCCTTTAAAGTTTCTCCGAGGCTTAGACCTTCTGTAGGAAATTGTGGCATGTGATAGCCGTTGGATTCAAGTAGGTCAAAGCTATGGAAAGTTTTTTCCATCACCTCAAGGGTGTTTTTCAAAGCCTCTTCCCAGCCTTCAAACTTTCCTTTGAACTTCTCCCATACCTCTTCTGGGCTTGCAAAATGCAAACCTTCGTTGGCGCATTTTATACCGGCACCCTGCTGGATTTCTGCCAAGGTCTTTTTCATCTGTATGGCCATAAGCACCTGATGGGCTATCCTGTCCTCGGGCATCAGGTAATGGGAGTCGTTGGTGGCAACCAATTTTACCCCAAACCTTTTGGCTATCCTTATAAGACCTTGGTTTGCCCTTTCTTGTTCCGGTAGGGAGTTTGACTGAAGCTCTAAATAAAGGTCCTCACCAAAAAGGTCAAGGAACCTTTTAACCCATTCCTCTGCCTTTTCCTCCTCACCAAGGCTTGCGTAGTAGGCAGGTACACCCTTTAAGCAGGCGGTTATGGCAATCAAACCTTCATGGTGCTTACTCAAAAGCTCATAGTCTATCCTTGGCTTGTAGTAAAAGCCCTCTTTGTAAGAAAGGGTTGAGAGCTTTATGAGATTTTTAAGGCCGGTATCGTTCTTTGCTATAAGGATAAGGTGATGGTTAAGCTTGTCGGTTATGTTGTCCTCCGAGCCCTTGCCCTTTTTATCAAAGCGAGAGCCAGTAGTAAAATAAGCTTCCATACCTATAAGGGGCTTTATGCCAGCAGATTTCATAGACCGGTAAAAGTCCAATATGCCAAAGAGGTTTCCGTGGTCTGTTATGGCAACAGCCTTGTAGCCAAAGTCCTTTGCCCTTTTGACAAGGTCTTTTATCTTAATAGCTCCATCAAGTAAAGAGTATTGGGTGTGCAGGTGTAGATGGACAAAATCCTTCATCTTCCCTTAGGATAAGGGTAAGGGTATAAAAAGACAAGGCTTAAAAGGGTTGAAAACTCAAGCTTTAACCCCCATTAATCTAAGACCGATTTATTTCATATCTTTTACAGAAGGCTTTCAGTTGTTTGATTTTTATCATGTTGCAAATTATTATCAATTCCATATAATACTCAATAACAAACTTTAAGGAGGTGTAAAGATGGAAGTAAAGGTTGGCCAAAGGGTACCAAACTTTGAGATGGAGGTCTATGACCCAAAAACCCTTTCCTTTGGGAAGTTTTCCCTTGAAGACCTTCTCAAAGAGCGCAAATGGGTAGTGCTCTTTTTCTATCCAGCAGACTTTACCTTTGTCTGCCCTACAGAGTTGGCAGACCTTGCGGAGTATTATGACCAGCTCCAAAAGATGGGCGTGGAGGTTATATCGGTTTCTACCGATACTAAATACACCCACCTTGCATGGCAAAAAAGTGAAAAGCTTCTTGAGAAGGTAAAGTATCCTATGGGAGCAGACCCTACGGGAAAGGTCTCAAGGCTTTTTGGAGTGTACGATGAAAACACAGGGCTGGCTTTGAGGGGAACCTTTATAATAAATCCCGATGGCGTCCTTGTGGGTGCGGAGATAAACTTTTACAATGTGGGTAGGAATGCAGAAGAGCTTCTCAGGAAGATGAAGGCAAACGCCTACCTTATGAGCCACCCGGACGAAGCTTGCCCCGCAAAGTGGAAGGAGGGAGATAAGACCCTAAAGCCCTCGGAGGATCTTGTGGGTAGAGTATACGAAGCCCTTAAGTAGTTCTACCTTTGCCCCCTTTGGGGGCTATTATATTTACTATAAGGAGGAAAAATGGAGCTGACCTTGGATTTCAACACAGACAAGGTTTATGATGTGGTGATAATCGGCGGTGGTCCTGCGGGGGCTTCTGCGGCTATATATACATCAAGGGCTGGCTTATCTACCCTTGTTCTTTATAGGGCAGAAGCGGACGGTGCTTTGGGCATTACCCAACAGATAGAAAACTACCCGGGTATAAGAGGACCCCTATCGGGGTATGAACTTTTAAAACTCATAAGGGAGCATGCAAAGGCTTTTGGTGCTGAGTTTGTAAGGGGTAAGGTGATAGCCACAGACCTTTTGGGAGATATCAAAAAGGTTTACACTATAGACGGCAGGGAGTTTAAAGCAAGGGCTGTAATAGTTGCCTCTGGTGCTATGGAAAGGACCAACAAGTACAAGGGTGAAGAGGAGTTTTTGGGCAAGGGGGTTTCCTACTGTGGGGTCTGTGATGCAGCCTTTTTTAAGAACAAGCCCGTGGCGGTAATTGGTGAGGATGATTATGCCCTTGAAGAGGCGGAGTTTATAGCCCGCTTTGCCAACAAGATATATTTGGTGGTGCCCTCCAGCAGGATAAAGGCGCCACCTGAAATGGTATCTCATATACAGTTCAACCCTAAGGTGGAAATATTACTACACCACAGAGTTTTGGAGATAGTAGGTACTTCTCTGGTGGAAGGCTTGTGGGTACAAAATATAAACACAAAAGAGAAGAAGCTTCTTGAGGTGGATGGTGTTTTTATATTCCTTGGTGGCAACAAACCCTCTGTGGATTTTCTGATGAACCAAGTGGAGATGATAGGAGAGCATTGCATAGTGGTAAATGAGGAGATGATGACCTCTGTACCTGGTGTCTTTGCCTGTGGTGATGTGCTCTGTACCAACATAAAGCAGGCGGTTATAGCGGCCGCAGACGGTGTAAAGGCTGCCCTTGCGGTGGATAAATATCTAAACAAAAAGGCAAAGATAACTGCCCAATGGTGAGTGTGGTTTATACTAATTAAAACCTATGATAAAAACGGAAGACCTAAGGGACAGGATACTCTATTACCTTGATCCGGAAGTGCGTGAAGTCTTTGATATAGGCTACTATATTATCTCTTCGGGTGGCAAAGGCGTAAGGCCTCTTCTTACCCTTATGGTTTGTGAAGCTTTGAAGGGTGATGTGGAGAGGGCTGTTCCCTTGGCGGTTGGTATAGAGTATGTGCATGTGGCTTCCCTGCTGCATGATGACGTGGTGGATGGAGCCCAAACAAGAAGGGGCAAAAAAAGCGCCAACTTGGTCTTTGGAAACCAAGCCTGCGTGCTTACGGGGGACTACATGTACGCCAAAGCCCTTTACCTGTATTCCAAGTTTGGCACCCTTGAAACCATAGAGGTTCTAAGCGATGCAGTTATGAAGATGTCCCAAGGACAACTTATGGAGCTAAGAAACCTTGGCAAGATCATTGATGAAGAGACCTACTTTAAAATCATAGACTATAAAACGGGCGCCCTCTTTGGTGCCTGTATGGCTGTGGGAGCCTTGATGGCAGGAAGGGAAGATCACTGGGACTTTTACAGAATAGGCATACTGGCAGGAAGAGCCTTTCAATTGGTGGATGATGCCCTTGATTATCATGGAGAGGAAGAAAGGCTTGGCAAGCCTACAGGCCTTGACCTTAGGGAAGGCAAATGCACCTATCCTTTAATATCCGTCTTGCCAAAATTAACAAAAGACCAAAAAGCCTTCTTTTTCAAAGGCGAGTATGAAAAGCTTAGGAAAATAGTCCTTGAATATGGTGGTGTGGAAAGGACAGAAAAAAGAGCCATGGAAGAGTTAAACAAGGTTTTGGAGTTTGTAGAACCTTTTGACCAAGAGGGAAGGCTTAGAGATCTGTTTACTAAAATGGTTCGGAGGGAATTCTAATATACGATCCCCTCTTTAAACTTTCTTATGTTTATAAGGTTTTCCGCCATCTTGTTTCTTATAGATTCACCCTCTTTTATCAGATGGTTCAGCATCCCAAGGCATTCTTCGGCGGTTTTTGGGTCAAGCTCTTGGATCTGTTCCTGTTTAATTCCCTCCAAGGCTTCCAATAGCTTGTCCCATTCTCCCTGCCTTAGATAAACTTCACACTGCATAAGTACCTGTTTCAGGCTTTCCATATACTCTCCTTTCTACCTCTTCCCAACTTTCTCTTAAATCTTTGAGTATTTTAACCATCTTTTTTATTGTTTCTGGCTCGTCGCCTTCTATGGTTATCCTTATTAGATCCTTTGAAAGGGCTTCGTATATATCCTCCAGGTTCTTTGCTATTTCACCGCCTTCTTCTCTATTTAACGTAAGCTTTAGCACGGTTAATATCTCCGTAGCCCTTCCCAAGGCTTGGTACTTTGCCTTTATATCCTCATAGTCTTGGGACCCCTTTTCCATGATCTCCACAGCTTCTTCAAGGCACGAAATAGCTTTGTCGTATAAAAGGATCACCTGTCTAAGGGGGTTTGCGGTGAATACCATATTTTCAAGGTATGCGTTTATCATCTTTTACCTCCTTGCATATCGGAAAGGCTTACCATAAAGGCTTGAATCCTTGCCATGGTTTCTTGAGCTTTGTTCATAAAGACTTCAACCTTTGCAAACTCAAGCCTTAATTTTTCTTCTTCCTTAGCAAGCCTTTCTCCAAGCTCTCTGGCTCTTGAGTCTATACGGTCAAGCCTGCTTTGAAGGTCGTTGGTAAAGCTCCCAAGGGTTGTAGAAGTTCTAAGGGCATAAGCCCCAATCGTATCCTTAAGCCTTGAAATTATATCTTTCATCTTCTGTGGGTTTGCGCTGGCAAGGGAATTTACCGCAGAGGTGTTTGCTTCCAAGGTGCCATCTTCCTTTATATTTACAAAGTCGTTGGCAAAGAGTTCATCAAGCATCCTTGAAAGCTCTGTTTTTATACCAGTCATAGAGTAATCCCCTTGAAAGATAGCACCTTTGTCCGTTAGCTTATTTACCTGAGATATAACGGCGTTGTAGTTTTTCGCAAAATCATTAAAAAAGCTTGCAACCTTTGAATAATCATCTCTTACATTTATGGTGGCATTTCCAGTCTTTTTTACTTCTACGTTAAGCCCTGTTATGATGTTTTCAAATCTGTTGGTGGGGCTTGTGATGTTGGTTGAACCCATGCTTATCTGGGCGTTTCTTGCCTGCTGGAGAGGGTTTGAAGTGTCTATGTCCCACAGCTGACCGTTTATATAAGGAAAGTCTTCAAAGGAGATAACCGTGGTACCAGAACCGGTCTCTGCAGTAGAAGCCCCTTCATCCTTTTCCGATAGCATAAGCTTATATTGGCTTCCGTCGTAGAAGATGCTGGCTACTATCTTATCACCCGCTACATTGTTTATGGCATTCACCAAATCGGATAGCTTACCAGAGCCAGAGGATATCTCAAAGCGTAGGTATTGAGGTCCTGTATTGTATGCTATGCGAAAGTAGTCCCAGCTTATATTGGCGTTTATATCGGAGATCCCTTGCGTGGTTATAAGTACCTCCTTTTGGGCAAGCTGGTTGACGCTGATGTTAAGGGTTACGTTGGGGGTGTTCTCTGTGGCTGTGGCGGTAAGCACGGAGCTATCAGAAGATTCTGCCCTTTTGCCTTTGAACAGGTCATCCACGTTAAGGCTTTCAAAGCTTTGAGAAAGTCCCCTTACCGCTTCGGTGAGCTTTTGCAGAGCAGACTGCCTTGCCTGTATTTGCTGAGCTTCTTGAGATAGCCTTTGAAGGGGCAAAGACTTCACCTTTATTATCTGGTCTATTACAGAGCCCCAATCAAACTTCCCCGTAAGGTTGTTAAAGTATATCTCACCAGCCATAATCTATACCTCTCTCTCTAAAAGTATACCCAACGTTTGGTCTATTTTTTTTATCAAATCCAGAAGATATTCGGGTGGAATTTGCCTTATTATCTTGTTTGTATCCTTTTCTATGATCTTAGCCACTGGGATCTCCAAGTCCGAGTCAATGTCTATTCTTAGGTACTTACTTAGCATATCAAACTTTCTTTTTATCTCCTCCATAAGCTTGCTTAGCTCTTCCGAGCTTATCCTTTGCTCCGATTCTCCTTTGTTGGCTTCTTGAACCATCTCTTTGTTTATCTCTTTTCTTATGCTACTGAGCGCCCCTTCTTGAAGCTTTGATTGATTAAAGGCAATTTGCTCTGGTACTGTTTGGCTTACGTCCTTTGCTCCTATAATCATGTTACCACTCCTTTAAAAAAAGAGGGGCAGAAAGCCCCTCTTCTTATTACCTAAGGAGCTGCAAGACCATCTGAGGCAACTGATTCGCCTGTGCCAGCATAGCCATAGAGCTTTGCATCTTTATCTGTAGTTTGGTAAAGTTGGTCATCTCCTCTGCATAGTCGGTGTTCCTTATGACATTCTCCGCCTCTCTGGTATTGTCCAAAGCCACCTTTTGGGAGTCGTATATGGATTGAAGGTTGTTCATAACCGCTCCAATTTGAGCCCTTATCGTATCCACACGCTGCAAGGCCTTTTTAACTATAAGCATAGACTCTTCAGCTTTTTCGTTGGTTAATACACTAACCGCATAAAGGTTCTTTGCATTGGCATAACTATTAGAACCGATGTTAAAGTTAAAGCCTGCGCCTGTACTTGCAGCAGAGACTCCACTATACTGAAGCCTATAGCTATCAGTGCCCGCTATGTCCACTGTACCCACGTCTATGTAGTAGACGTAAGTGGAAGTTGAGGTAAACGTAACATTTCCAGCCCCTTGGAGTATTTGGCCAAGCTGGATGTTAACAGATCCAGTACCGATGTTCCCACTGATTCCTACCCTCACCGCTATTGTCTCTCCATTGTTGGTCTCTAAGAAGAGCTTGCTATCCACAACCCTGGCGCTTATGGGAGCGCGTGCTCCAGAAGCTTGGGTGTTTATGGCATCTGCAAGTTGCTGTACGTTCGTTATTGAAGAGTTTATTGTAATGCTAAAGGTAGGGGTGCTAACTGTTGTTCCTACATGAAAACTCAAAGTTACAGCGTTTAAAGTGGTAGCAGTGCCTGTTACGGTATAAAAGTTACCAAAGCCCGTATAAACGGCATCTGCTTTGTTTGTATTTTTTGCCACCGCTTCTATGCCCAAGGCTTGAAGGTCTTTATTATCGTTTATATTTTTTGCAAGGGTTTGTGCGTCTACAAACCTTTGCGTACCATCGTAAGCTAAAACTCTTATACCGTTTATATCCACATAATCACCAGAGTCTACGTCAAAGTCGGCAGCTGAGCTACTAAGGTAATCGGCAAAAGTACTTGTGCTGACGACATTGGATATATGGATAGAGCCCTGGGCTTTTGCCATATAGGCGCCTAGATCGTTGGGTAGTACGCTTTTTACATCTACTTGTAGCACTTGGTCTTTCCTTGCGCCGTAGTGTATGTACTTATTGTTAAAGGTTCCATCAAGAAGCTTTATTCCGTTGTACTCTGTGTCGGTACCTATCTTCTTTATGGCGTCAACAAAGTTGTCAATTTCCCTTTGAAGGCTTGACCTTGCGTTGGGGTCGTTGATGTCGTTGGCTGCACGAACTGTTCTTTTGTAGATCTCGTTTAGCCTGTTGAAGATCTGCCCAGCAGAGCTTTCCGCTATTCTTAGGGCAGATAGTCCTGTTTGAATATTCTTGTTGCCTTCCTCAAGGCCTGAGCCCACGACCATAAGCTGGTCTGCTATAAACAGACCTGCGGAGTCGTCTGCGGCGTTGAGTATCCTCAAGCCAGTGGAAAGCCTAAGCAGGGATTTGTTCATCTCCCTTTCATTGCCAAGTATGGCTGTGTGGGACGATGCCGCCTCAAAGTTAAAATTAACTCTTAGTGCCATGGTTTATACCTCCTTTAGCTTTGTTATATGTGTTTATCGGAAAATTTAGAGGATTTTTAAGGGTAGTTTAAAATATCCTTATGCTTGATATAGAACTCATACGCAAAAATCCAGACTTTGTAAAGGAAAGGCTTTCTACGAGGGATAAGTCCCTTGTGGAGCTTGTGGATGAGGTGCTTCAACTTGATGCGGAAAGAAGGTCTTTGCTTAAAGATTTAGAAGGGCTTAGGGCAAGCAGGAACGCAAAAAGTAAGGAGATAGGGGCCTTGAAAAAAAGGGGAGAGGATACTTCTCTCCTTGAAGAGGAAGTGAAGAAGTTAAAAGAAAAGATAGAGCTTTATGAGGAAAAGCTTTCCTTTGTGGAGGAGAGGTTAAGGGATGTGATGTTAAGGATACCAAACCTGCCCCATGAAAGCGTGCCCGTGGGAGAGGATGAAACCTATAACGTGGAGGTAAGAAGGTGGGGAAAGCCAAAAGAGTTCTCCTTTGAGCCAAAGCCCCACTGGGAGATAGGTGAAAGGCTTGGCATTTTTGACTTTGAAAGGGCTGGGAAGATATCGGGTAGTCGTTTTGTGTTTCTCAAAGGATGGGGTGCCAAGCTGGAAAGAGCTCTTATAAACTTTATGCTTGACCTACACTCAAGGAAAGGCTATAAGGAGATTATGCCCCCCCATCTTGTAAAGCCAGAGGTGCTTGTGGGCACAGGGCAGCTTCCCAAGTTTGAAGAGGAGTTATACTATTGCGAAAGGGATGACCTTTATCTTATTCCCACTGCGGAAGTGCCCCTTACAAACCTCTTTATGAAGGAGATCCTCTCAGAAGAAGAGTTGCCCATATACATGGTCTCTTACACTCCCTGCTACAGAAGGGAGGCGGGTTCCTACGGAAAGGATATAAAGGGAATAATAAGACAGCATCAGTTTAACAAGGTGGAGCTTGTAAAGATAGTAAAGCCCGAAGATTCTTATGTGGAATTGGAAAGACTTACCGCCGATGCGGAGGATGTTTTAAAGCTTTTGGGACTTCCCTATAGGGTAGTCCTTTTGTGTACGGGAGATATGGGCTTTGCCAGCGCAAAAACCTACGATATAGAAGTCTGGTTTCCCTCTCAGGGCAAATACAGGGAAATCTCCTCCTGTTCCAACTGCGAGGACTTTCAGGCAAGAAGGATGAACACAAGGTACAGGGACTCGCAAGGAAGGCTTCATTTTGTTCATACTTTAAACGGCTCTGGCTTAGCCATAGGTAGAACCTTGGCGGCGATCCTTGAAAACTATCAACAGAAAGATGGCTCTGTTGTAGTGCCAGAGCCCTTAAGGGAATATCTAAGGACGGAGGTGATCGCTATTTAAGGTCGGTAGCGCAAGCACCCCCCGCCTATGATTGGAAGCTCATATACCCATAAACTTCATCGGGCGGAATTTAACAAGGTTATACAAGGCGTGCATATTTTTCAAAGGCTTTCTTTATGCCCCTTATTGCTTGACGGATGCGATGTTCATTCTCCACGAGGGCAAACCTTACATAACCTTCTCCATACTCTCCAAAGCCTATGCCCGGAGAGACCGCCACCTTTGCTTCCCTTAGAAGGAATAGGGAAAAATCCAAAGAATTCATACCTATCCAAGTAGGTATCTTTGCCCACACAAACATACTCGCCCTTGGTTTTTCTATATGCCATCCTATCCTGTTTAAGCCCTCTACCAGCACATCCCTTCTCCTTTCGTACACTTGTCTATTTTTTTCCACTATCTCATAGGGGCTCTCAAGGGCTATTATGGAGGCTACCTGTATAGGTGTAAAAACTCCATAGTCAAGGTAGCTCTTAAGATGGGCAAGGTTTCTTATAAGTATTTCATTACCCACCAAAAAGGCAACCCTCCATCCTGCCATGGAAAAGCCCTTGGACATGGAGTATAACTCCACTGCTACATCTTTGGCACCGTCCACTTGTAAGATACTGGGGGGTTTATAACCATCAAAGCCCAGGTCTGCATAGGCAAAATCATGTATAAGCCATACCTCTTCTCTTTTTGCTATATTCACCATCTCTTTGAAAAACTCAAGGCTTACGCATGCGGTGGTTGGATTGTGGGGAAAGCTCAAAACTATAGCCTTTGGCTTTCTAAAAGAAACCTTTAATGTATCGTATACCCTTCTTAGGTAGCCCTCTTCAAAGTCTTTTTCTTCTTCCACTGCTATTGGCACGGAAATGGCTTCTCCACCTGCTATGATGGGGGCATAATAGTGAATGGGATAGGTGGGGTTTGAGACAAGCACCGTATCTCCAGGCTCAAGAAGAGCTAGCATAAGGTGAGAGTAGCCTTCCTTTGCCCCTATGGTAAGGAGGGCTTCTCTTTCTGGGTCAAGCTCCACTCCGTACTGCCTTCTGTAAAAGTCGCATATGGCTTTTCTCAGGCGTGGTATTCCCTTTGAGGCGGAGTAGCCATGTACGTTGTCCCTTTTGGCTACCTCACAGAGCTTTTCTATTATATGCTCCGCAGGTGGCAGGTCTGGATTTCCCATGCCGAGGTCTACTATGTCCTCGCCCTCTCTCCTCAACTTGTACTTTAATTCGTTCACCATAGCAAAGACATACTTAGGCAGTTTGCTTACCCTTGGAAACATCCAACTTTCACTCATTTTCCCTTTCCTCTTCCTTTTCTTTGCAATTTATACACATATTGGCTACAGGTCTAGCCTTTAACCTTTCAAAGGGTATAAGAGCTCCACAGCTTTCACATACGCCGTATATACCCTGCTCCATCTTCATAAGGGCGTAGTCTATCTTCCTTAAGAGCTTTAGCTCCCTTGTCTTTATCCTTTGAAGGTTAAGGTACCTATCTGCTTCTATGTTTGCCCTGTCTATCTCATCGCCCCCTTCAAAGACCACATTGGAAGGATCTCTTATCTGTTCTTCGGCATGTCTTAGTATAGCCTCCCTTAGCTTCAAAAGGTCTTCCCTTAGTTCCGCAATCTGCTCTGGAGTTAGGTGATGCATAATCTTATAATTATATTCCTGTGAGAGAGATAAAAACACCTTATGTTGCGGTGGATGCCATACTTAGGCTTTGGGAAGGGGATCATTTTAAAGGTTTGGTAATTATAGAAAGGCTTTACCCACCCTATGGATACGCTCTGCCCGGTGGCTTTGTGGAGATTGGTGAAAGGGTAGAAACTGCAGTACTTAGAGAGATAAGGGAAGAGACAAACCTTGAAGCAAGGATAAGTTCCCTCTTTGGTGTTTATTCAGATCCTAAAAGAGACCCTCGCTTTCATGTGGTTTCTGTGGTCTTTGTTTGCGATGCGGAAGGTGCGCCAAAAGCGGGGAATGATGCAAAGAAGGTAAGGGTTTTTAAATTGGAGGAGCTTCCTCTTGACAGTATGACCTTTGACCACGGCAGGATTTTGATAGACTACTTGAAAAGGTGATAAAATTAAATAAATCTGCGGAGGTTTTTCATGACAAAAGAGTTTGAAATCGGATTAAATTTACTTAAAAAAGTTAAGGGAGAATTGGAAGGGCTTATGCAGGTTCAAGACCGCTTAACAGCACGTAAGATAGTTAACTCCATTATAAACCCCATAACCGCCTGTGTCTACCAGATAAGGGTAGGTGATGGACCTCACAAGGAGGATCTTTTGGAACATCTTATGAAGTTAGTAAAGGAAATGAGAGACCTATCCCATATTAAATCCATGCAGGAAACCATAGGAAAGGTGCTTGAAGTTTTGAAGGAGCTTGAAGAAGTTACCAAGGAAGCTTAAAGATGGAAAAGATTACCATAAGAAGCCTTTTTAGGAAAAAGAGGGAGGGCAAGAAGATTACCATGATCTCCACCTACGATTATCTGTCTGCCAAGCTCTGTCAGGAGGTAGGTATAGATTGTATTTTGGTGGGTGATTCTTTGGGAATGGTCTTTCAGGGGCTTGAAAGTACTTTGCCCGTTACCTTGGAGGAGATGATATACCATACAAAGGCTGTAAGAAGGGGGGCAAAAGACAGCTTTGTTGTAGTAGATATGCCCTTTATGAGCTATCAGGTAAGTCTTGAAGAAGCCATTAAAAACTGTGGAAGGGTTATAAAAGAAACAGGCGCCAATGCGGTTAAGTTGGAGGGCGGTGAGGAAATAGCAGAGTTGGTCTATCGCTTGGTTAATATAGGTATTCCCGTGGTAGGACACGTGGGCTTTACACCTCAAAGCGTTAACGTGCTTGGTGGATACAGGGTAGTAGGAAAAGGCGAGGAAGCCCAGAGGGTTAAAAGGGACTTCAAGGCTTTGGAAGAAGCTGGGGCCTTTATGATAGTTTTGGAGAGCATGCCAAAGGATCTGGCAAAGGAGATAACGCAGAGTTCCAAGGCTATAACCATAGGCATAGGGGCTGGTCCTTACTGTGATGGACAGGTGCTTGTTTTCTATGATTTAGTAGGCCTTGTAGAGGATATAAAGCCCAAGTTTGTAAAAAAATACTTGGAGGGTGCCAGGCTCCTTAGAGAGGCTTTAAAAACCTTTAAAGAAGAAGTAGAAGGTGGTATATTTCCTTCGGAGGAAGAAAGTTATGGATGAGGCAAAGCTATTAGAGCTTTTGATAAGGCTTGGGTACGTTAGCAAGGAGAATGCCTATAAGGCACAAAAGGAAAAGGAAAAGGACGAGGATATTGTTAGCACCTTGTTAAGGTTGGGCTATATTGACGACGTAAAGCTTATGGATTTCTATCAAAAATATATGCCCAACAAACTCTGGAGAGGGGGATTGGAGGAAATAGACATACCCGACGGTATAAAAGAAAAACTGCAAGAGTCTTTACTGAAAAGGTATACCATTGCACCCTTGAAATACGAAGATGGAAGATTATACGTGCTTACTATAAATCCCTTTGACCAATCCGCTATAAATGAGCTCAAGTTTAAAACAAAGATAAACACAATTCTGCCTTATGTGGCTTCTAAAAAGGTTATAGAAGACATCCTTAATAAGCTCTATCCTACCGTTGATAAGATAGTAGAGAGCATGGGTATGGGTGAGGAGGTGGAGATAGAAAGCGAGCCTATGGAAAAACCCCTTGAATTTCTAACTGCGGAGGCAGAGGAAGGTCCTATAATCAAACTGGCAAACTTTCTCATAGCAGAGGCGGTAAGCTTGGGCGCTTCCGATATCCATATAGAACCCCAAGAGAAAAAACTTTTTGTGAGATATAGGGTTGATGGTGTTTTGAAGGTATACCATGAGTTTTCTGCAAAGATAAAGGATTCTGTGGTGGCTCGTTTTAAGATAATGTCAAACCTTGACATATCTGAAAAGAGAAGGCCTCAAGATGGAAGGATAAGGACAAGGTACAAGGGTAAAAAGATAGATTTAAGGGTTTCCACAGTACCTACAGTTTATGGGGAGAAGGTGGTTATGAGAATACAAGAAGCGGAAAAGTATTTAAGCGTTAAGCTTGAAGACCTTGGCTTTGAGCCCGATGATCTGGAAAAGTTCCGCAAAGCCATATGGACTCCATGGGGGATGATATTGGTCACCGGTCCCACCGGTTCTGGTAAGACCACAACCCTTTATGCAGCCCTAATGGAAAGAAACAGCCCCGACGTAAACATAATGACCGCAGAAGACCCGGTTGAGGTTTCAATACCCGGATTAAACCAAGTGCAGGTAAATGAAAAGATAGGGGTTGATTTTGCCATGGTGCTCAGAGCCTTTTTAAGGCAAGACCCCGATATTATCCTCATAGGTGAGATAAGGGATAGGGAAACGGCGGAGATAGGCGTCAAGGCTTCTTTAACGGGGCACTTGGTCTTTTCCACACTGCATACCAACGATGCCCCCTCCTCCATTACAAGGCTTGTGGATATGGGAATAGAGCCCTTTTTGGTGGGTTCCTCCGTTATACTCATAGTGGCACAAAGGCTTTTAAGGAAACTCTGCCCAAGATGCAAGCTTGTGGATGATATACCAAGGGAAGCCCTTGTAAGGCTGGGTGTTTTAAAAGATGTAAATGAGGACATAGTTGTCTTTAAAGCAAATCCTAAGGGCTGTGAGCATTGCAATGGCTCTGGTTATAAGGGTAGAACAGCGGTGCATGAGATCCTTGAAGTGGATGAGGAGATGAGAAAGCTTATAGTAAAGGGGGCAACCGCTGAAGATATAAGAGACCTTGCCCGCAAAAAGGAGATGAGAACTCTATATGACGCTGGCATTTTAAAGGTTAGAAAGGGTATAACCTCCATAGCGGAGGTGGAGAGGGTCCTTGCCAAATAAGGAAAAGAAGCCTATAATTAAAAGTTCTATGGAAGAAGTTAAGTACCACAAGGAATTGGATATAAGAGGGGATGTTTGCCCTTTTACCTTTGTGAAGAGCAAGCTTGCCCTTGAACAGATGGAAGTGGGAGAGGTACTAAGAGTTATAGTGGATTATAAGCCCTCTGCGGAAAGCGTGCCAAAAAGCATGAAGGAAGAGGGTCAAGAGGTCTTGGGTGTAAATGAGATATCACAAGGCGTTTGGGAAATACTGGTGAGAAAGAAAAGATGAAGTTCCTTTTAATCATAACAAGCAACCCCTTTGCCAAAGATTACAGTACCATAACAAGGCTTGTGGAAGCACTTCTTAAAAGGGGAGAGGTTGCGCTGTTCTTTACGGGCAACGGAGCCTATTACACCATAAGACCAGAAACAAAGAGATTAAGAGAGATGGGGGCAAAACTTCTTTACTGTGCCCATTCCGCTCACCAAAGGGGTATACAAAAGCCCTTAGAATTCTTTGAAAGCAGCTCTACCTATAACCTCTCAAGGTTTATACAGGAATACGATAAGGTGATAAACTTTAATTAGCATGAAGGTAATGGTGATAATAAAGGGGGACCCTTTTTCTTGGAAGAGTCATGAAGCCCTAAGGGTAGCTATGGCCCTTGGTATAAGCGCGGAGGTAAGCCTTATCTTTATGAAGGATGGTGTGTATGTTCTTACCCGATGGCATCCCGAAGAGCTATACATTGAAGGTTTTGAAAGATTGTTGGAAAACATGGGCTATGTGAATCTTAAAGCTTATGTTGAAGATACTTCCTTAGAAGAGAGGGGTCTAAACAAAAAGGACCTTTTGTGTGAGGTGGAAATAATAAGCTTAGAGGATATTAAGGAGAAAATAAACAGAGCAGAGGCTGTACTGGTATGGTAAAAACCTTGTGGTTGGTGAGGAAGCTTGGAGATTTTAGCTCTGACTTGGTGGATGATGAAGATATAGTTATCCTTATTCAAGACGGTGTTCTGCGCTTTCCCACCAAAAAAAACTGGTATGTATGTAAAGAGGATGCCCAAGCAAGAGGCATAAAGATTCCAGAAAATCTCACAAAGAGCTATGAGGAGATAGCAGACCTTATAGTGAAGGCCAAGAGGGTAATAGTATGGTAGCCAAGTGGCAGATCACAAAAACCCTTAGGTTTGAGGCAGGGCATAGAGTTTGGAAACAAAACCTTACCTGTGGAAGGGGTGCAGAGCTTACTCTAAGCAAAGAAAAGCCTGTTAATAAGTGTATTAATCTACACGGGCACAGCTACGTGCTTGAAGTAGTCCTTGGGTCTGATAGCCTTTCAGAGCAGGATATGGTTTTGGACTTTTACCATGTTAAAAATGCCCTAAAGGACCTTATAGACACCATAGACCACAGCTTTATCATAGATATCCATGATCCCATGTACCAAGAGTTAAAGGAAGTGGCAGAAAAGTACGGAGCCTTAAAGATATTTCCAGTGGATTTTTGCCCAACGGCGGAAGCCTTGGCTAAGTTTTTCTACGATTTTCTTGTGGAAAAACTTTCTGAGGTGGGGCTTTTAGGGGATGTAAAGGTTATAAAGGTTGTCCTTTGGGAAACTGCCACCTCAAAAGCTGAATACTATGGAGGATGAACCTAAAACTTGCCCTATCCAACGGAAGAATTCTTAAAGTAAAGACAAAATTTCCCTACAATACAAGCCCCATAGGCTATAGAGTACTTTTAAAGGGACAGACAGCTATAGTGGTGGGTTTGGAAAAAGAAGGGGAAGAAATAGAGCTTCAATTTCCAGACCAAAAGCCCATTACCACAGAAAAGCATATAGCTTCCCTGCTTGACACTGCTAAGTATTATTCTCTTTTTCCTTGGAGGCTTCTTTTTGACCTTTTGCCCTCTGTCTTTAATTGGAGGGAGGAAGAGTTCATAATCCTTGAAGAAAAAAAGGCAAACTTTTTAGACAAGTTAAGCCTTCAGGTGTTTGAGTATGTAAAGAAAAGAAGGCAGGTAAAGGAAGAAAATCTCAAGGAGAAGTTTGGAAAAGACCTTGTGGAAAAGCTTATACAACTTGGCTTTTTAAAGAGTGTAAGGGAATGGGTTATGCCTTCTTTGGAGATAAAGGTTTATTATCTTACTGTTTCCATTGAGGAGGCTCTCCACAGGCTAAAAAGGTTCAAAAAGAAAGAAGAAAAGATTAGGCTTTTGCATTATGTCTTTGAAAGAAGAAAAGCAACGGAAGAAGAGCTAAAAGAGGCGGGCTTTAGAAGTGCAGACCTTAGGGCTTTGGTAGAGAAGGGCATATTGGAAGAAAGGGAAGAGATTATAGAAGAGGTAAGTTATGTGCCCCGTATAAGGCAAGAGAAGAAAGAGTATCTAAAGCCCTTAGGTAAAAGGTCTATCCTCTTTGGCAATTGGGAAAAAACAAAGGACTTTTTAATAGAAGAGGTAGATAAACACATATCCCAAAATAAGTCCGTCTTTATTTTTTGCAACACCATAAACCTTTCCAACACTCTCTACCAAGGCCTTTATCCTATCTTTGGCGATAGGCTTGTTTTTCTTACTTCCTCCGTAAAGCCCAAGGAGTTTATAAAAAGATGGTTCTATTTAGCTTCTGCCGACGGAGTTGTGCTTTTGGGAAGCAAAGTTTCTCTGCTGGCTCCCATAAAGGATCTAAGCCTTTTGATCTATGTGGAGGATGGTGCCTTTAAAGATTTTGAAAACTTTGATGTTAAGTATTTCCTCTACCATTTATGTAAATACTACGGTGCCAACTTTCTTTTTCTTTCTTCTTTGCCACCTCTTAGTCTTTGTCTAAAACAAGATTGGCAAAGGATTTACCAAGAGCCCAATTCTGAGGTCTTGATCTTCAAAAGGAAAGCCCAGGATATACTTTCACCACAAGCAAAGGAGATTATAAGGGAAAACTTGCAAGAGGAATGGCTTTTCCTTGTGAATAAAAGTGGATATGCCTATGCTTACTGTAGCTATTGTGATTGGATATTGGAGTGCCCAAGGTGTGATAGCTTTTTGACCCTCAATAAAGATAAAAGCTTGGTCTTTTGCTCCTCTTGTGGGTACAAGGCGCCGGCGATATGTCAAGAGTGTGGCAGGCAAGCCCAAGAGTTGGGCTTTGGCATAGAAAAGGCTGTGGAAGAGATAGGAGATCTTTTTGGTAATAGGGAAAACTTTCACTTTGATACAATTCCAAGGTTGGGTAAGAGCTATGAAAATGTGATGGTGCTTCATGGGGACAATATCCTTTCTGTGCCTTGGTTTGACAGCGAAGAGAGGTACTTCTCCTACCTTTGGACCGCTCTCTGTATAAGTAAGAAAAGGTTGGTAGTTCAAAGCCTTTTGGATAAAAACCCTCTACTTCATCTTTTGGAAAAAAAAGACTGGCAAGCCTTTTGCCAAGAGGAATTGGAAAAGAGAAAAGAAGAAGAGTTGCCCCCCTTTAAAAGGCTTATACTGGTAAGGCTAAGAAGGCTACCATCTTTTGAAGGGCTTTCTGTGGAGTTAAAGAAGAAGAGGTTAAAGGATATGTGGGAGTTTTTTATAAAGGTGGATAAAAGGCATCTTCCCCTTCTTCTTAAACTTTTGAGAGAGTATAAACCCATATCCCTTCAAGTGGTATAATTAAGCAGGTTGGGGACGTAGCTCAGTGGGAGAGCGCCTGCATCGCAAGCAGGAGGTCGGGGGTTCAACTCCCCTCGTCTCCATTAAAGGCTTAGATAATAGGAACCGTTTAAAGAAATTTTCCCCTCCATCTCCAACTGTACAAGCTTAATGGTAAGCTCCATAGGAGAAAGCCTTGTGATCTCCAAAAGCTCATCAAAGGTTTTTGGAGTGGTTAATATCTCAAGGATAGGGTCTTGGTGTTCCCTTTGAGAAGGTAGGTCTTGGAACAAAAGGTTTGGGCTATAAAGTATTTTGGCGTAGCCCTCATTTACCAGCTTTATAGATCCAAGCCATCTTTGACTTAGGGAGTTTCCTATATAGACCCATAGGGGCTTTTTTTGTCTTATGGCATAGCGGGCGGTTATCAAAGCTCCGCTGTTTTCCCCAGCCTCAGCTACTACCAAAGCCCTTGAGGCGCCGCTTATAAGGCGGTTTCTCTTTGGGAAGGTGTATTCTTCTGCCCTCTCATCGGGCAAAAACTCCGAAAGGAAAAGCATATTTTCCCCCTTTAGCTTAGGAAGATAAGGAGGTATCCTTAGTATGCCCATACCCAAAAAACAAAGGCTATATCCTCCCATAGAAATACACTCCCTATGGCTAAAAAAATCACAGCCCATGGCACCGCCCGAAGAAACACCGTAGCCTCTGCTTACAACCTCCGAGACTAAACTCCTTATAAAGCCAAGGCTTTGAGAGTCTGGCCTTCTGGAACCCACTATGCCTATCATGGGTATGGATTTCAAAGGTCCTCTAAGAAAAAGTACAGGGGGAGGGTCTTCTATCTCCTTTAAGGAAAGGGGGTAATTTTCATCCTCTAAGGTGATCCAGTCTATACCTTCCTTTTCTACCAGTTTGACCACTTTCTCTGGGTCAAAGGTAAGCTCCCTTTTCCTTAAATATTTGGTCCTTTCTATGCCTATAAGCTCTTCTAATTCTTCCTCTTCTGCAGAGAGTATAGCCTCTGGAGTCCCAAACCTAAGCCACAGCTTTTTTATGGATACCTCTCCCAAGCCTCTTATCGCCCTTAGAAAAAGCCAATTATACAGCTTCTCCATAAACCCAGTTTCCTAAGAGATTCCCAAAGCTTTCAAAAAAGGCGGTTATAACCTCTTTACTCGCCTGCAACTGCAAGCAGGGTTTGCCGTTAAAAAGCCCAAGCTTTACACCTTCTCTAAGGCTTTCTGGCATCAAGGAAAAGAGCTTCTGATTTATAACATAAGAAACTCCCCAAACACTGGAAAGTTCAAGGTTCTGCGTGCTTACAAGTAGCTGATAATCTTCCTCTTCTATTTGGGCTCCGAGGACTGTTAACTTACCCTCTATGAGCTCCCTTAGGCCACATTCGGAAAGGACCTTTACCCTTAGCCCCTTCAAGTCCTTTGACCATTGGGACTTTCCTCCCCACTTTTCTAAAAGTTTTATTTCCTCTATAACCATGCTATCATCCATGCCCTTACACATATCGTATATGGTAAGAAGAGCTATGCTTACCGAAGTCAAAGCCTCCATCTCGTAGCCAGTCCTTTGGAGCCCTTTAACATAGGAAAAGACCTCTATAAAATCCTCTCCAACCTTTACCTCTAACTCCATGTGTTCAAAGCTTATGGGATGGCAAAAGGGAAGAAGCTCTGGGGTCTTCTTTCCCGCCATTATGCCCGCAAGCCTGCAGGCGGATAGCACGTCCCCTTTTGGCACTCTTCCTTCCCTTATGGCTTTCACAGTTTCCTTTTTTAACCTTATCCTACCATAGGCTTTGGCGCTCCTGAGGGTTTCTGGCTTGCTACTTACATCCACTGTTCTCATGGTAAAAATTTTATTAAAACCTAAATTGCTAGTTTAAGATTAATGAGTTTTGATATAGAGTAGGCGAGTATTATGTAGGAGATCTTTGATAACAAGCCTTTTAGACTAACTGCAAATAACTTCTTTATGCCCATCCTTGTCAAAGCCGAAAATAC
>CALIUI010000038.1 GCA_938048815.1 uncultured Aquificaceae bacterium | reverse complement strand
CCCTTAATCCCAAGCCCCTGCGGGCTATCACATAGGCGCTTGCTAAATTTTTTGTATGCATGGGTCGTGATGAATATTTTAACATACCTATGGTAGATGTGTGAGATGGATTTTCTATAACCTGTATCCTATTCTTTTTTTTGCCAATAGCCTTATTTTTGATAGAAGCTTTTTATAAGCAAAAGGCTTTGGTGAATAAATCCGTAATACGCACCAACACCTGCCCACACTCTTTACAATTTTAGCATAAAGACATGTTTAAGTTGGGATTCTTGAAACAGCCTCCATCAATATGTTTATGAAAGCTAAGCCGGAATAGAATGTTGGAGGTAAAGTATAGGTTTAACATAAGTCTTATGGAGTTTGGGTCTTTTACCTGCTGTATCAAAAAAACCAAAGGTGGTGGTCCACCCATGCCCACAAGCCCAGCAAAATAACCTCCCAAAAAGCCCATAGGTATTCCCATATGCCTACCTATACTTATTTTTATCCATCCCTTGCTTACTGCAAGGTCATAAAAGCCCAAGGCTATTATAAAAAAGCCTATCACAAGCATAAGCTCCCTTGAGTTTATCCCACCGAAGGTGTATGCCCCCAGATATATACCGGGCACAGAGCCAAGGATCAAGGAAGAAAGAAGATAAAAGTCTATCTTTCCTTTCCTGTTTTGATATATAAGGAAAAGAGTTCCAAAAAGATTGAAAAAGGCAGAAGAGACAATAACCATCTTGGGGTCATAAAAAAGGGAAAGGATTCCGATGATAAAAATGCCCGCACCAAAGCCTGTTATAGATTGAAAAAACCAAGCTCCAAAGACTACAAAGAAGGGTATCATCTGCCAAAGAGGGATTTTATAAAGTTTATAATTCCACCATGCCTCCTGTTAAACTCTGCCCTTAGGTTCTCTATCCATTCTCCTATCTTTCCAACCGCCTTGGAAAGGTAAGATTTATCCCTTATCTGATCTCCATAGAGGAACTCCTTTAAAACCTCGTTAGTTTCCTCAAGGGTTCTTATAAGCCTTTTTACTTCTTCCTTGTTTTCAAGGTTTGCCTTGTTTATTTCCTCTTCAAGACTTTTTATTATACCCTCAAGGGCGTTATCAAAGGTGGCGTTCCTTGTTTGGGCGTCCGTTAGCTGGTTTGTAAGCTCCAAAAGCTTTGCCTTTAATTTAAAGCGGTATTCGGAAAGATAAGAAAGAAAGGGCTCCTTATTGCTTAGGTCTCCCACAAATTCCTTTACAATAAGGACCACCCTTTCCTCTATGCTGTATATCTTCTCCATTAGTCCGTCTCCGTATGGTGTTCTTCTCCTGTGGGACCTTTTTTACCCGCTTCCAATTCATAGAATCTATCCTCAAGCTTTTTGAGGATCTTGGGTAAGGTGGTGTATTCCATCTCCTCGGAAGGTAGCCTGTGGGGTTCAAAGATGCCCTGACGCCTGAGGATGTCTGCTATTATCTGCGCTTGTTCCCTTGCCTTGTCAAAGGCTGGGTCATCAAAGAGATCCCTTGGACCTATAAACTTTCCTTGGGCTATTTGGTAGCCAGCCGCTATAACCCTTGGTGGCCCGTCAAACCTTGTGGGTGTAGCATGTCTAAAGGATACGGGCATTAAGGGTCCATTGTGAGATCCCCTCATCCATCCCTCCACTATCCAAGGCCTTGCAAAGGGCTCAAGGATCTCACCTACTGCAGGAAAACCCGACTGAGACCTTACTATCATCACTGGATCATCTTTACCCACATACTTACCCGCTATAAGGGAAAGCCTTTGGGTGGAAGCAACTGCCCCTATTTCGCCGTCGGAGTTCCTCCACACACTCTTTATAGCATACCTTTCCACAGTCCCTATAAGAGCAAGAAGGTCGTAAAGTTCTGCGGGCGTGGATATTTTAACCGCCTTGCCCGTAAAGGTATCCAAAACTTCAAAGGTAAAACCGTCGTGCATCTTTGGGTCTATCACAAGGCCGGCACACACCATAGGGTCTGCAAACATCTCATAAAGGGGAAGGTTCCAAGCACTTGGAGCGGTCTTGTCTGCAAAGAAAACTATAACAGGCTCCGAAGGCCTTTCTTCAAACTCCATCTCTGCAACACCTGGACCCATACCCTTTACATTGCCCGAAAAAGTATCTGAAAGAAGGTCTTGACCAGCACCGTAGAGCTTTAGCTGTTTGGCTATTTGTGTGCCATCCTCAAAAGCCCTCCAAGCAATACCATGAACGATTTCACTATCCACACCATGCTGGTGTGTCATCACAAGGGCAATATCATCACCACATACAAGCACATCACAGTCAATAAGATTACCCTTTTCCACTTCTGACTTTCCTATCTCCTTTACCTTTTCCACCACCTTAGGATGGGCGGCAGAGTGGCCTACATATCCCCCTATGTCTGCCTTGATTACACTTAGAGTTATTTTCATAGCTACCTCCTAAAATTTTTCTAATATTATACAAGGAAAAAGGTGCCCCGAGTGGGACTTTCCCATTTTTATTAATAAATATCCCTTTACAAAAAAGCCCCTGAGGAAAAAGGCAGAGGTGTGAAAAGGTCTTTCATGAGATTGAAATTTTATATTTTAAGTCTTTGGACGAAGTGGGCGCAAGGGGTGGAAAGCTACGGCCGACTATAAAAAGCTATATCCAATAGCATAAGCATATGCATACACAAACACGCAAGTCAAAGTCCTCCAACCATTGCCGGCATTAGAAAGCTTTATCTGACTTATCACGCCTTCCACCACCTACCTTTTCCTTTTCAACTCCCTACTATCACACACGATATTGGTGAATAAATCCGTTAAAGGAACTTCAGTGAAACCTTTGACATTCCTGTCTTAGAAGCCAATCGGCAAATCTATGAACTAAAAAATTTACTCTCTTTAAGTTATTGGTTGTAGCCCTTTTGAAAATTTATGCACCAACATCCGTCAGGCGAAAAATTATCCCTTGTAGGGTAGTTCATTAACCGTCATAAAGAATTTAAAATTCTGGTAGTTCAGACTTACAGCCTGTCTTTTATCGCAGGCAAGGATGCATGCGCTACCGATGAAAAGGGGGATTTCTCACTGGGCGCATAAAAGAATTTTGGAAAGGATAAAGCTATTAGCAAAAAGGAATAGAGATAAACCCATCTCATACATCTACCATAGGCATGTTAAAATATTCACCTCAATACATGCTAACAAAGGATGTAGCTTCTGCTTATGCCCGTAAGGGCTTAGGGCTAAAGGAAAGGATACCTAAGGTTTATAGGGATTTGTTAAACAAAATAATCTGGATGGAACAAGCAAGGGTATCCCTAATCCTTGGCAAGTTCTTAAGGTAGTGGTGCTAACTACACTCTCTCCTGAGAGGGTTTTATATGGGCACAAGCTCCTGCTACAGGGGGTGGGGGCGGTAGCCCTGTAAAAGGGGCTATTTTTGAAACACTCTGGTGCAAGAGGTTTTAATATGAAAAGTGTAATTTTTGCCCTTTTGGCGAGTTTAACGTGGGGTATAGCTCCAGTTCTCTTTAAGCTTGGCTTGAAGGGAGAGGTGCCCCCAATAACCGCCTTGGTATTTCATAACTTTTCCGCCTTTCTCTTGGCTCTTTTTTTCGTGATATATTTTGATGGTTTTAGATTAAATTATCCCTTAAAGGATATAACCCTTATAGCCCTTGGGGGTGTGATGTCGGGTTTTTTGGGTCTTTTTTTCTTCTTCAAGGCGGTGAAGGAAGGTCAGGTATCCATAGTGGCGCCCTTGGCTTCCACCTCTCCACTGTGGGGCTCTCTTGTAGCCTTTCTATTCCTTGGAGAGCCCTTTAGCTGGCTTAGGTTTTTTGGTATATTTCTTGTAGTATGCGGAATAATCCTTATAAGCCTTTCCTCTGGAAAATAGCCCTTTCCCTTTTTACGGGCTTTTTCATGTATTTAGCCTTTTCCAAATATCAACTTTTGTTTTTCCTACCCTTTGCCCTTATATTCCTCTTTGTAATAAGGGATAGGCTTTATTGGTTCTTTTCTGGCTTTTTCTTCTTTTTTCTTTCTCTAAGATGTTCTAGTATAGCTGCCGTGGAGTTTGGAGGAGTAAATAATCTTCTTTTTTACTTTATCTTTGGCCTTTTTGCTATCCTTTTAGCCCTTTACCAGTTTTATATACCTTTTGTTTTGTGGAAAAGATTTTTTTCAGAGAGTCTTTGGGCATTGCCCCCTTTGTATGTATTCTTTGAGGTGCTTAGGTCCTATTTTCCTTATGGTGGATTTCCTTGGCTTATACTTGGCTCTATTTCTATCTATCTACCCATAGTAAGGGACAGTATGCTTTATCTAAACGTGTATTTCCAAAGCCTTTTATGGCTTTTCACAACCCTTTTCCTTGTTCAAAGAAGGTTTAAGCTTTTAATCCTCCTTTGGCTTCCCTTTATCCTTTTGGGGTTTCTTGCCCTTTGGGAGAAGGATAGAAGGCTTCAAGAGGCACAAAGCATCAAAGTTGCCCTTGTTCAAACTGCAGTGCCCCAAGAGGATAAGCTAAACAGAGAAGCCTTTATAAAACATGCGGAGGATATCCTTAACTTGGTGGAAAAGGCCATAAGCTATGGTGTGGACCTTGTGGTACTTCCAGAATCTGCTTTGCCTTTTTTCTTTTCCGAGGACAGGGACGAAAACCTAAGATTGATGCACCTTAGTAAAGAATCTGCCATACTGGTGGGGTTTATAGACATAAGGGAAGGTATGAAACCCTATAACTCTGCCTATCTTTTTGCAAGGGGAATGATGGTAGATTATTATGACAAAGTGAAGCTATTTCCAATAGGGGAGTACTTGCCTGCACCCTTTGGATTTTTAAAGAGGCTTTTTCCTGCGATTGGTGGTATAGATTACCTTCCTGGTGAAAGGATAAAGCCTGTAGAATATCAAAGCATGAGAATAGCCACGCCCATATGCTTTGAGGTTGCCTATTATAGCCTTGTGAAAAGGCTTTCAAAGGAGGCAAACCTTATAGCGGTTCTTACCAACGATGGGTGGTTCAAAGACTCTGACTGTACTCATCAGCACTACCTTTGGGCAAGGGTGAGGGCTTTGGAAAATGGCAAATACCTCCTTTGGGTAAACAACTCAGGAGACACAGGCATTATAGACCCTTTTGGGAGAGTTCTCGAAAGAATGCCCTACATGAAAAGAGGGATAATCTTTGATGAGATTAAACTACTACCTTAACCTTCCCAATCTTATATCCCTTACAAGGCTTTTTCTTAGTCCCTTTATACTCTTTGCTCCAGAAAGCTTTATAGCGGTTTTCTTTTTCTTACTTGCCTTTTCTGATGCTTTGGATGGTTTTTTGGCAAGAAGGTTAAAAATGCAAACACAGCTGGGCAAGGTCCTTGATCCCTTGGCAGACAAGGTGATGATCCTGTGTGGTCTTTATGTTTGCACCCTTAGGCTGGAACTTTTACCAAAGAGCCTTCTTTACCTTACCCTTTTGAGGGATGCCTTCATCTTGCTTGGCTCTGCCCTTTTGATAATGAAAAGGAAATTAATACCTTCTGCAAGGTATTTTGGGAAAGCCTTTACCCTTTTCTTGTCTCTTTTGATAGTTCTTTGTATGCTTGGGGTTTCTATGCAAGTTCTTTTGTGGCTTGTTTTTTTCCTGCTTTTAGCCTCTTGGATAGACTATGCCCTTTTGGGCTTAAAAATCCTTAGAAGTTAAACTTTTTTCTCAATCTCACCTTGTATTCTTGACTTTTATCGGAATAAAGCCTACCACCTATGGAAGTGTTGGGTGTTAGCTTAACCTCTCCGCTTGTGTAGGTCTCCTTGGGGTTTTTGAGGGTGCTTTGTCTATGCTCCAACTGTATCCTTTCTGTTAGTTCCTTTGATATGGTGGTGCTTACACCCACCTCACCGATGGGTGATATAACGGGAGATACTTGAACTTTTATATTAAGACCGGTTAATTGGTTGGCGCCTTTTAAAAACTCAGTTAGCTGTGGAACTTGGCTCACAATAGCGCTTGCCACTGGTATTAGTCCTTCCCTTTCCTTCCCACCAAGGATAAGGGTTGTAAGCACTTCCCTTGTGTCCCTCGGAGGTTCCGACCTAACCACAGCTTTTGGGTACTGAGGGTTTCCCTTTATATCTATAACAATGTTGTAGTCGGGTGTAGGGGTTGTAAGGGTAAGGTCAAGGTTCTGTTCCTTTTTGGTGAAAAATACCTCTCCCCTTCTCACATAAAAGTTTTTGCCAAAGTAGTTGAGGTTGCCCCCTTTAAGGTAGGCGTTTATTTTATAGTCGGGCTCATAAAGGCTACCTTTTACATTGACCAAAAGGTCCGTGTAGATGTATCCCTCTGGTAGGTTTATCCTTAGGGGCTCGGAGGAGGTAATTTTAAGGTCTAAGCTAACCCTTTTATAGTCTTCGGAAGGAGCTGTCTTTTTTGTGGTTAGCTTTTGTAGGTTTATTATGCCCGAGGTATAAAAATTTCCGCCTATGCTTAGGTTTTTATAGTTGGATTGTATATAACCCTTTCCGGAAAAGGCAAGGCTTGCCCTGAGGTTTTCTTCCCTTAAAAGCACTGGCAATTGAGAAACTTCAAAGCTTACCTTTACCCCCTTGCTATCTCCTTCCAAACTTCCCACAATAGAAGTCCTTTGATTGCCATAAAAGTTTACATCACCCTTTAGTTTGTTCTCTTTCATGCTTAGCTCTATACTACCTTCCAAGGGCAAGGCTAAATACCTTGACCTAAGAACAAGCTTTTCTCCCTTTGCTTTTAGATTTATACCTTCCCTCTCGTAGGAAAACCTGTATAGCACCTTCCCTTCTCCATCCGCCAGGACTCTACTCTTTATAAGGGAAAAGAGTCTTCTAAGGTCTAAAAAGCCCTCGGAGTAAGCTTGAAATCCTTGATCATATAAAACCTTCAAAGACCCTTCTAAAACACCCAAAATCCTTCCCTCTAATTGAAAGCCCTTGTTTTTGTAGCTCCCCCTTTCAAACTCCACCCTTGATAAAACCTCCCTTCCAAGCCAAAGGGTGGCAGGCTGAACCTCTATAAAACCTTCCTTCAAATCTCCGTAAATTTTTATGCTTCCTACCCTTATACTTATCAAGTCTTTACCCGTTGTAAAGCCTTCAAAAAGGGCTTGTAAACTTTGACCCTCTTTTAAGGAAAGCTCACCCTTTAAAGGGAAAAGAAACTCTCTATAGCGAGCTTCTCCCCTTAATACCACATCAAAGTTTTTATTTACACCTTTTATCCTATAGTCTGCTTTTATCTCCGCTCCCGCAAAAGGATGTTTTAAAACACCTTCAAAGTCATAAGAACCGTCCCTAAAACTGTAATGTCCTTTGCCCTCCAAGCCCTCAGGAAAGTTAAAGGAAAGGTTTAAAACTCCATCCGCTAAGTGCCCCTTAAAAGAGCCCTCTTTATAAGTCCATTGGGAAAGTTTTGTGTCTTTTAAACTCCCTTTAAAACTTCCTTTTAAGTCCCATATATCAAAGCCAACATCAAACCAAGAGGAAAGGTCTTCCCTACTAACAAAGCCCTCTATGAGGCCAATTCCACCAAAGGAATTGCCTACCACCCTTAGGTCTATATCTCCCTTTAAAGACTTTAAAGAGATATCCCTGTAAGAAAAGTCCAAGCCTGTTAAGGAAAGTTTTCCCTTTAAACTCCTTTCCTTTAAAGAGCCTCCTCCCAAAAAGGAAAAGGCTGGTCCCCACAGCTTTATGTTGTAGTTATCCCCACTTAAGCTTAAGCTGTAATCTACCCCATCAAGGGAAACATCCTTATATACTATATGGGAAGTCTTCCCCCTGCCCTCCATATATAAAACACCCTCTCTTATATCCACAGAGCCCATATAAGAAAGCTTTAATGAAAGATCCTGTCTTTTCAAAGGATAGTCTATAAGGGTAGCCCTTCCTGTAAGGTTTTTACCCAAAAAGCTGCCCTCATATCTAAGGTAAAAGGGCTGAAGGGCTGTAAACTCAAAGCTGCCCTTTGGCTTATCCTTATAATAAAGCTTCAAAATTAGCTTTGTCCTTTCAAGCTGCTGATCCTCCACTTTAAGAAAGGGGGCATCAGCTTCTAATTTAAGGAATTTTTCCTCAAGGTTGAGACTTACGCTTCCGTTAAGATATGCCAAAACATCCCTATCTATACCCAAGAGCTTTTTATCTACGAGAAAACCCTTAAAGGTTCCATTAAGGGAGTGATCTTTTAGAGAATAAACAAGATCAAGAAAGGTTTTATCGCTCCATACTTTTGCGGTTAATCTATTTTCTTTCCTCCATTTCCATAAGTATTCCCCCTCCAATCTCAGGTTTGTATAGCTTCTTGTGCTTTTTATCCCAAGGCTTTCTCCCACACCAGAAAAGCTTGCTCTTATTTGAGTGTAGGTTAATGTGCCCTTGAGAGAGTTAATCTTTATCTTGCCAACATGGTAGCTTTCGCCCCCTATGGGCTCTATATTTCCCCATCCTTCAAAACCTCCCCTTTTGCCCTGCCAATAGGCGGAAAGTTCAAAGTTATAGAGGGGGCTTTTTACTCTTGCCCTACCTACTATAAACTTATCACCTTCTACATGGCCCCTTTCTAAAAATATCTCAAGAAAATGTACATCCTTGTAGTGCATCCAATAGGCTTGTGTCCAGTCTTTGGAATATACCTTACCAGCCCTTATCTGAGTTTGAGGTATAAAGAGGGTAAGACTTTCTCCATAAGGCACGTAGTTGGTGGATATGTATATCTTATCCACAGAGAGGTTTACCCTTTTGGCAAGCCTTACGATAGGTGTAAAGTCGTAATCAAAAGGCTTATCTGAAGGGGGGGCTTGGGAAACCTCTATAAGGTTAAACTCTTTTGCCTTTATCTCCCAAGGCTTTAAGGAGGTATCCTTTAAAAATAGGTACAAGTTTGTATGTTTTAAAGGAAGATATAAAAGGAACTTTCTAATACCTACGCCCTTTTCAAAGCTAAGGCTAATACCCTCCAACTCCCAGTATATTCTCTTTACCAGAAGATATGGCTTTACAAAGATAAAATAAAGGGCGAGCAACAAGAGTACTATATAGCCCACTACACGCATAGCCTTTCAAAGAATTATACATTCGTAAAATGCCCCTATGGGTTAAACCACAAAAGAGGTCTGAACTACCAAAGATTTAACTCTCCTCTGTGCGTACTATTCCACCCAATAATTGGGGGCTTCCTTTGTTATCTGTACGTCATGCACGTGGGACTCTTTATAACCAGCCCATGTTATCCTTACAAACTTAGCTCTTTGGACAAGCTCTTGAAGGTTTTTCGCCCCCACATAACCCATGCCAGACCTTAGACCACCTACAAGCTGGTATATTACATCGCTTAGCCTGCCCCTATAGGGTACCCTTCCCTCTATACCTTCGGGAACAAACTTTTCCAACTTCTCTTGCCCATACCTGTCTGCGCTTCTTCTACTCATCATAGCTCCCAAAGAACCCATCCCCCTGTAAACCTTGTAAGCCCTTCCTTGATAATAGACCGTCTCGCCAGGAGCTTCTTCTGTACCTGCCAAGAGGTTGCCCAGCATTACGGCGTTTGCTCCCATAGCAAGGGCTTTTACTATATCTCCCGAATACTTTATACCGCCATCTGCGATAATGGGCACATGGTACTCCTTTGCCACTTCGTAAGCCCGTCTTATGGCAGTTAATTGAGGCACACCCACTCCAGCTACTATACGGGTGGTACATATAGAACCTGGTCCCACGCCCACTTTAACTGCATCTGCACCAGCCTTTATAAGATCAAGGGTGGCCTCTCCAGTAGCCACATTACCCGCTATCACCTGAAGCTCGGGATAGTGGGATTTTATAAGTTCTATGGTTTCCAGTACCCTTTTAGAGTGTCCGTGGGCTGTATCTATGGCTATAACATCAACGCCAGCAGACACAAGGGCGGAAACTCTATCCTTTGTATCGGGACCCGTTCCCACCGCCGCACCCACCCTTAATCTACCCAACTCATCCTTACAGGCATTGGGATACTTTTTCCTCTTTGTTATATCCTTTATGGTTATAAGCCCTACAAGCCTTCCTTCCTTATCTACGATAGGAAGCTTTTCCACCTTGTGCTTTTGGAGTATCTCCTCCGCTTCTTCGAGGGTAACCATCTCCCTTGCCACTATAAGGTTTTGGGAGGTCATAAAGAGAGATACGGGTTTGTGATAGTCGGTAGGTCTTATAAACCTTAGGTCTCTGTTGGTGAGAATGCCCACGAGCTTATTGCCATCGCTTACCACTGGGACCCCGGAGATCTTATATCTTTCCATTATATCAAGAGCTTCTTTTACCGTGTTGTCGGGTTTGATGGTTATGGGGTTTATTATCATTCCACTTTCGGACTTTTTAACCTTTTCTACCTCTTGAGCTTGTTCTTCAATGGATAGATTTCTGTGGATAATACCAATACCGCCTTCACGTGCCAAAGCTATTGCAAGGCGTGCCTCTGTGACCGTATCCATAGCGGCGGATACTATGGGGATGTTTAATTTTATCTTTTTTGTAAGCCATGTAGATACATCCACTTCGTGGGGTAATACCTCCGAATACTGGGGTACCAACAAAAGGTCGTCAAAGGTATAACCTTCAATTATCTCCATATATCTATTATATCTCTAAGGGCTTTCCACTTCTATATGGTACTGTTTTATCTTCCTGTAGAGGTTTGATAGGTCTATGCCAATGGCTTCCGATGTCTTTTTTAGGTCATAGCCGTATTCCCTAAGCTTTCTTTCTATAAAGATCCTTTCAAACTCTTGCTTTGCCCTTTTTAGATCTGTTTCAAAAAGTAAGCTGTTTATATCTTCTACCGTATGCTGGAAGCCAATAAGATGGCGCAGATCCCTTTCCCTTATCTGAGTTCCTTCATGAAGTATGGCAAGCCTTTCCATTAGGTTCTTCAATTCCCTTACATTGCCCTTCCATGGATAGGAAAGCAAAAGCTCCTTTGCTTCCTCGCTTAGATACTTTTCTCCCTTTCCGTACTTTCTTAGGTAGAAACTTAAAAAGTGTTCCGCCAAAAGAAGTATGTCTTCTCCCCTCTCTCTAAGTGGTGGAAGGTTTATCAAAAAGGTGGAAATTCGGTGATAAAGATCTTCTCTAAACCTACCCTCTTTTACCTCTTGTAAAAGGTCTTTGTTGGAGGCACATATAAGTCTAAAATCGGATTTTACAAGCTGCGTACCACCAAGCCTTGTAAATTCCTTTGTCTCCAAAACCCTTAAAAGCTTTGCCTGTGCCCTTTGACTCAACTCCGATATCTCATCAAGGAAAAGGGTACCACCATGGGCTAATTCAATCTTGCCAAGCTTTCTCTGGCTTGCGGAGGTAAAGGCTCCCTTTTCGTAGCCAAAAAGCTCCGCTTCCACCAGGTCTTCGGGCAATCCAGCGCAGTTAATATCCACAAAGGGACCCTCCGCCCTATTAGAAAGGGCGTGAATGTTCCTTGCCACCAACTCTTTGCCTGTTCCACTCTCACCTATCACAAGTACGTTGGCATCTGTTTTTGCTACCTTGTGAATAAGATCTTTTACCTGCAACATCACCTTGCTTTCTCCAAGAAGCTGGTCTTTTTCTTCCAACTCTTTCCTTAACCTTATGGTTTCCTTTAAAGCTTTATCCACCGTTATTAAAAGCCTGTCCATGGAAAAGGGCTTTTCAAGAAAATCGTAAGCTCCTTCCTTTATGGCTCTAACCGCATGCTCACTTTTCCCGTGTCCTGTGATAACTATAAGGGCACATCCCGGAAGCTTCTCCTTTAAATAAGAGATATATTCAAGTCCGTTGCCGTCAGGAAGCCAAAGGTCTAACAAAACACAGTGAAAGTATTGTCTTTCCACGTAGTTTTTCATTCCCTTTATACTATCGGTGGTAAAAACCCTATAGCCTTCATCCTGAAGTATTCCGCCTATGGTCTCCCTTACAGACCTTTCGTCATCAACCACCAGTATACTAACTTCCATAGTAAAATTATAAAAAGTCTGTGAATATACGCTTTGCGGGAAATTTCCTTTTCATCGATAGCGCAAACATCCTTGCTATCGTGAACCTCTTTTTGTACACCCCCCCACAAGGGAAATATATGGATTACTTATCTATCTCCGTCCTTATCAAAACCCTTTCCAAGTTATACTTTTTCAAAAGGTCAAGGACGCTTACCAAAGATTGGACGCTTGCCTCCTTGTCTGCAGATATGCTTATCCTAAGGGAAGGGTCTATGCCCTTTAAAAGGCTTTCAAGCTCCTCCAAGCTTAGGCTTTTGCCCTCAAAAAAGACCTTCCCCTCCTTGGTTATGGTTATCTCAAAGGTCTTTATGGCTTCTTCTTTTGCTTGGCTTGCCTTTGGAAGGTTTACGGGGATCGCTCCTTGCACTATAAAGGTGGCAGTTATCAAAACAATGGTTAATAGCACCAAAAGGATATCCACAAAGGGTATAACGTTTATGGAGTTAAACTCTTTATCTTCCATTTTCCATCTCCCAAAGGGCTATCTTTTCCTTAATTTTTCTGAGAAGGTGGTTATATAAAACAGAGGAAGGGATCGCCACCAAAAGGCCAAGGGCTGTAGCCTTTAAAGCCAAGGCAAGCCCTACCATAACCCTTTTTGTATCCACAAGTCCCTCTTGTCCTATGGTGTAAAAGGTGAGCATTATACCCAAAACGGTGCCCAACAGTCCAATGTAGGGGGCATTGGAAGCCACGGAGGCTATTATAAAAAGCCCCCTTGTTAGGTCTATTTCAATTTTTTGTTTGCTCCTGTAGGCTCTTATATCTACCCTTTTTAGGTACATATACCTTTCAAGGGCAACGCCTACGGAAAGAAAGCTCAAAAAGACCAATATACCTATTACTCCATAATCTACGGAAAGCCTTATCCAGTCCATAAACTATATTTTAACATAAAAGAAAAGTTAAAATAAAGGGGCGGGGCCCCAAGGAGGCACATTAGGCGCACGAGGAAGGTACAACCTGTATGATAGTATAACATGAATTTAACAAGAACGTGATATGATTTATATCATAAAGTTGAGTGAAAGGTTGTATGCAGGGGTGCACCACATAAGTACCCAAAGGAATAAAAAAAATTGGGCGGTTCTTGAGGCCTTACACTGTTAAACAAGGAATCCATGGAGAAAAAGGCACCGATCTGCTACCTGCCAAACCCCAAAAGTTATTAAAGGCTTTGGATGGGCTGTAAAAAGGACTGTGAGGGTTTTCATAAAAACCATAACCATGGGAAGCTATGCCCATGTAATTCTATAACACCTCTGCGGTTTTGACTTGGAAATGAGCTAAAAATTATATAAAGCGAAAGGGTTGTTAGTAGAAGTGGGAGGCTGTGTTAAATATCCCATTTAAGCATGCCTTTACGCTAAAATCATAAAAGATGGGCAAAATAACCATCTGCTCTAAACTTATCCTACTTACTACCAGCTAAAAATAGCTTCTTAAACATAGCTTCCCTTCCTTTGTTTTATTACGTAAGACTTTACCTTATTTCCAGCTTTTCCCATATTTTGTCAATCCTTTCCTTCACTTCCTTTGACATCTCTATGACCTTTGGCCATTCCCTTATGTAGCCTTCTTGTTTCCGCTTGCTTGTGGCGTCTATTATCATCTTTCCACCAAAGCCTACCTCGTTGGTGCTATGGTCTAAAACATCTATAGGACCCTTTAAAATAAGCACGTCCCTTGAAGGGTCTACGTTATTGCCCCAAGCCCACAATACTTGCCCAAAGTCATGAACATCTATATCATGGTCAAAAACTACCACATGCTTTGTCAAAGACATCAAACCCAAGCCCAAAAGGGCATAAGCCACCTTAAAGGCATGCCCTGGATACCTTTTCTTTATGGAAACAAAGCAAAAGTTATGGAAACAACCTTCTGCAGGAAGATGGTAATCTGCCACCTCTGGCAGGTTGAACTTGATAAGGGGTAAAAAGATCCTTTCCGTAGCCCAGCCTATGTATTTGTCCTCTTGGGGAGGCTTGCCCACTATGGTGGCAAGGTATATGGGATTGTTTCTGTGTAGTATAGCAGTTATGTGCATCTTTGGATACTTATCAACGGGCGTGTAAAAGCCTGTATGATCTCCAAAGGGTCCTTCATCCACCAAAGGCTCTTCTGGATCCACGTAGCCCTCTATTACTATCTCCGCATGGGCTGGATATTCTAGGTCAACGGTTATACCCTTTATAAGCTCCACGCCCTCTTCCCTTATAAGCCCCGCAAAGAGGTATTCATCTACCTCTGGGGGTAGTGGAGCGGAGGATACATAGGAAAGTACTGGATCTCCACCTATGGCTATGGCTACTTCTAACCTTTTGCCAAGCTTTTTTGCCTTCCAGTAGTGATGGTTTCCATCCTTGTGTATCTGCCAATGAAGGGTAAGCTCTGTAGGAGACAAAACCTGAATACGATAAAGCCCCACGTTCCTTATACCACTTTCTGGATCCTTTGTTATAGTTTGCCCAAAAGTTATATATCTTCCGCCGTCTTCCGGCCAGCATTGAAGTATGGGAAATTCCAAGATATCTATCTTTTCCCTTTTTATATTTTCCCTCACAGGTCCATCCTTTACTATCCTTGGTAGGGAATCGTTTAGCTTTTTGAGTTCTGGCAATCTTTTTAACTTGTCAAGAAAAGTATGGGGAATCTCTGGCCTTAGAAGTTTATAAAGCTTCCAGCCTATATCTTCAAGGTTTTCGTAGCCAAGGGCCTCTTTTATTCTCCTTTCTGATCCCAAAAGGTTTGTAAGAACTGGAATGGAGTAGTCCTTTACCTTCTCAAATAGTAATGCTTTTCCGCCTTTGGGCATCTTACATACTCTGTCGGTTATCTCCGTTATCTCAAGAATGGGGGATAACTCTTCCTTTATCCTTATGAGCTCTCCTTCCTTTTCAAGCCTTTTTAAGAAATCTCTAAGGTCCTTATAAGCCATCCTTCTCTCCTTCCAAAAGGCAAAGATCTTCTCTACATCTAACTGCGGGTGCCTTTACGAGCTTCTTTGAAACTTCAAAAAGGAGCTCTCTTATAGAATTTCTCAAAGACTGGCGGAGTTCGTACAATTCTTTTAGCTTTTCGTTTAGTTTTTTTGCAGTTTCTTCTTCTCCTTTAGCCAAGGCGCAATCCATTCTCCTTATCACCTTTTCCGCAGATTCATCGCAATGAACCAAAGCCATAGAAAGATGCTTTAATACGCACCAAAGGCTCTCCACCTTACTCCTAAACTCTCCACCGCCTTCTGTTGAGATTTCAAGCATAGAAAAGAGTAGATCGCCAACGCTTTTTCTTCTATTCCTTAGTTCATCAATGTATATAACAAGATCCTGAAGCTTTGTTTCTCCTTCCAGTTCCATAAGATGTTGCTCCGCATGGGCAAGATGGGCTATTAAATATATTACCTCTTCCACGAGTGCTTCTTCCCAAAGAGTGCTTTCCATAAAGTTAAAATATAACATAAGACATGCCGGGTAAAAAACCAAAGATAAAGTTTAATTAAGATGTTCTCCTTTAAAAGGGGCAGCATAGGCGTATGTGGTTTTTGTTGAAATCTTCTCAGCAATAGCCTAAGTAGCTTAAGCCGTGAAAAAGAAAAAAGACTCTGACAAGCCAGAAAAGGATCCTTATGCTGAAATTTTGGATGCTCTCAGGTTGTTTCAAAAATAGCCCCTCTCACAAGCTACCGCCCCCCTTTGCTAATAGCTTTATCCTTTCTAATATCCTTGTGAGAAATCCCCTTTTATCGGTAGTGCAGGCATCCCTGCCTGCTATAAAAAACCAGCCTGGAAGCCTAAAATACCGAAAAACAGTGGATCATTTCATTGTACAAAAGCAAATTTTTTTTGTTAAACTTTTTTTATGTTAATAACATAAGGAGGTGGGTCATGAACGTAATTAACGAATGCATCAACTTACTCAACGCAGGGGACTACAAAGGGGCAATAGAGGCAGGGCGAAGAGCGGTAGAGATGTTCCCCAACAGTGTAGATGTAAACTTTTTCCTTGGGGCAAGCTATCTGCAGCTTGGAGACCTAAAGCTTGCTGTGGAGTATCTAAAAAGGGCAGAAAACTTGACGAGCGATAAGAAAGACTTGAGCGTCATATTTAATGCCTTGGGTTTGGCATTGTACATGATGGGCGACCTTGACTCCGCTCTGGAATACTACAGCAGGAAATTAGCCATAGGCAGGGAGCTTGGAAATAAGGAGGACGAAGCGGTGGCGTTGAATAACATTGGCGAGATATACCATAGAAAAAGAGACTACGACAAAGCCCTTGATTACCTTCAACAACTTTTAAACCTTACAGAGGATATTAAAAATAAAGCGACCATATACAACAACATGGCTAACGTATACTCCGATAAAAGAGACTACGATAAAGCGATAGAATGCTACCAAAAAGCCATTGAACTTGAAGAGAGAATAGGGGATTATTATGGAATAGCACGGATATATCTAAACCTTGGCAATATCTACAAGGAAGTCAAAAACTATGAGCTTGCAGAAAGGTATCTTACGGAGGGCTTGGAGAGAGTTCAAAAGATAGGGGATAAGTACGGAGAAGCCCATGGCTATGGATATCTTGGTGTTTTCTACAAAGACAAGGGAGAAGAAAAGCTTGCGGTAGACTATCTTACACGGGCTTATGACCTTTTTAAAAGCATAGGAGTACTGGTTGATGTTAGGGATGTAAGGGAAATCCTCCTTGAACTCGGCGTCAATCCAGATAGTATAGACAGACCTCTCTTATCCATTAGACAAAGTGCGATTGACGAGTGTATCAACTTGCTCAATGCAGGGGACTACAAAGGAGCAATAGAGGCGGGGCAAAGAGCGGTAGAGATGTTTCCTAATAGCGCATATGCAAACTTTTTCCTTGGGGCAAGCTATCTGCAGCTTGGAGACCTAAAGCTTGCTGTGGAGTATCTAAAAAGGGCAGAAAACTTAACGAGCGATAAGAAAGAGTTAAGCACTATATACAATCTATTGGGACAAGTGTTGAATAGTATGGGCGATCTTGACTCTGCTTTGTATTACTACAATAGAGACTTGGCTATAAGTAGAGAGCTGGGAAATAAAGAGGGCGAAGCGGTGGCGTTGAATAACATTGGCGAAATACACTATATAAGAAAAGACTACCACAAAGCCCTTGATTGCTACCAACAAGCTCTGAACCTTGCAAAGGATGATAAGGAAAGGGCCACCACTTACAACAACATAGCCACTATATACTCCGCTAAGGGAGACTACGACAAAGCAATAGAATATTATCAAAAAGCTATTGAGCTTGGAGAAAGGACGGGAGATCACCACGGAGTAGCACGTATATATCTAAACCTTGGCGATATATACAGAGAAGCCAAAAACTACGAGCTTGCAGAAAGGTATCTTACGAGGGGTTTGGAAAAAGTTCAAAATATAGAAGATAGATACGGAGAAGCTCACGGCTACAAGTTTTTAGGTTATCTATGCAGAGATAAGGAAGATAAAAAACTTGCGGTGGATTACCTTACAAGGGCTTACAACCTTTTTAAAAGCATAGGCGCAGAAGCAAAGGCTGAAGATGTGAAACAGATCCTTCTCTTGCTTGGCGTTGATCCAAGATAGCACAGGGGGCTTAAAAGGAAAAAGGTAAATACTCGCTTGGTATTTTTTGTGGGTTATAATTTTTATGGCGATAAGCTAAGAAGATAGTGCTATGAAAAAGCTTCTTTTATCCACCCTTTTTGGTTCTTTGGTTTTTGCTTCTGCCACCTTTGGGCAGAATGCGGCCAAGGAGTGCCTTGACCTACGGTAGACTATCAAAGGGCAATACAAGCAGGGCAAAGGGCTGTAAAGACGTTCCCTAATAATTTCTATGCAAACCTTTGTCTTGGATATGGATATTTCAAAGTAGGAGAATCTGAAAAGAGCGGAGAGTTTAACAAGTGATAAAGGTTGGCTATCGGCTACTTACAATCTGTTTGTGGTCTCTAAAAAGCTCATGGCATGATATGCAACCTTGAAGCATATAGGTGTATGTTTCAAAGGCTTCGTTTCTCTTTCCCTCCCTTATAAACCTGATTACCTCCTTTGCATTACCATGCACTTGCTTCTCATAAGTGGGCATAATTTTTATAAATTCTTCCCTTTTTGCTGGATCTATGTATCTTAATGGTCCACCTTTTGGTACAGGATGGTTTGCTATTTCCTTTGCCCCTTCCAAAATGAGTGTATCATTATTTAATAAGAAGCCTTGGAGCATCTTTAACGCCGATTGATTTACCATCTGCATCACTTGCTTAAGAGTTAGATCACTCTCCTCTGAATGCTCATGGGCAATTCCAAAACCAAGAAATAGAGCGGTGATAAGTCCTATTTTTCTCATGTCATAACCTCCTTATTCTTACTTTCCAAAGATCCCCTTCACATGCTACATATTCCCATCCCACTTTCTTGGGAAAAAGCATACTCATTTGAAAGTAAAGAGGGAGAGGGTCGTGGTCGTTGATGATAAAAAAGTTTTCTCCCTTTTCTAAGGATGAAAACTTCTCAATAATCAAAGGATGCCTATATCTGTGTTCCATGGGCCTCAGGTCTATGGTTTGGCCTTCTTGTTCATCTTCCTTTCCAAAGGATATCTCATACATGACTACCTTACCTTCTGGCAAAAAGCCGAAAAGCTCAGCCATGCTTACGTAAAAACTAACTGGAGCTTTTAACCTTCCAAATCTTTGGCTAAAGATATACCTCCCAGAGCCCTCAGAAAGTATATAGAGCCTATCATGTCCTACGGAAGAGGGCATAAGAACGCCTTCTAAAAGCCTCAGATTAATATTTCCAACTAAAGTTTGATGATACCTAATTTCTTACCCAACGTGTATTTTTAAATTATTTAAACCCCTTATGCCAAATGTGGGGATAGCTCACCGATCACCTCCATAAAAAACTGGGCGGTTTATGGTTTAATGCGTAGGAGCTCATTAGTTTATCAAAGGCAAATATGCCTGCGCAATGGATAACTCAATTACCTTTTATAATTTTCTATTCCCTTCCTTATCTCCTCGTAGGCAAACTCCACGCCTTTGAACTCCTCCACCTTTACCCACTTTCCTGGCTCTAATTCCTTGTAATGTTCAAAGAAGTGTCTTATCCTATCCAAAAGGATCTTTGGAAGGTCTTCGTAGGACTTTATTCCCTCGTAGGCTAAATCTAACTTGCTGTGGGGCACCGCCAAAAGTTTCGTATCTATTCCCTCCTCGTCCCTCATCTGAAGGGCGCCTATGGGTCTGCATCTTATAACACTACCGGGTACCACGGGATACCTTGATATAACAAGCACATCCACTGGGTCTCCGTCCTCTGCAAGGGTCTGGGGTACAAAGCCGTAGTTGAAGGGGTAATGCATTGCCGTAAAGAGGAACCTATCCACAAAGATGGCTCCGCTTTCCTTGTCAAGCTCGTACTTTATGGGACTGTCTTGGGGTATTTCCACCACCACGTAGATGTCTTGTGGGGGGTTTTTGCCCGCTGGGATCCTGCTTATATCCATGGCGTACCTCCTTTATTCTATGACTTGTACATTGCAGAAGTTCATGCTGCTTTCCACACCAAGCTCCAAACACCTTACAAGGCACTCTCCTGCCCTGTTTAAAACCCTGTATAGTATCTCTTCCTCCTCCTTGCTAAAGGGAGATAATACATACTCCACCACCTTATTCTTATCCTTTGGCCTTCCTATTCCAATTTTTAGCCTGGGGAACTTATCTGTTTTTATCTCCCTTATTATGGATTCTATACCATGGTGGCCCCCGCTGCTGCCCTCCATCCTAAGCCTAAGCCTTCCAAGGGGAAGGTCAAGATCGTCATAGACTACCAGCATCTCTTGCGGTGATATTTCGTACTCCTCAAGCAAATTTAAAACTGCAAGCCCCGAGTTGTTCATGTAGGTTTGAGGCTTGGCTATGAGTACCTCTCTATCTTGTATTCTAGTTTTGTAAAGATGAGAAAGGCATTCTTGGGTGTATTTTTGCAGCCTCAGTTTTTTTAAAACCTCATCTACTGCCATAAAGCCAACGTTGTGTCGGGTTTTTTCGTAGCTTTTGCCGGGATTGCCCAAGCCTACCAGAAGCCTTATCATTCAGAGGGTGTTTCTCCTTCGGACTCGGGCTCAAGGACTACCGCCACTGTTTCTTCTGGTGAATCCATTATTATACAACCTTCTGGTGGCACTATATCCCTCACGTGGAGAGCATCACCAAGCCCAAGGCTGCTCACATCCACTACTATCTTCTCGGGTAGCCTATCCACTTTTGCCTTTATGGTAAGGCTGTGCATCAAAGGTTCAAAGGTACCACCAAGCCCAACGCCTACCGGAGTACCCACAAACTCAATAGGTACCTCCATCTCAAGCTCTTGGGTGTAGGTTATATCCTGAAGGTCTATGTGGATAGGATTGTCGCCAAGCCAACCTACTTGCACCTCCTTCAAAAGGCACAGCCTTTTTTCTCCCTCTATCTGCGCCTCTATAAGGAAGGTTTCCCCCTGAGGGAAAGAGGAGAGATCTTTGAGGCTCATAAGGGCATGAAGGTTTTCCACGCCCTTGCCGTATATCTCCACTGGTATGTAGCCCTCTCTTCTAAGCCTTTTTATCTCACTTTTTCTTCCAGGGCTCCTTGGTATTAGCTTAACTTGAACCTTTTTCATCTTTACCTCCTTTATATAAACAAGGAACTTATAGACTCACCCTCATGGGCTCTTTTTATAGCCTCAGCTATTAAGGGGGCTATGGATACAACCCTTAATTTTTCAAAGGTGCGGTTTTCCATAGGTAAGGTGTTGGTGGTTATAACCTCCTCAAGGGGAGCTTCTCTAAGGCGGTCTATGGCAGGACCGGAGAATATTCCATGGGTGGCGCAGACCATTACCCTCTTTGCTCCCTTTGAAAGAAGCATGTGGGTTGCAACAACCACAGTGCCAGCGGTATCTATGATATCATCCACTATGATGGCAGTTTTATCCTTCACGTCTCCTATTAGGTCAAGCACCTCCGCCACGTTGGGCTCTGGTCTTCTTTTGTATATTATGGCTATGCCACAGCTTAGCTTGTTTGCCAATATCCTTGCCCTTTCCACACCGCCGGCGTCGGGAGAAACCACTACAGTGTTTTGGTCCACCTTTTCCTTCACATAATCATACAAAACGTTAAGGGCATAAAGGTTATCTACCGGTATGTTGAAAAAGCCCTGTATCTGAGGGGAATGAAGGTCCACTATGATGATCCTTTGGGCTCCAGCCACCGTTATAAGGTCTGCCAAAAGCCTGGCGCTTATGGGAACCCTCGGTTTGTCCTTTCTATCCTGTCTTGCGTAAGCGTAGTAGGGAATTACTGCAGTGATCCTACCTGCCGAAGCCCTTTTTAGGGCGTCAAGCATAAGCAAAAGTTCCATTATACTGTCGTTTACAGGATGGCTTAAAGACTGTATAACAAAGACATCTTCACCCCTCATAGACTCATTTATCTTGACCCTTACCTCTCCATCGCTAAACCTACCCACTATGGCATCGGAGAGGGGCATACCAAGATACTCGGATACCTCCTGCGCCAGTTTTGGATTGCTTGTACCCGTAAGAAGTTTTATGGAACCATACATATCTCACTCCTTTTGAAAGAGAAAGCTGGGGTGCCTGGATTCGAACCAGGAGCCCCCGGATCCAAAGTCCGGTGCTCTGCCAGTTGAGCTACACCCCATAGCTTTCCACTCTGTAAAGCCTCCAGCCTTTGGCCTTGCAAGCCAGCTCAACCTCTGGAAGGGGCTCACCTATATAAAACACGCTGGAGCCGCTTCCGCTTACCAAAGCCTTTAGCCTCAAACTTCTCAAAAACCTTAGAACTTCACCCACCTCTGGGTAAAGCTCTCCAGCCAACTCACCAAGCTTGTTCTCCAAGGGGCTAAAGTCTCCAGCCTTTAAGCAATCTATTATTTTATCACTCGGCAGCCTTTCTGTCAATAGCTTTACCCTACTATAAACGTACCGTGTGGAAACCTTCACCCCAGGGTATATGAGGGTAAAAACTCTCTTTGGTAATTCTATCTTCTCCAAGATCTCCCCTCTACCCCTTCCTATGGCAGAGCCTCCAAGAAAGAAAAAGGGAGCATCGGAAGATACAAGGCTTGCCATCTCTTTTAAATCTTTCTCTTCGAAGGGCATACCCAAAAGCTCGTTTATAGCTATCATAACCCTTGCCACGTTGGAGGAGCCACCTCCCAATCCTGCACCCTCGGGAATGTTTTTCTGTATGTATATGCGGAAGTTTATCTCTTTGCCAAGCCTTCTCTCCATAAGTTTTATAGCCCTATAGACAAGGTTTTCCTCCATGGGAATGCCCGAGCTTGTTTCTACATACAAAGCTCCATCCTCTATGAAAATTTCGTCAAAGAGGTCTATGGCTTGGTATATGGTAAATAGTTCGTGGTATCCATCTTGCCTTTTACCCAAAAGCCAAAGCCCAAGGTTTATCTTTGCGGGAGAAAGAAGCTTCATAGATTATATATTAAACCCGATCTCTGAGTAGGCTAAGCACCAACTCCTCTATTTTGCCCTCCAAGCTATCAAGGGGTATGGTGTAAAGCTTTTTATCCTTTAAGAATACATCTACCGCAAGCTTTACCTCTCCATTTACCTTAATCTTTGTACCCACAAAGCCTATATCTCCTGCGCCATGCTGTCCACACCCCTTCGCGCAACCAGACCAATGCAAACGCACAGATTCCACAGAGGGAAGCCTTTGAGAGAGATATTCCGAGAGCTTTAAGGCATCTGTTTTGTTTTCAATAACCCCAAAGGCACAGGTTTTACTACCTTGGCAGGCTATAAGCCCAGTGAGGTAAGGAGAGGCAGAGGTTGGATATTTATTAAACAGAGGGTCGGAAAGTATCCTTTCAAGGTGCTCCTCTGGGATGTTTACAAGGTACAGGTTTTGATAAACAGAGAGCCTTATCTCACCGCTTCCATAGACCTTTGATAGATATGCCAACCTTTCCAGGTCTTCCCCCGTAAAGTTGCCCGCTGGCACTATCAAGGGTATGGCGTAAAGGCCATTTTTCTGTTTGATTATACCTTCCCTTTCCCCCTTGTACTCTACCAAGTCCTCTCCCCTTCTCCATAGGTTTCTCAGGAGCCTTCTCTCTATCTCGCTTCTAAAGCCCTCCCTTCCCAGCTCCTCTATGAGAAAGTAAAGCCTGTTTTTGCTTCTGTCCTCCCTATTACCCATATCCGAGTAGATTTCAAGCACAGCTTTTGTTATATCCACAGATTCATAAGGCAGTACAAAAACATCCAAGTCAAGAGCTTCCACAGGACCACCGGAGCCTATCTTACCGCCTGCATATACGTTAAAACCATAAAGGCTTCCCTTCTTTGCCAAGTAAAAGCATAGGTCGTTATATCTGCAGTTTATACTGTCCCTCTTTGAACCCACCAAGCCCATGTTAAACTTCCTTGGTAGGTCTGCGTACTGTTTCTTACCAAGGAATATTTCCACGATCCTCCTACTTATTGGAACAGTGTCTATTATGGAATCCTCCGAAAGGCCCGAGAGGGGATCTCCCGTTATGTTCCTTACGTTGTCCATGCCCGTTTGTAGTGTGGTAAGCCCCACCTTCTCTATGGCGGATATCACCTCGGGAAGGTCCTTTAACTCTATCCATCTTAGCTGTATCTGTTCCCTTGAGGTAAGGTCTATATGGTTTCTTCCAAACTTTTTGGAAAGGTGAGCTATAACCTTGGCGTGGTCTGCGTTTAGCTTTCCACGGGTTATCCTTATCCTAACCATAAAGTAGCCGGGCGTGGCTTTTCTGTAAAAAATGCCATACCACTTAAGGCCATACTCCCTGTCCTCTTCCGGTATCCCTTGCCAATCTCCAACCTCTGCCCATTTTTCAAGGCTTTTTATCAAGTTGACTTCAAAGGGATGTTTAGCCTTCTTGTACTCTTCCACCTTGTTTACCTTTGCCGGTCTTATTTTTACATGCTCCTTTAACAGGGCTTCTAAAAGGTTTGTACATCCTCCGCAGGACGTCCCTGCCCTTGTTAGTCTTTGTAAGTCTTCAAGGGTTTTTACGCCCCCTTTGATAGCTTCAAGTATCCTTTCATAGGATACGGCATTACAGTTGCACACCATATCCTCCGGCTTTAAAGAGGTATCAAACCCCTCCTTTATAAGGTCTTTTATGAGAAAATGGGGTTTTATGTTTTCCACACTCCTTCCACTTTTGATAAGCTCCAGGATGTTGTTGCTTCCAGCCAAGTCCCCCATAAGTATTGCACCCACAAGCTTACCATCCCTTATGATAGCCTTACGGTATCTGGTGTTATCTTTAAAGAGGATAACCTCATCCCCTTCCCTCTCCCCTATCTCACCCACAGACATAAGCTTTAATCCAGCCACCTTTAAGAGGGCGTAGTTCAGAGAGCCCTTGTATCTTTCTACGTTTCCATAAAGGATATTCTTGGAGCATACCTTAACCTGTTCCATTATGGTAGCTAAAAGCCCATAGACCTTGCCCCTATGCTGTATGCAATCGCCTATGGCGTTAGGTTATTGGCAGTGTGGTAGTGTGTGGATAGTAGGTTATATGGACAGAGAGCAAGTTTGCTTGAAGAGTTAGAAAAGCTGGGATATGAGCCTGTGTGTATAGCTGGCGGTACAATGAGGAAGATGGTTAGGGCAGATGAAAGGGCTCAAAGATACAAGGACATATGGGAAGGTTGCAAGGCTTGATATATGGTTATATTTTTCTAATCCTAAAAGGTCGGTGTTTTCTCTTGGGATTTTTGACACAGCCTCGGGCAATTCTTGAACCGCTACTACAAAAAATTTTTTTAACCTGTATAAATAACGCACGAGTTGCCCCGGGCCTATTATATATATTCCTACGAAAAACGGATCTCTCACGTAGTTTTTTTTGAAATTATTTAAAACCTTCTCCCTAAGCCCTGCGCATATACACCAATCGCACTAAGAAAATCTTAATTCAATACACTAAAATTTTTATAAAACCCTCTTGACAAACCACAGGGATGTTAATATAATATCTATCTGTAAAAAACTCCAAAGGAGGTGAAAACATGGCAAAGCTAAGACCCCTATACGATAAGATAGTGGTTAAAAGGTTTGAGGAGCAGGAACAAAGGACTGCTTCTGGGATAATCATACCGGATACTGCAAAGGAAAAGCCCCAAATCGGTGAAGTTATAGCGGTTGGGGAAGGCAAGCTTCTCCAGAACGGTCAGCAAGTTTCACCAAAGGTAAAGCCCGGAGACAAGGTGGTATTCAACAAGTATGCGGGCACAGAGGTGGAGCTTGATGGAGAAAAGTATTTGATCATGTCAGAGGATGAAGTCCTTGCAATAATTGAGTAAAAAATCTTTAAAAGGAGGTGGTAAGATGGCGGCAAAGAAGGTTATCTATGGAGAAGACGCAAGGGCAAGGTTAAAAGCTGGCGTAGATAAGCTTGCCAATGCGGTAAAGGTCACCCTTGGTCCCAAGGGTAGAGAGGTGATCATTGAGAAAAAATGGGGTACACCCTTGGTGACCAAAGACGGTGTGACCGTTGCCAAGGAGATAGAGCTAAAAGATCCCTATGAAAACATGGGAGCCCAGCTTGTAAAGGAAGTAGCCTCCAAGACCGCAGACGTGGCTGGTGATGGTACCACAACCGCCACCGTTTTGGCTCAAGCCATATTCACAGAAGGTCTAAAGGCGATAGCTTCTGGTGCAAACCCCATGGATATAAAGAGGGGTATAGACAAGGCGGTAGAAAGGGTTGTGGAAAGTATAAAGTCTCAATCTATACAGGTAAGCGGCAGGAAGGAGATTGAACAGGTAGCTACCATATCCGCCAACAACGACCCAGAGATAGGTAAGATAATAGCGGATGCGATGGAAGCCGTTGGAAAGGATGGCGTTATAACTGTGGAAGAATCCAAATCCGCTCAAACCACCCTTGAAACAGTTCAAGGTATGCAGTTTGATAGGGGATACCTTTCTCCTTACTTTGTAACCAACCCCGACAAGATGGAAGCTGTTTTGGAAGATCCCTTTATACTCATCTATGAGAAAAAGGTCTCCAATGTAAAGGACATGCTTCCATTGCTTGAGCAGGTGGTAAGATCTGGAAGACCTATACTCATAATAGCGGAAGACGTAGAGGCGGAAGCCTTGGCAACCCTCGTGGTAAACCACATAAAGGGTGTTATAAGAGCATGTGCGGTAAAGGCTCCCGGCTTTGGTCAAAGGAGAAAGGATTACCTACAGGATATAGCCATACTAACGGGAGGAACCGCCATAACAGAAGAGCTTGGTATAAAGCTTGAAAGCGTAACCCTTGATATGCTGGGTAGGGCTGACAAGGTTATAGTGGATAAGGATAACACCACCATAGTAGGTGGTAAGGGCTCAAAGGAAAACATCCAAGCAAGGATAGAACAGATAAAGAAGCAAATCGTGGAGACCACATCCGACTATGACAGAGAAAAGCTTCAAGAAAGACTTGCAAAGCTTTCTGGTGGCGTTGCCATCATAAGGGTTGGTGCTGCCACAGAGGCGGAACTAAAAGAGAAAAAGGCAAGGGTAGAGGACGCAGTCCATGCTACCAAAGCCGCAGTGGAAGAAGGCATAGTTCCAGGTGGTGGTGTGGCTTTGGTAAGAGCCTCAGAAACCCTTGAAGACCTAAAGGTGAATAACCACGACCAGCAGATAGGCGTTGATATTGTTAAGAAGGCTTGCAGGACTCCTCTAAGACAGATAGCCGCCAACGCAGGCTTTGAGGGCTATGTGATCCTTGAGAAGGTAATACAGCTTGGAAAAGAAAAGGGTAGGTCTTGGGGCTTTGACGCCGCCACCGGTGAGTATAAGGATATGATAGAAGCGGGAATAATTGACCCAACTAAGGTGGTAAGGACCGCCATCCAAAACGCCGCATCCGTTGCGGGAACCATGCTAACTGCAGAAGCCCTTGTGGCAGAGATCCCAGAAGAAAAGAAGGAAAAGGCACCCACACCAGAGATGCCAGAGCTTGACTAATACCAAGCCCCCTTTTGGGGGCTTTTATTTTTTGTGCTATAATATAAGTAAGTATTTACTATGAAAGAACTTGTGCTGTTTTTACATCTTATCTTTGCTTCCTTGTGGATTGGGGGTATGCTCTTTTTGGTGGTGGTTGTATCCCCCTTTGTAAGGAAGTTGCCCATAAGAGACCAGATCTTTCAGGAAGTGGGCAAACGCTTTAGCCTTTACGGAACTTTTATCTCTCTTATGGTTCTTTTTATCACGGGTATTATAAACGCTTACAATATTGTGGGTCTTTCTGGTCTTTTTGACTTGTCAAGCGCATACACAAAAACCCTGCTTCATAAGATAGGTGTATTTTTCATTATATTCATCGTATCCTTAACCCATGATTTATACTTTGGACCAAGGGCTGTTCATTCAAACTTTTATAGGAATATGGCAAGGCTTTTGGGATTTATAAATCTTTTCCTGAGTATTTTTGTGGTTTATTTAGCGGCAAGACTAAGATTTGGAGGTTGAAAATGGCAGAAGTGTTGAAGCTAAAAGGAGATTTTTCAGATTTTATGCCTGTAAAGAAGGGGCTTTATGCAAAGGAAAGCTTAAAAGTTATAGCCTTTCACCTAAGGGCTGGGCAGAGGATAGCCCTCCATACTTCCCCATACAAGGTTATAACTCTTGTTTTGAAGGGTGAGGGTGAGTTTTTCGTGGGAAGTGAAGAGAACAGAGAAAGACTAAAAAGTGGGGAGGCTTTGATCTATGAGCCTATGGAACCTCACGGCTTTGTAGCCCTTGAGGACATGGTGGTGCTTGCCTTTGTAATAGGATAAGCCATGTTCTATATCTCAAAGGTAAGCATTCCCTTTTTCTTTCTTGCCCTTTTTGA
>CALIUI010000037.1 GCA_938048815.1 uncultured Aquificaceae bacterium | reverse complement strand
AACATTGGAATAGAAAAGCCGGCGTAGCTCAGGGGCAGAGCGAGGCACTCGTAATGCCTAGGCCGTGGGTTCAAATCCCACCGCCGGCTTGGGAGAAGGCATGAGGATAAAGATAAAAAGACTTCCCCACGCAAAGGACTTGCCTTTGCCCTTTTATGCCACGGAGCACTCTTCGGGTATGGACCTTCTGGCAGCTGTGGAAAAGCCCCTTGTTATAAAGCCCATGGAAAGGGTACTTGTGCCCACGGGCATAGCCCTTGAAATACCCCCGGGCTTTGAAGCCCAGATAAGGCCAAGGAGTGGGTTGGCTATAAGGCATGGTATAACCCTTTTAAACACACCGGGCACCATAGACGCCGACTATAGGGGAGAGATAAAGGTTATCCTTATAAACCTTGGGTCTGAAAACTTTGTTATAAACCGCGCAGATAGAATTGCTCAGATGGTGATAGTTCCTGTGATAAAGGTCCAATTGGAAGAGGTGGAAGAGCTTAGCTCCACAGAAAGGTCTGAGGGGGGCTTTGGCTCCACAGGTTAGAGGGTGTGTCAAAAAAGCCATTAAATATACCCCTGTGCCAAAATCCTAAAAGATGGGCAAAATAACCATCTGTTCTAAACTTATCTTACTTAGCAACAAAGATTTAGCCCTACTAAAAAGATGGTTCTTTGCTTATAGATATGCTTATCCTTGGCAAGTCCTTAAGGTACTGTCCTAAAGGAGAAACTCTTTTGGGGCTTGTGGGGAGACCCGAGCTCCTGCTGCAGGGAGCAGGGTTGGTGGTCCTGTGAGAGGGCTATTTTTGAAACGCCCTGAAAAAGGTATTATATTTAATCCTTATGAAAACCATCTTTAACAAAGACCTTATAAAAAAGTACGACAAACCCGGTCCAAGATACACAAGCTACCCGCCGGCGACGGAATTCCATCAGGGTGTAGGAGAAAAAGAATGCAAGGAAAAACTCATAGAGAGCAATCTAAAAGGCAAGCCCCTTTCTCTGTACTTTCATATACCCTTTTGTGAAAGCGCCTGTTGGTTTTGTGGATGTAATGTGATCATATCCCACAGGAAGGATGTAGCAAGAAGATACTTGGACTATGTCTATAAGGAGATGGACCTTCTAAGGGAGTATTTGGACACTTCCAGGCAGGTGGTGCAGCTCCACTGGGGTGGTGGCACTCCCAACTTCCTTACCAATGAAGAAATAAGAGAGTTCTTTGCAAGGATAAGGGAGGTTTTTAACATACAAGAGGATGCGGAGATAAGCGTTGAGATAGACCCAAGGTATCTATCGGAGGGACAGTTGGAGACCTTAAGGGAGGTGGGCTTTAACCGTGTGAGTATGGGACTTCAAGACCTTGACCCCGAAGTCCAAAGGGCTATAAACCGAGTGCAAGATTATGGGCTTATGCAAAGGGTGATGAAGGAGCTAAGAAGTTTGGGCTTTAAGAGTATAAACATAGACCTAATCTACGGCTTACCCTACCAAAACCCAGAGAAGTTTAGAAAAACCATAGAAAAGACCATAGATTTGGACCCTGATAGGGTTGCTGTGTTCAACTTTGCCTATGTGCCATGGTTAAAGCCCTTGCAAAGAAAAATAGACCCATCCACCTTGCCACCACCCGAGGACAAGCTAACCATCTTGGAGATGACCATAGATATCTTTCAAAGAAGGGGCTATGTTTTTATAGGCATGGACCACTTTGCCAAGCCTGAAGATGAATTGGCGCAAGCTCAAAGAGAGGGCACTCTTTGGAGAAACTTTCAGGGCTATACCACCAAAAAGGGAGTAGATTTAATAGGCATAGGGGCAACCTCTATTGGAATGTTGTACGATGGCTATTTTCAAAACTACAAGACCATAAGGGAGTATTATCTTGCTTTGGATGAAGGAAAGCTTCCCATAATGCGGGGCTATATCCTTAACCAAGAGGATATAATAAGGCGTGAGGTTATAATGGACCTTATGTGTAATTTTCAATGTTCCTTTGAGAAGATAGAAGGGATGTTTGGCATAGATTTTGATGAGCATTTCTCTTGGGAGCTTGAAGAGCTAAAGGATATGGAAAGGGACGGGCTTTTGAAGATAGAAGATAGATCTATAAGGGTTCTTCCAGAAGGTAGGCTTCTCATAAGAAACATAGCCATGGTCTTTGACCAGTATATAAAAACTGCAAAAGAAAAAAGGTTTTCCAGAACTATATGAAGGAAGAGCTCCTTAGGTTGGAAAAGGTTTCCAAATCCTTTACCTTTGGTTTATTTAAGAAAAGGACCATAAGGGCTGTAAAGGAGGTTAGCTTTTCCATAGGTTATGGGGAAATCTTTTCTTTGGTGGGCGAATCGGGATCTGGTAAAAGCACCATAGGCAAGATCATACTAAGGCTTGAAAAGCCCGACAAGGGGGAAGTCTTCTTTGAAGGTAAGGGAATATACTCCTTAGGTAAAGAATACACCAAGCAAGTATCTGCCATCTTTCAGGACCCAAGGAACTCCCTGAACCCAGGCATGAAGGTAAAGCAAATAGTGGAAGAGCCCCTTTTGGTGCATGGTGTAGAAAACAGAAAGGAAGAGGTTATAAAGGCTCTTGAAAAAGCCGGGCTTGGAGAGGAGTTTTTGGAAAGAAAACCCGAAAACCTTTCGGGCGGCCAAAGGCAAAGGGTTGCCATAGCAAGGGCTATAGTTTTAAAGCCAAAGTTAATAGTGGCGGATGAGCCTACCTCTTCTTTGGATATGAGCTACAGGGCGGGCATATTAGACCTTTTCCTAAGGCTAAGAGAGGAGGGTATAAGCACTCTACTTATAACCCACGACCTAAGGGCTGTAGAGAGGATTGCCCATAGGGTGGGAGTTCTCTACAAGGGCAAGCTGGTGGAGATGGGAAAGGTTCAAGAGGTTTTAAAAAATCCCAAGCATCCCTACACCCAATACCTTTTAGAAACCATGCCCGTAAGGCATCCCTCCCAAAGAAAAAGGGAGTTTAAAGATTATTCTCAAGGGGAAGAAGAAAGCCCTTGTCCCTTTTTCCCCATGTGCGCCTACCGACTTAAAGAGTGTGAGAAGGAGGTCAAGGAGGTATCAATAGATGGAAGGCTTGTCTCCTGCAATCTATACTGAGGTCTTGATCTTTACCTTTCTCCTTTTCCTTTCGGGATTTTTTAGCTCCTCGGAGGTAGTCCTTTTTGGTGCAAACAGGTATATACTAAAGCTAAGAGAGAATAAAAGGGTTTACTCTGCCCTATTGATTCTTCTTTCAAAGCCCAGAGAGGTACTCCTTACAATCCTGTTGGGAAACGAGCTTGTAAATATCCTTATATCCTCCTACGGCACAAAGCTCTTTGTGGAAAGCTTTGGTTCCAAGGGGGCTGCTTTGGCGGTAGTCTTTTCCAGCGCCCTTATCTTTGTCTTTGGCGAGGTCTTGCCCAAAAACTTAGTTTTGCCCTTTACCACAAGGCTTGCCCCCATCTATTACATACCCTTTATCCTGATACACAGGCTTATGTACCCAGCAAGAAAACTCCTAACTATGCCAGTGGATAGGCTTATAGATATGATAAAGATTGAGGAAAAGGAAAAGCCCCAAAGGGAAAGCTTTATGGAGCTTTTGGAACTGGGTGCAGCCTTTGGGTACTTTGATGTGAAAGATATGGAAGCCGTAGAAAGGGCTGTGAGCTTGGAGGATATTACAGTAAAGGAAATAATGACTCCAAAGCCCGATATGTTCCTTTTACCAGAGGATATCACCTTGGAGGAAGCCTTAGAAAAGATAATAGAAAAAAAGTATAGCAAAGTGCCCCTCTATCGGGAAAACACCGACAACGTTGTGGGGATCTTATATGTAAAGGAGGTAGTACCTACCCAAGAAAATCTTAAGAAAAGGTTGGGAGATTTCAAAAAGCCCGCCCTTTTTGTGCCAGAGATATTAAAGGTAAAGGCTCTTACAAGGGAGATGAAGGAGAAGGGGGTTCAGATGGCTTTGGTGGTGGGCGAGCATGGAGAGCTTTCGGGCCTTGTAAGCCTTTATGACATAATGAAGTATCTCTTTGGTGAGTTCAAGGAAAGCTGGGAGGAAGATATATTAAAGGTTTCAAAGAATGCCTATTTGGTGAATGGCTGGGCGGATATAGAAAGAGTGGCAAAGGAAGTGGGCTTTGGCTTGCCCGAGGACTATGAGTACGACACGGTAGGGGGCTTTGTAATGGCTATGCTTTCCAAAGTGCCCGAAGAGGGAGACCAATTTCTTTATGACGGCTTTAAATTTGTGGTGGATAAGATGGAAGGCAATAGAATAGTGGGCGTTTTTATAACCTCCAAAGAGGAGGAGAAGCCTTGAGAAAGGTTAAAGTTCAAACAGACTTGAAGTTAAAGCCGAACCTTTTGTTAAGGATAGAGGGCGCCCTGGAGCTTTTAACAAAGACCACGGAGGAGCTTTTGCAGGAAATAGAGACAAAGCATGATGTAAAGATTGCCTTTCGGGCAAAGCCCCGATGGTTCCAAGAGGATTACAAGGAGCCCCAAGGTGTTTATGTTCAAAGCGAGCTGGAAAAGGTAAAAGAGCAGGTAAGATATGAGTTTGACGGCTTGGATTTGGATATAGCCTATGAGATAATAGACCATCTTGACCATAGGGGCTTTTTTGTAGGGGATACAAAAGCCATAGCACAAGCCTACGGAGTTAGCCAAGACTATGTAGAGGATATAAGGGATTTTATAAAAAGGGAGATAGAGCCCTTGGGGGTTGCCTGCAAAAGCCTTGAGGAGTTTTTACTTTTGCAAGTGGAAGAGTTTTATGGCAAGGACGAAGACCTTTTTAAGGAGATAAGGGAACTGTTAAAAGGTAAAAGTAAAAGCCAAAGGGCAAGGGAAGTACTTTCCACTTTAAAGCTTAGCCCCTTTGAGGGAGAGGCAGCCCTTTATAAAGGTGGAAAAGTGGATGTACTTTTTGAGTACGACAATCACCAATGGTATGTTTTTATTATGGATGACTTTTGGGATGTTGAAGATAAAAAGCTTGCCTTTATCCTTGAGTTGAGAAGAAGGGTTTTGAGGGTTGTGGGGGATACGATAGTGGAAAGGCAGGAGGATTTTCTGCTTGGAAAGGGTCCTTTAAAGACCTTGACCCTAAGCCAAGTGGCACAAAAGGCGGGCGTTAGCGTATCCACCCTTAGCAGGCTTGTAAGCAGGAAGTATGCAAAAACACCCACAGGCATATACCCCCTTAGGCTTTTCTTTCAAAGGAACACAAAGGAAGATTATAGCAAAGAGCAGATTTTAAGGGCATTAAAGGAGATATTGGAAGCAGAAGGCAAAGGAAAGTCCGATAAAGAACTTTCCGAAATGTTGCAAAGAAGGGGAATAAACATAGCAAGAAGGACTGTAAATAAATACAGAAACATGCTTGAGGGTAGGCTATGAAGAAAAGGATAGAAAAGGTTCAAAAGCTTTTAGAAAAGCACAACTTAGATGCTTTTCTTTTCACATCGCAGGCAAACGTTTTTTACCTTTCGGGTTTTAGGTCAAGCAATGCCTACGTGGTTGTAAGCAAAGACTCCTATATTCTTTTAACCGACGGGCGATACTTTGAAAAGGCAAAGCAGCATTTGAAGGATTGGAAGGTGGTTTTGCTGGAGGGAGGATTGAAAAGAGTCTATGAGGTGCTAAGGGATATGAAAGCCAAGGCGGTGGGCTATGAGGAGGATAGAATAAGCTGTGAGTTTAGAAAAAGACTAAGGGGTGGCTTTAGGTGGGTAGGAAAGCCCAACTTTTTGAAGCATATGAGGGCAATAAAGGATCCCGAGGAGATAAGCATAATGAAAGAAGGGGTAAGGCAAAGTGATAAGGTTTACAAAAGCCTACTTCCAAGGTTAAAAGCTGGACTTAGGGAGTTGGAAGTTAGGGCTATGATAGTGGAGGAGTTTTTCAAAGTGGGAGCTTTTGGGGAGAGTTTTCCCACCATAGTGGCAAGTGGAAAAGCTTCCGCCATACCCCACTGGGAAACTTCCAATAGACCTGTGAAACATGGAGAAGCTCTTTTGATAGACATGGGGTTGCTGTGGAAAGGCTATTGCACCGACTTTACTCGCACTTTGTACATAGGGAGGGCAAAGGAGGAGTTTAAAAGGGTCTATCAGGTGGTAAGGGATGCTCACCTTTATGCCCTTGAGGGCGTAAGGGTTGGTAGGAAAATAGGGGAGATAGACAGAATAGCAAGGGAATACATAAGGAAAAAGGGCTTTGGCAAGTTTTTTGTTCATTCCACCGGTCATGGTGTGGGCATAGAGATCCATGAATTCCCAAGGGTGTATTACAAGGGTGTGGACAAAGAGGTTAAGATAGAAGAGGGTATGGTCTTTACCATAGAGCCCGGTATATACATAGGAGGCCAGTTTGGAGTAAGGCTTGAAAATATTGTGGTTGTAGAAGATGGCATTGGAAAGCCCTTGTCGGAGATTCCCCTTGACTTGGTAGAAATTTGAGAATATAATATTTTATTGGCTACGCGGGGTGGAGCAGCCTGGTAGCTCGTCGGGCTCATAACCCGAAGGTCGCGGGTTCAAATCCCGCCCCCGCAATTTAAAAATCCCTTTAAAACCTCCAACCTTCCTTTCTAAAAAGCTCTATAAGGTTTATGCACTCAATACCATAATGATTGGCTACTGCAGGTAATTTTTTTGGTTTTCTTCTTGATTCTTCTGTGACTATAATGTAATCTTTGCTGAAAATACCTGCTTCTTCTTTTTTTCTAATAGCAAGTGCTATTAGCCATGGGTCTGCTTCTTCGGGTTGCGGTTTTTCTGACTTAACCAAAGAGGGAAATTTATCTAAAATATCCTTGACTTTTTCTAACTGAATATCATCTGGAGATATAAACATATCCTTTTTGTTTCTTATCCAATTTTTTAGCTCATCGTCTCTTATTTCTTTCTTTACTTCGAGTGGGGCAATTAATCTATTGTTTTTATAAAGTTCTTCCATCTTCTCCCATATTGTTGGGAATATATCTATAGGATATTTATCCTTCATCTCAATCAATGAACTCGTATCTATGATATATATACGCATTTCCTACTTTGAAACCAAATTAGAGAGCTTCTCTAAGTGCTTTAGGTTTATAGATAGATATTCAACTAAATCATGCGTTGTGATTATCCCCCTTTCCTTACTTTCCAGAACCATAGATATAAACTTTTCGCCTTTTTCTTGAAGACATCTTTTTTCTGGTGGAAGGTAGCCTTCCTTTCTTGTAGGAAAGAGTTTTTCTAATTTTGCTAATTCTTTTTTATACTCATCCTCTCCAATTAGGTTTAAAGTTTTCAACCTTGTAAGTATAGCCCTTTTACTAACCTTGAACCTGTTAGAAAGCTTCTCTAATAGCCCTGGGTCTTTAGACCTTAGAAAAGATAAAAAGTCTTCATCTTTTTCCAAAGCTTTTTGGGGGATCAGAAACTCGCCCGCAAAAGTATTACACCAATTTTCTACATGAATGTTATTCATTTCTTCTGAATAAATCTCTGAAATTCCCAAGATTACATGGGCATATTCATGGAATAAGGTAAATATCCTTGCCCGAATATCATCCTTAGAATTTATAACTATGACTGGGGGTTCTTCTTCTGCCAAGCAAAATCCTCTTGCGGATTCCATTGGAAAGGCAAACTGGAACACAAACACATTTCTTGATTCAATAGCAAGCCTCCATTTTTTAAAGGCGGTGTATGGATCTCTCCAATTGGTTTGTTCTTCAATAGATATTCCTATTTTTTTCCTTTCCTCTTGGGCGACCTTGATGGGATCTTCTTGTAGGTTGTGTCTTTCTACTTTTCCTTTTGGGTCCTCTCCCAAATCTTCCATGAGTTCTCTTGCTATGGATTGAAGGTATTGGGCTTTCCTTATAGCAAGCCTTAGTTCCTTTGAAAAAACCTTCTCGCTTTTAGGTAAAACCCTAAAGGCTGTGGTTATAGGCTTTTCCTTTGGTGGCTCTGGAAGGAAAAATACCGCCACGGGGCGCTTGAAGTATTTAGCCATCAATTCAAGCTGTTTAAAGGTTGGTTTTTTCTTACCAGATTCTATGTCTTTATATTCCCTTTCCGAAAGCTTAAGTTTTTTGGATATTTCCTCCAGACTCCACCCTGCACTTTCCCTTGCCCACCTTATAATCTCTGGATTTATATCAACCACAAAAGAACGACCCATTTCGAATATTAATATAAAGGACAAGATGCCTAAGTTCAAGCCCCCTACCTACACACAAAACCCACAACCGCCTTAACAGATATGGATGTTTCCTCCATCTTTGGCTCTGGCGCCTGTGGAGAAAACTTCAAAGCCATCAAAGCCATACCGCCCCTTATGGGGCTAATATAATCGTAGCTTACACTTTTGATATAACACTCTTTCCCAAGATTTTTGCCCGCCTTTGTGGCAAAATCCCTTGCCCTATTCAAAAGTCTAAGCCTTAGCTCTTCCTCTACGCCCTTTGCCTTTTTGGGAGAAACCATCCAAACGGTTTTGGAGACGCCGTAATTAATAGTTTCTCCAAACTTTTCCTTAAAAGCATCCAAAAGGTCCAAAAGTTTGTTTTGGTCTGAAGCCCTTTGAAGCAAAAAGGAATACCTAAGCTCCCCCAAATAGCCTTTGCATTTCCTTTTTCCCTCTTCCCACCAACAATTCTTTTGCACCCAGTAATTTCCCCCAGAATAATCAAGCCCAAGGCTTCTTATAGCCTTATCCACCTCTCCAAGCATATTAACCACCTCTATTTCTTTGTTGCCACGGGCATTTACAAAAATATCCACCCTTAAAATATCCGCAGTTAAGCTCTCCTCTTCCTCAAGGGGCAAGGAGATATCAATGCTACGGACTTCCTTATCTTGGGAAAAGCCAAAAGACAACATACACAAAAGGAAAAGGATAAACTTCTTCATGGCTCATTCCTCTAAAGGTGCAAATCTTCATGCCGTCCCTATTTCCAAGATACAATTTTACATCATCTGAATATCATCAAATTGTGTTTAGTAAGGTTCTTTTTCATTCTTGTATTTCTCTAAATAATTCTCCCTCTTTCTGTTATTTCCCAAACGCCTCTGGGAGAGCTATTAGAGATTAATCCCCTTTCTACAAGCCTTTCTCTGCACCAGTGGGCATAGTTTATCCATTTGGATCTCTTCAAGCAATAGTTCAAAGGCTTCGGATATGCCATCCTTGTTCATTATGCGCTCCTGCTTATCCTTCTCCTTCTACTATTTTAATCTCTTCATCTGTTAAACCATAAAGCGAGGCTGTTTCAAAAATCCTCATATAAACATGCCCCTATGCTAAAATTGTAAAGGATGGGTAAAATAACCATCTGCTCTAAGCTCATCTTACTCAGCAACAAAGATTTAGCTCTACTAAAAGACCTTATGAGAAGATGGTCATCTGCTTATAGATATGCCTACAGAAGACTTCTGGAAGGTAAAGGTATAAACGACATATCTAAACAACTCCAGAGCCTTTTCAACCTTAATGCAAGATACTCTTACTCCGCTGTCATAAAAGCACAGGCTATACTATCATCGGCTAAAGAAAAAGGCGAAAATCCCAAAAAAGTCATCTTTGGCGGTAGAATTCTTTTTGAAAAACTAAAGAAAAGACACATTAACGGAGAACCTTACAGAAAGCTACATATAAGCTGGACAGAAAAAAGAAAAGGAAACCTATACTCCATAGGACAGGCTAATTGTAAAGGCAATCAAAACACAAGGATAGAGATAAAAGAGAATGGGGTCTATCTGAGAATAAACGTAGGCACAAGACAATACATCTATGCACTCATAAAGGCAGGCAATAAAATAAACAAGCTAAAAGAGATAGCCCTATCGG
>CALIUI010000036.1 GCA_938048815.1 uncultured Aquificaceae bacterium | reverse complement strand
AATTTCCCAATACTTTAAAACTATACCATAGGCTTGATAAAAAGCCTTTATTACCGCTTCCTTGCAAGCCCATCTTGCAGAAAGGCATTCATAGAAGGAGTATTGACTTTTGCAATACTTTATTTCCTCTTCTGTATAAATCCTTTTCAAAAACCTGTCTCCAAATCTTTCAACTGCCTCTTTTATCCTCTGATTTTTAACTATATCAATTCCTATCATGCTAAACTATCTTATATGTTTATGCCCCTACTTAGCATATTCTTTTACTTTCTTTCCTTTATTTTCTCGTTAATTTCTAATACCATCCACCCTTTAAAAAGATTCGCTCTATTTTCTTTGATCACTGGATTAATATTTTACGCCCTGCATATACTTACAATAGCCATAAAGATTAAAGGGTTTCCCTTTGCTGACGTTTATGGCTTTTATTCCCTTTTGGGAAATGGAATGCTAACTATATTTCTTCTTTTATCCCTCAAGCAAGCTCAAATTCAAAATTACCTATCTTTTCTCGCCCTACTTGGAATTTTGTCAACGGTCTTGGTGTTACCCGCTGAGCTTTCCCCTTACAAAAGCCCCCTATATTCTTTGCATATAACTTCCGCTTTGTTTTCTTATTTTTTCTCCCTTCTTGGTGCCGCCTTTTCCATCGTAAAGTTTTTTGTAGAATCAAAACTAAAACATAGAAGCTTAGAAGGTTTTTTCCTCCCCCTTTATCTTATAAGGAATGGAGAAAGAATATCTATAAATTTGGCTTTTGTTTTCTTTACGCTTACTTTGATCTTTGGTAGCCTATGGAGTAGAAGCTTTTTTGGAACCCATTGGATAAGTGATCCTAAGCTTGTATACGTACTTTTTTTGTGGTTTTATTATGCTATTTTGGTGCATTTAAACCTAATAAAAAGGATAAAGCCCAAAAACCTTTCTTATGGTATAGTGGTGGGTGCTCTTTTTAGCTTGTTGGGGCTTTTATTTGTGAGACATGGCTTTTAAAAGAATCTTCTTAGTTGGCTTTATGTGTAGTGGAAAAACTACCCTTGGCAAAAGGCTATCGGAAAAATTAGGCTGGGCCTTTATAGATGTGGATGAAGAAATACAAAAGCTTGAAAAAATGTCCATACCCGAAATATTTGAGAAAATGGGGGAAGCTTATTTTAGAAAGCTTGAGCTTGAGCTTCTTAAAGATTTGAGCCAGAAGGAAAGGGTGGTTATAAGCACGGGTGGAGGGCTTGGAGCTAATCAGGAGGCTATGGATTTTATGAAATCAAAAGGATTAGTAATTTGGCTAAGGATAGACTTTGAAACTTTCTTGAAAAGGTGTGGGGATGACCCTTCAAGGCCGCTGTTAAGAAAAAAAAGGGAAGAGCTTTTAAGCCTCTTTGAAGAAAGATCTAAAACATACACTCAGGCCCATCTTGTGCTTGATGGAAGAAATGACGCTAAGGAGCTTTTAGGTAGTATAATGCTTGTTCTGCAAAATAGTTTTTTATAGGTTATAATGGAAGAAGGAGGAGATTTTTATGGTTAAAAAGCTTGTTCTTATATCTACAATGCTTATATCTGCTTACCTTATTGGTAGCTGTGGACAAACCTCTGCCAAGTGCCCATCTGATGCCCAAGTAAAAGAAAAGGTAAAGGATTTTATCCCCCAAGACTTTACCGTTGAGTCTGTTACCAATTTGAAGGATATAGCAGGACTTTGCGAGGTTGTTGTAAAGGTAGGAGCCCAGCCTATTGTATTCTATATGGATAAGGAAGGTAAGTATCTACTTGCTGGAAATCTTATTAGCATTGGCGATAAAAAGAACCTAACAAGGGAAAGGCAACAGGAATTTATGAAGGTTTCCCAAGATATACTAAAGGAATTGGAAAAACACGTTAACCTAAGGTTTGGAGAAGGTCAAAAATACATATACAAGATAACAGACCCCGATTGCCCCTTCTGTAAGAGATCTCAACCAATAATAGAAGAGTGGGCAAAGAAAAATAATGCAGAAGTACGCTATATACTATTCCCTTTACCCATACATCCAGAGGCCTTTCCCAAATCTGTGGCTATGATCTGTGGCAAGGGTAAAGTAGAGGAACTCTATGGAGACTTAAGCAAAGACTTTATATCCAAAAATCAATGTGAAGAGGGTAAAAGAGCTGTGGAAGAGAACCTCAAATTTATGGAAAAGCTGGGTATAAGTGGAACCCCCACCTTTATAGGTATGAATGGCAAGATCCATTCAGGTGTGCCTACAGAAGAAGATTTAAACGCTCTCATTAAATAATTAACCCCCTCCCACCCCTATTAGGTCCCCCCCCTGACCCACTTTTATAGACTATCTAACAAGGTTTATAGTGTCTTCAAGTATTGCGTTAGATGATGTTATTACCCTTGCATTAGCTTGATAGGATCTCTGGGCAGATATTAGATTTATAAACTCGCCCGCTATATCTACGTTAGACATTTCAAGCATGCCAGATCTTATCCTTTCTGCGCCCCCCGGGAGCATTATGGTAGGTGTAGATATGGAGGCGTATAAGTTTGATCCCTTCCTTATCAATTCTTCTGGATCGGGAAAAAGGGCAATTGCAACCCTGTATAAAGGTATAGTCTTACCATTTGAATAAACACCCACAACGGCACCATCTTCTGAAAGGACGTATACATCAACAAGATCCCCCTTACCATAACCATTTTGATCTGCAGTAACAATAAAGTCTGAATAATACTGAGTTATATAGGTATTCGGAATAGGATATCCTGGATCGACTGTTATGGATTGTAGAGATTCTCCCACATATATTCTCCAATTGGTATACGCCGGTAAGGTTCCACCGCTTGGTGTAGTAGTAGGTACGGTTAGAGAATTGGGATCAAGGTAATAATAATAACTTTTACCATCTGGGCTTGGTTCCCTAATAACTGCCCCATCATATACAAGAGCACCAGAGTCATCAAATTGAACAGTCCAATCACCCTCGAGCTCATAACCTGAATTAGTTGGGTCTATATCAGATCTTAAATAAATTTCCCAAGTATTTGGAGCAGATTTTCTAAAAAATAGGTCTGCTTGATAAGGTGTCCCAAGACTATCGTATATGGTTATGGTGTATTTGTAGTTATAGCTTGTTGGATCGTTTGGATCAAAGGAGGGCACGCTTGGGACACTTGCATTGGCATTGAGGTTTGTAGGTCCAAGAAATTTTATTTGTTCAGTAGCCTTTGGAGATCGTTGATGCTGTATACGGATATCCTCAAGACCAGTTCCTATAACTTTTCCCCCTTCATCTAATTTAAAACCTTGTAGAATTAAGCCATTGGCGCTTACCATAAAGCCTTCTCTGTTAATCCTAAATTGACCATCCCTTGTATAGTAGGTGATTCCAGAAAGGGGATCCTTTAGTATAAAAAGTCCTTTACCTTGAATAGCCAGGTCAGTGTTTACACTAGTTTGCTTAAAGTTTCCTATAGCCCAGATTTTTTGTGTACTATCAACTGATACTCCTGCACCATGCGTAGTTGACTTTATCGTATTAGTAACTGTATTAAGTCCTACTATTACAGAAGAGATCACATCTTGAAATATCGGCCTACTGCCTTTAAAGCCTATGGTGTTCACGTTAGCTAAGTTATCTGCAGTTACATCCATCCATGTTCTATAGGTGTTTAGTCCTGTTATCGCATTAAAAAAGCTTCTCATCATGATTAAACCCCTCCTGCATATATTAGTCTTGAAGGAGAAATAAATTCTCCATTTTCAAGCTCAAAAAGGAGATCATTACCAATAATACTTACAGACCTTACTTTACCTTGAAAACCCAAGCTTACCCCCTCAAGGGGAAATCCATTTTTGATAAACTCAACTTCAAACTGTCCTGGTGGTAGATCACTCAAATCAATGGGATTTAATCCCCTGCTCAGGTTAACTTTTGTCTCTTTTATTATGGTTTGACCATCCTTAATTCTAAGGATTACATCCTTTATCTCTTCTGAGGATATTAAATAGTATTGCTTATGGTTTA
>CALIUI010000035.1 GCA_938048815.1 uncultured Aquificaceae bacterium | reverse complement strand
CTCAAAGGTAAGGGTGGGCGACTCTCCCGTGGTGCCACATACAAGGATGGCATCCGTGTGGTTATTAACATGAAAGTCTATAAGCTTCTCAAGGGCATTATAATCTACCTCTCCGTCCTTAAAGGGAGTTATAAGGGCAACTATTGAAGCATAGACCATAAAGATAGATTATAGCACTTCTATATGCTCAGTGAGAAAGCCCCTTTTTATTGGTAGCGCAGGCATCCCTGCTTGCGACAAAAGATAGGCTGGAAGCCTGAACTACCCGAAGATTTAAATTCCTTGTGGTGGTCAATACCCCCTACAAAGGATAGTTTCTCATCCAGCGTAGGCTTTTACAATATAATATTACGCATGCTGTTATCTTTGGTAACCTTTTTAAGCATGCTAACCATATCCATAAGCGGGATAGCTATAGTGGCTGGTATATTCCTTATAAAATCGGGTAAAAGAGAAGCACACAAAAAGGCTATGATAACCGCATCCATCTTTGCCCTTGTTTTTGTCTTTCTTTACCTATTAAGGAACTTCCTACAAGCCCAAGGGCTTATACCTGTTGGAAAATATATAGGACCCTACAAGGGCTTATTTTTATTTATCCTGTGGTCTCATACCCTTCTTGCCATAATAAACTTTCCCCTTGCCGTCATAACCCTTAGGTATGCCTTTAAGGGACTCTTTGAAAAGCATAGAAAAATCGCTCCAATAACCGCCTTTGTTTGGATATACGTTGCCATAACGGGCTGGCTTATCTTTTACTTTATGCAGTTTTTAAATCCATGAAATTGCGCATAGGCTTGGGCTTTGATTCCCACAGCTTTGAAGAGGGAAAGCCTCTTAAACTTGGCGGTGTAAAAATAGACTTTCCAAAGGGCTTAAAGGGGCATTCTGACGCAGATGCCTTACTGCACGCTATTACCGATGCCCTTTTGGGAGCCCTTGACGAGCCAGACATAGGAGAGCTTTTTCCAGACAAAGACCCAAAGTGGAGGGGAGCAAACTCAGAGGTCTTTTTGGAAGAAGCCCTAAAAAGGATGGAAAAAAAGGGCTATAAGATCCTTAACCTTGATTGTGTTATTGTTGCCGATGAACCCAAGATTGCCCCATACAAAAACCTTATAAGAAAAAACCTTTCAAGAATCCTGGGAATACCCCAAGAAAGCATATCTATAAAGGGAAAAAGCAGGGAGGGCTTTTGTAAAGAGGATGGCTTGGTTTGTTTTTGTAATATCCTTTTAATGTATGAAGATTAATCTTGTCCTTTCTGGCGGTGCAGCCCGTGGCATAGCCCATATAGGCGTTATAAAGGCTTTGGAAGAGCTCGGCTTTGAGATATCCGCCGTAAGTGGTGTAAGTGCGGGAGCCCTTGTGGCGGCTTTTTACTGCGATGGTTATACACCCCAAGAAATGCTAAAAATAGTCAAATCAAAGGATTGGCTTAAGTATCTAAGACCTACTTTCCCCAGGTTGGGCTTTATATCCCTAAGAGAGGCAGGCAAGTTTCTAAGCAAAAGTCTTTCCTTTCAACAAATTGAAGAATCAAAGAAAAAACTCTTTATTGGAGCAGTAGATATAAAGACTGGAAAAACTCTATACTTTGATAGGGGAAGTCTTATACCCATTCTTTTGGGAAGTTGTGCTTTGCCTGGTATTTTTGAGCCTGTAAGGTATAAGGAATATCTTTTGGTAGATGGTGGTCTAACTAACAACCTTCCTGTGGAACCCTTGCTTTCTATGGAGGGACTTTTGGTGGGTGTGGATGTAAATCCTAACATAACTGTGGAAAAGGTAAGCAATATATTTCAACTTCTTTTAAGAAGCCTTCTTTTGGCGGTAAGGTCTAATGCGGACAAAAGAAAGGATCTTTGCCAGGTGGTTATTGAACCCGAGCTTTATGCTTACTCACCCTTTGACCTTTTAAAGGCGGAGGAGATATACAAGCTTGGCTATGAAAAAACCATGAATGTAATGAGGACTTATGCAAAATAAGGAATTGCTTATAGATTCCTCGGAGAGCAAGCTTAAGGTTATAGGCAGAGTCCTAAAGCTCGCTTTTCCCATTATCCTTTCAAACCTTCTTTATACGGTGGAAAGTGCCTTTTCTGTTATCTTGGTCTCTGGCATATCTGCCACGGCGGTTGCCGCCGTTGGATACTCTGCCAGTATGCTGTGGTTTGTATACTCCCTTATGGCTCTTGCCTATACGGGCACCACAGTGTTGGTAGCTCAAAGGGTGGGAGCAAAAGAAGACCCATCTGCCGTCCTTTTGTGGGGCATCATAATAGCTTTTTTGATAGCCCTTCCCCTTACCTTCTTTGGTACAGATCTTATAGCATACCTTATGCTTATTTTTGGTGCTTCCCAAAGTGTGGTAAGCCTTGCCAAAGAATATCTAAATCCCGTTTTTCTTTTTATCACCATAGGCTTTATAACCAACACCCTATATGCGGCTTACAACGGATATGGAGACACAAAAACACCTTTTAAGGTTGCCCTTTTGATGAACGTGGTAAATATAAGCAGTGCTTATGTTTTGATCTATGGAAAGTTTGGATTTCCAAAGCTTGAAGTGGCAGGGGCAGGATGGGGCATAGCCCTTTCGGAGATAGTGGGACTTCTTTTTTACCTATACCTTTACCTACGCTATAAAAAGCCCTTTCCTATAAAACTAAGCCTTGACAAAAACCTACTTTTAAAGATACTAAGAGTTGGCACTCCCACCGCCATAGAAAGAGCCTTTACAAGTCTTTCCTTTAACATTTTTGTGGGGCTCGTTGCCCAGTTTGGTGATAAGGTCCTGGCAGCCCATCAGGTGGGCTTGAGGGTTGAAAGTGTGTCCTTCATGATAGGCTTTGGGATGATGGTGGCATCTACCACCCTTGCGGGGCAAAACTATGGAGCAAAGAACTTTAAGGGGCTTGATTACGGAGTAAGAATTAGCGCCCATTTTACCGCCTTTACAATGGGCTTTATAGGCTTTTTAATAGTCCTTTTCCCCCACTACTTTTCCCTTATCTTCACAAGGGACCAAGAGGTTATAAGATATGCAGTCTATTACCTTGTGATAGTTGCTCTATCTCAGCCACAGATGGCATACGCCAGCATCTTTTCTGGCTCTTTGAAAGGAATGGGCAAAACTCACATACCCCTCCTTGTAAATCTCTCTTCTTTTTGGCTTTTTAGGATACTTCCCTCCCTTTTTGTGCTAAAACTTGTCCCTAGTCCTTTGGTGCCTTGGGTCTTTATGAGCCTTGAAACCACCCTGAGGGCTTTGATCTTTTATTGGGCTTACAGGAGGGAGATAAAAAGAATGATTTAATCTTTGCTAAATATCTTATCTATTAGGCTTTCCTCAAAGATGTAAGCTCTCTCTAACAGGTCTATAAGGGTCTTTGTTAAAAAATCCGCCACTTTGTTGCAAACATTGGACTATTTCTTTATATCTTCTATACGCCGAGTGAGAAATTCAAAAAAGCTCAGACACAAGCCCATCAATAAAAAGTGGATATCTTACCACATTATATGCCCATCTACAAACAAATACTCCAAGACCCTGAAAATGCCCTGCCCTTCTTGAAGATACAGGTTGAGACTTGTGGTATTGACGGAACGATATAAGTATGGTTATGCCATAGGGAAGGGTGGTATATGAGTTAAAGAGGAAGAGGTAGGTGGTGTAAGGTTTTGACTTGTGTGCTTGTGTATGCGAAAGTTTGATGATACCTAATTTCTCACCCAGCGT
>CALIUI010000034.1 GCA_938048815.1 uncultured Aquificaceae bacterium | reverse complement strand
GTTATAACTTTTCTATACGCCGAGTGAGAAATTCAAAAAAGCTCAAACACAAGCCCATCAATAAAAAGTGGATATCTTACCACACTACATGTCCATATACAAACAAATACTCCAAGACCTTGAAAATGCCCTGCCCTTCTTGAAGATACAGGTTGAGACTTGTGGTATTGACGGAACGATATAAGTATGGTTATGCCATAGGGAAGGGTGGCATATGAGTTGAGGGGAAAAGGCAGGTGGTGTAAGGCTTTGACTTGTGTGCTTGTATATGCATAGGCATATGCTATTGGATATAGCTTTTATGGGAGGTTTGTTTGATGATACCTAATTTCTCACCCAGCGTGTAAGATGAGAGTATAATTTAAAAGCATGAAAAGGTTTTTTCTTTTGTTGCCCTTTTTGATCTCCATGAGTGAGCCTATAGAGGGCAGCAAGATAAATGTAGTGGTAGAGGACAAAAGCGGTGTAAAACACAACCTCAACGGTATAGTATGTAATGGGAGGGAGTATTTAAGAGTGAAGGAAGGTAGCGTAGACTACTCCATAGACTTCTCTGCCATAGAAAGGATAGAAGTTTTATCCCAAGAGGGCAAAGATATAAAGTTAAAGGTCTATACAAAAGGTGGAGGGTCAAAGGAATACCTTGTGTCTGCAAATACCCATTGTAAATCAAAGATTCCAATAGGTCATGCAGGCTTTTATTTAAAGGACGTGAAAGATATATTTATTAAAGTGGAGGAAAATAAATGAAAAAGTTTAGGCTTGTAAGCTTACTGATAGCTACCTTTATAGTGGGTTTTATTCTTGGAAATGCGGGCGCATCTCAAAACAGCGGTCAACAAGAGGACTATAGATACTTTAGGCTTTTTACCGATGTTTTCAAAACGGTTAAAGAAAACTATGTAGGAGAGACAAACACAAAGGATCTAATGTATGGGGCTTTAAACGGCATGCTTAGGTCTCTTGACCCCTTTTCTGCCTTCTTTACACCAGACCAATACAGAGACTTCCAGCAAGAAACAGAAGGGGAGTTTGGAGGAGTTGGTATAGAGATAGGTATGGAAAAGGGAAGGCCTATAGTTATATCGCCCATAGAGGGAACGCCCGCCTTTAAAGCTGGTATTAGGTCTGGAGATGTAATACTGGAGATAAATGGAGAAGATACCTCCAACATGAACCTGATGGATGTGGTCAAAAGGATAAGGGGAAAGCCCGGCACAAAGGTCAATTTAACCATAATGAGAAAGGGCTTGGACAAGCCCATAAAGGTTGAACTGGAAAGAGCTATAATAAAGATAGAAAGCGTAAAATGGACTAAGATTGAGGATATTGGTTATATAAGGCTTTCCCAATTCACCGATGGTGCAGGAAGAGAAGTAGAGAGGGCTATTAAGAGCTTGACCTCTCAGGGAGTTAAGGGCATAATCCTTGACCTAAGAAACGACCCCGGAGGACTTTTATCGGAAGCCATAAACGTTTCCGAGCTCTTTTTAAAAGAAGGAAGGCTAATAGTCTATACAAAGACTAAAAAGGGAGAGGTAAATAGGTACTTTTCAAGGAAAAAGCCTGCTTTGACCGAGAACATACCCTTGGTGGTTTTGATAAACAGGGGCTCCGCCAGTGCATCGGAGATAGTGGCAGGTGCCCTTCAGGACCACAAAAGAGCAGTATTGCTGGGAGAGAAAAGCTTTGGTAAGGCATCGGTTCAGAACATAATACCCCTTGAAGACGGCTCCGCCATAAAGCTAACCGTAGCCCATTATTACACTCCCTTGGGAAGGCTTATAGACAAAAAGGGTATCCAGCCAGATATAGAGGTAAAGATGACAGAGGAAGAAGAAGAAAAACTTCAAGAAGCTATCAGGCAAAAGAGGTTGCAAGGAATAACCGGTGTTATTCTTGAGCCCTCCCTTGACCCTCAACTTCGTAAGGCTATGGAGGTTATAAGGTCTGGAAATAAGGGCTATGCACACACTGGCGGTTGAGACCTCTTGCGACGAAACTGCCCTTTGTATATATTCAGACCAAGAGGGTCCTATAGGGGATGTTATCCTCTCTCAGGCGAAGGTGCATTTTCCCTATGGTGGTGTTGTGCCAGAGCTTTCCGCAAGGGAGCACACAAGAAATCTCCTTCCCATGTTGGATAAGCTCTTAAAGGATACGGGCTTTGATTTAAAAAGAATAGATTTTATATCCTTTACCCTTACACCTGGCCTTATACTATCCCTTGTGGTTGGCGCAAGCTTTGCCAAAGCCTTGTCTTATTTACTAAAAAAACCCCTAGTTCCCGTACATCACCTTGAAGGGCATATATACTCTGTCTTTTTAGAAAAGCCTGTGGATTATCCCTTCATAGCCCTCATAGTTTCCGGAGGGCATACAGACCTATACTTGGTGGAGGGCTTTGGGAAATATACCTTTCTTGGTGGTACCCTTGATGACGCAGTGGGAGAAAGCTACGACAAAACGGCAAAGCTTATGGGGCTTGGATATCCAGGAGGTCCCATAATAGACAATCTGGCAAAAGAAGGAAAACCCATATACAAACTACCAAGACCCATGATAGAGGAGGAGACCCTGGATATGTCCTTTAGCGGCTTAAAGACCGCAGTAAGAAAAATTGTGGGAAGCGGAGAATACTCCAAGGAAGACTTGGCCGCATCCTTCCAAAGGGCAGTAATGGATATTTTGGAAAAGAAAAGCCTTCTTGCTATGGAAAAAGCTGGCGTAAAAAGGCTTGTTGTAGTAGGCGGCGTATCTGCCAACTCGGAGCTAAGAGAAAGGTTTAAAGAATTGTCCCATAAAAAGGGCTTTGAGCTATACATACCACACATAAAACTTTCCACCGACAACGCCCAGATGATAGCCTATGCAGGCATGGAAAGGTTTAAAAGAGGCATAAGGGCTCCCGAGGATATAAACCCGGAGCCCAACATACCTTTGGAAGCCTTTGGTAAGCTTTGGAGCTGATCATATAAATCTTTCCACTTTATAACCCCTTATAAAATCTTCTCCCTTCATAATCTTTCCCTTTGGAGAGATCAACTCCAAAACTTCAAGGGCATCCTCGCCGCATGCGACTGTTAATCTTTTGGTATCTATAACCTCCCCCGGCTCTCCAGAGCCTTTAACTACTTTTCCCTTTAATATCTTTATTCTTTCCCCCTTTTCTGTAAGGGCATAGCAGTTGGGATAAAGCCCCCTTACTCTATTCCTTACACCCTCTGCGGTAGTCTTCCAGCAAATTCTGTACTCTTCCTTTTGTATAGGAGGGGCGTAGGTTGCCCTTTCGTGTTCCTGTGGAAGGGGCTTTATGTTTCCTTTTATCCATTCCCTCAGCGTTTTTACTAAAAGCTCTGCACCCTTTTGAGATAATCTTTGGGAAAGGCTTTTTAGGTCATCCTCTTCAAAGATGGGCTCCTCTTCTTGCGACAATATTGGCCCCGTATCCATGCCCTCTTCCATCAGCATTACCGTATTACCCGTTTTTTTCTCTCCTGCCATTATTGTCCTTTGAATAGGTGCGGAACCCCTATAATAAGGAAGCAAGCTTGCATGAAGGTTTATGCAACCATACTTTGGATAGTAGATCACCTCTGGCGGTAGTATCTTCCCATAGGCTACCACCACTATACACTGAGGCTTTAGAGCTTCCACTATGGGAAATATTTGACTCTTTTTCTCGGGCTGGAAGACTTCTATGTAAAGCTCCTTAGCCAAAAGCTTTGTAGGTGGTGGTGTAAGTTTTTGACCTCTTCCCGAGGGCTTGTCGGGCTGGCATACTACACCTGCCACCTCAAACTCCTCCGCAAGCCTCTTTAAAGAAGGAACTGCAAAGTCTGGAGTGCCAAAGAAAAGCAATCTCATGGGAAGATATGTGGTAATTATAGCCCAAGAGGGAGTTGTAGTGGTAAGGAAAGTAAATCAATTAGGCAGGTGGTGGAGAGTACTATAGTTTATAGCTTTTATAGAAAGTCTTATTTATGAAGGGTAATTTTTAACCCAAGGTTAAAGTAAGTTTTATATTATAACATGCTCCTATTTTACAGGCGTGGAGGTTTAGGAGATACCCTTTTGACCTTTCCCTTACTTGAAATTCTCAAAAAGTCTGGCAAAAGCATATGGGCTGTTGGAAATACTGACTACTTTCTTATAGCAAAGGAGGTAGGATGGGTAGACTTTGTAAGCTCCGAGGTGCCCCAAAGGGACTTTGAGGAAAAGATATTTTTATCTTACGAGGGGCATCTAAAGCCTTTTCCTGATAAAAGGGAGTGGGTAGTGGATTATTACCTGCGCAGTTTAAAGCTTAAAGGCTCCTTTTCAAAAGTTTTGCCTCTAAAGCCCCTTGAAAAGAATCCCCTCAAAGGTTATGCTGTGCTTCATCCCTCAAGTGGATCCTTTAAGAAAAACCCTCCCCTTGAGCTATTCTTTTGGATAGAAAACTTTTTAAAAAGGGAAGGCTTTAAAAGCATATATCTTATCGGCGAAGCAGATCAGTGGTTGAAGGATTATGTGAAAAACTACTATGAAAGCTTTTCTCCCTTGGAGATAGCAAAAGCCCTAAAGGAAGCAAGGATTTTTGTTGGAAACGATAGCGGAATTTCTCACCTTGCCAGCTATTGTGGTGTTATTAGCTTTATCTTTTATGGTCCTACGGACCCAGTAATTTGGAGACCCATAGGAGAAAAAATCTATATCATAAGCGCCAACCTCCCCTGTAGCCCATGCTTTCCTTATGTATGTTCCCAAAGGGAGTGCCTTGAAGCTAAAACCCTCTTTGAAGGCTTCTTAAAGGCTTATAGGGAAATGCTCAATTTCCTTGTCCCTAACAAGGACAACCTCTAAGCGATAATCTTCAACAGGGTTTTTATAGAGATACTCTTCTATACATCTTATAATCCTCCTTAGCTTTCTATAGTCTATCCTCTCCACAGGATCTCCAAAGCTTTTACTTTTGCCCCCTTTGACCTCTACAAAGATAACAGTACTATCCTTTTGGGCTATTATATCTATCTCTCCCTCTCTGCAGTGATAGTTTCTTTTAATTATTCTATAGCCAAGGCTCTGTAAGTACTCTACCGCTCTGTCTTCAAACTCTGCACCCTTCCTCAAGGCTTTGAAGGATCTCCTCCGGTTTTACCGTTGCCGTTCCCAGTTTGCTTACTACAATGCCTGCGCATACGTTGGCAAATTCACAGGCCACATCCCAATCTAACCCACTTAAAGCGCAGGCGGTAAGAAGGGCTACCACTGTGTCCCCAGCACCTGAGACATCATAAACCTGCTTAGCTCTTGCAGGAAATATTTTAAAATCCCTATCAAAAAGGGCTATGCCCCTCGGTCCCAAAGTGATGATTAAGGTATTTAGCTTAAGCTCCCTTTTTAACTTCCATCCCATCTCTTGTAGACTATCCTCTTGACTTAGCATGCTTTTTGCTTCCTTTTCGTTGGGCGTCATAAGGTTTGCCTTTATGTAAAGGCTTTTATTTTGTGGTCTGGGGTCCACCGAGAAAAAAACCCCTTTTTCCCTAATCCTATCCATCAACTCTTTACACACCACACCTTTTGCATAATCGGACACAATGACCCCGTCAAGTTCAAGGTCAAGCCCTTCAAGGAGCCTTCTTAGAACATTGCCTTCTATAACCTTTTTATCTTCAAAGTCAATCCTTAAGAGTTGTTGGGAAAGGGCAACTATTCTGGTTTTTTCTGTGGTGGGCCTGTTTGGATCTTCCACCGTTAGGTCTTCTATGTTTGATTCCCTTAAAAGCCCTTTTATTATATGTCTGCCGTAATCTTGTCCTACAACCCCCAAAAGGTATGTTTTTACACCAAGGGAAGAAAGGTTATTGGCTACGTTGCCAGCGCCGCCAAGCCTAAACTCCTCCCTTTCAACCTCCACCACGGGCACAGGTGCTTCCGGTGATATCCTCTCTACCCTCCCAAAGATATACCTATCAAGGATTATATCCCCCACCACCAAAATTCTTAGCTTTTTAAAGGCTTCAAGGATCTTTAAAACCTTATCCTCATCCATTCTCTATCTTTACCTCTTCCCCTTCCTCTATAAAGGCGGAATGCAATTCTCTTACCGCCAACTCTCCATATTTATCTTCTATAAGGCAGGATATCTTTATCTCCGACGTGGATATTGCCATTATGTTTATACCGTTTTTATAAAGCACTTCAAACATTTTGGCAGCGGTGCCATAAGAGCTTCTCATACCAATGCCCACCACAGAAACCTTTGCTATGCGATCATCCCTTATTACCTCTTGGGCACCTATCTCCTGAGCTACTTTCTTTACAATCTCCTCCGCCTTTAGAGCATCTGCCTTATTTACAGTAAAGGACATATCTGTATATCCTTGATGAGAAACATTTTGGACTATCATATCCACCACTATGTGGGCATCTCCCAAGGCCTTAAATATCTTATAGGCTATGCCCGGTTTGTCGGGCACACGCACCACAGTTATCCTTGATTCATTCTTTTCAAGGGTTATAGCTCTTACTACGCTCTTTTCCATAACTTCCTCCTCTGGCACTATCCAAGTGCCTTCCTTGTGGTTAAAGGAACTTCTAACATGTATCCTTACCGTATATTTCATAGCAAATTCTATGCTTCTTGCCTGCATAACCTTTGCACCAAGAGAGGCCATCTCCAACATTTCCTCATAGGATATAACAGGTATCTTTTTAGCGTTGGGAACTATCCTTGGGTCTGCGGTAAAAACACCTTCCACGTCCGTGTATATTTCACAATCTGCACCAAGAGCATAAGCCAAGGCAACTGCCGAAAGGTCTGAACCTCCCCTTCCCAAGGTGGTTATCTCCCAATCTTCTGAAACGCCCTGAAAGCCAGCCACCACGGGAGTATAACCTTCTTCTAAAAGGTTTTTTAATCTCTGTACTCCAATCTTTTTTATCCTTGCCTTTGTATGCACCTTGTCGGTTATTATGGGCACTTGCCACCCGCAAAGGCTAACCGCGGGCACGCCCATCTTTTTAAGGGTCATTGCAAAAAGGGCTATAGCTTGTTGCTCCCCCGTTGATATAAGCATATCCACCTCCCTTTCCGGCGGTATAGGCTCTATCTCCTTTGCCAACTTTATAAGTCTATCTGTTTCACCAGCCATAGCAGAAGATACCACTACCACCCTATAACCCTGCTTTAGCTTTTCAAGCACCTTCCTTGCGGCGTTTTCAATCCTTTCCAGGTTGGCAACGGATGTGCCACCAAACTTTATTACCAGAATTTTCATCCTTATTATTTTAACAAGATTCTTAGAGATATCTAAGTATGGTTATATCCTTCTGGTCTGCTATTATACGCATCAAGGCTTCGTAAGCAACTTTATAACGTGTATAGTCCATGATGCTTTGTGGTAGGTCTACATCTTCTACGTCAGATTTTTGCTTTTGTAAGTTATCCGATAGATGCTCTTGCACGGGCTGCAGATTCTTTACCTGTGATAAGGAGCTTCCCACTTGGGACCTCCTAAAGCTTATTCTTTCAAAGGCTCTCTGTAGAAGCATAAGGTCGGAGTCATCGGGATAAAGGCCATTAGAAAGCTTATCTCCCACTCTTTTCACCGCCTGTAGTATGTTTGGTGAGTAAAAACCCGTACTGCCTGTATCAAAGTCCCCACCGCTTGTATCAGAAAGGGATATATCCTTGCTTATATCCACTGGCATTATAGCCAAGGAATAGGTACCATCGGGGTTTTGGCTTACCTTTGCTTGGATTACGTTGGAGTAGTTGTTGTTTATTTGATCTACCAAGTCTGTCAGAGTTTGTCCAGTAGAGTAGTTTATGTTTATTGCGCTGGATCCCACATTTATAGTTAATGTACCACCATTTGTAAATTGCGTGCCTGTGCTTGCAAAAGAGGCGTTAGATATGGCAAAGTTAACACCAAAAACTTCATCTCCCCTTAGAAGAACATCTACCCTATAGCTTTCTGAAAGCCACACTTTGAAAGTTTCATTGGATGCTTCGTACTGAAGAGTGTTTTCGTTAAAAGGTTTTTTGGTAAGGCTGCTGCCACTAAAGAGATAGTTTCCACCAAGCTGGTCGTTAACTCTATCCAATAGAGACCTTAGAGCCGATGAGAAAAACTCACCTATGGCAACCAACTGGTCTGATTGAAGAATTTGGTTTTTTGCCTGAAGAGTTTTTGCATAAAGTAGGTTTAGGCTATCCGATATCTTGCCAAGGTTTAGGTCTATGTAGCTAAGGTTAGTGTCCGCAAAAAGCCTATTCTTGGAGTACTGAGATAGTTGAGCTATTTCCTTTTTTAAATCTAAAAGTTCGTAAGTGGCAGAGGGTTCATCGGAGATCCTTTGATATTTTTTACCCGTGGAGATCTCTAAGGATTTGTCAAGAAGATTTCTTCTTATCCTTCCATCCTGTTCCTTAAACAAAGCAAAGATAAGATTATCAGGTACCTTCATTTTAGCTACCTCATACCATATTTAGTGTAGATTGTATCATTTCGTCCATGGTTTTTACCGCCCTTGCCATGGCATCATAGATCTTTTGCAGGTTCATAAGCTCCATAAACTCCTCATCAACGGAAACCCCCTGCATATCTTGAAGCCTTGTGTTTAAAGAGTTGAGGATGACACTTTCTATATCGTAATTTACTCTTAGGTCTTTCTGCCTTGAGGAAAGGGTGTTGATAAGGTCGTTGTAAAGGGCTTTTGCATCCTCCCACCAATTCCTTGAAAAGTCTGTAAATTCATCCACTTTCTCGTAATCAAGGTTTTGTAGATAGTTATTTAAGTTTGGACCTATATCTATATCTGAAATGCCGTTTCCCACAAAAAGCGCCTCCGACCTGTGTATAAGGTTATTGCTGTCCTCTATGGTGTTTGACGGGCTGGAGGAGCTTATAAGCATGGTGTAGGTTCCATCGGGGTTATTTACAAGGCTTGCGGTAAAGTCTGGGGCTAAGTTGCTGTTTATGGTGTTGATTAGATCATTTAAGCTGTCGGTGGATGAGTAGTTAATAACTACAGGTCCTCCCGAGAAATTAAAGGTTATGCTTCCAGAAAAGCCTAAGCTTGCAGTTGGGTCGCTTACAGCATTAAACCAGTACCAGTTAGAAGTTGCCTGTGAGTTTAGCGGAAGCTTTACCTGGCTTATAAGCTTTTTTGATAGGTTATCAAGCCTGTTTATATATTCCTGTGTATCCCTTTGAAAATCAAGAAGCCCCCTTATTCTACCTCCACTCAAAAGAGTTCCTATGTTTAGCTCCGGCCCATCCTTTGATTTCCACAAGACCCTTCTGTTGCTTGCATCGTACCTTAGATCCCAGTTAAACCTATCTTCTACCAAAACAAAGCCCCCATCTGTTTCAACCCTTACCCTACCAATTTCATCCTCTTGCACTTTTATGCTTATATATTCAGAAAGCTCCCTTAAATAGCTGTCCCTTTCGTCCAAAAGGTTTTTGTAGTCTTTGCCCCTTGTGTAAGTTTGAGCGTATCCTACCAACATTTCCTGGTTTATCTGGGCTATCTTCTTTGTAAGGGTATTTACCTTGCTTATAAACTGCCTCATGTCGTAATCTGTAGCGTTCTGCATTCTGTCTAAATCTTTTTTTCTGTCTTTGAGGTAGGAAACTAAACTCTTGGCAGAGTGAAATAGCTCATTCCTTGCCCCCTCATTGGTTGGCTCCTTCATAAGGTTTTGGTAAGAGGTAAAAAAGCGATTTAGATACTCGCTTCCTCCCAAGCCTTGCGCGAATTCCTGAAAGATACCTTCCACTTGTGAATTCCCTTTTATGTTGGTATCAAGGGAGGAAACGAGGGAAAGCTTTTGATTTCTCAAAGACATGTAATAAAAACCTTGATTTCTGACAATATCATCCAACCTTATACCGACCGGTGCAAAGCTTTTCACAAGGGGTATTTCTTGGGCGTAGTCTGGATTGTTGGCGTTTAGAATATTTCTATTTCTTACCTCTATAGATTTTTTGAAAATCTCAAGAGCCTGCGTTACTATGCCAAAGGTAGCACCAAACATCAAAACCTCCCTTCAGTAATAGTATCGTAAAACTTAGCAGTTATTTTAATACATAAACACCCTCTCTTATCTTTATGCTGCTGTGCCTCCTTCCAGTATCTTCAAAGATAGTTTCTTGGGAGGTCATCTCTTCTTTTAGCTTCTGCGCAAGCTCAAAGGCATCTTGGGGTACTTCTACGTAGCCTTCAAAGTTAAAATCCTTTGAAAACTCTTCAAGGAGAATCTTTTCTACATCTTGGGAATCCACTTTTTTGTTTAACTCTCTTTCTAACCATCCTATGTTTTCCCACAGACTTTTTCTTACCTTCTCTCTTAAAGATTCCTGTAGGGCAAAAAGTTCTGCCATAAGGTCTGGGTCAAATCTTATAAGTATGTTGCCAACGAAAACAAAAAGTTTTCCTATATCCCCAGAACCTTGCCCGCTTATCTTTCTTTGGCTTTTCCTTACCACAAGGTCGTTTATGGGCACATAATCCACCTCAATCCCTAATCTTTTATAAGCCCTTATAACGGGCTGGGAAAGCTTTCTATAGGCTTCCTCTATCTTAAAGGGCACCTTGCTCTTTGAAAGCAAAAGCTGATAAAAAACCTGCCCGGGAGCCAAAAGCACGGCACCTCCACCTATCTGACGTCTTATTATGCCTATACCCAACTCCTTGCACCTTTTGATATCTATGATATCTTCAGCTTTGTCAAAGTATCCCAAGCTTATGTAGGTATCCTCTGGCTCACAAAGGATCAAACCTTCATATCCCAAATGTGCCATAGCGTGGAAAAGGGTAGTGGATAGCATACAGGAAACCTTACCAAGCCTATAAACCTTCATAGGGTTTTAAAATATACGCTTCGCGGGAAATTTCCCTTTTCATCTGTAGCGCAGGCATCCCTATAAAAAAGTCTGGAGTTCTGAACTACCAAAATTTTAAATTCCTTGATGGCGGCCAATGAACTACCCCTACAAGGGATAATCCTTCACCCGACGTATAAAGTTTTAAAATATTACTATGAACGCCGAAGAAAAAGAAATTGTACTTTCTTATATGCCGTTGGTACAGCAGATAGCTTATAGTCTCCATAGGCATTTGCCTTCTTCTGTGGACGTCAGAGATCTAATAGGCCATGGCGTACTTGCCCTTATAGAGGCTATTCCAAAGCTTGATAAGAATAAAAATCCTACCGCCTATCTTAGATTAAGGATAAAAGGGGCTATGTATGATTACCTAAGAAGTCTTGATTTTGTTAGCAGAAGTGTAAGGACAAAGGAAAAGAATATAAGACAAGCTATTGAAAAGCTTAGTATGGAAAAGGGTGAGGAGATAAGCGATGAAGAATTGGCAGAATTTCTTGGAGAAAGTTTGGAAAAGTTGGAGGAGGATTTGAAAGCTATAGGTTTTTCTTATTTGATTAGCCTCGAGGAGGTCTTTAGAGAGGGGAGAAGCTACGAGGAGATCTTTGAAAGTAAAGAGGAAGGTCCGGAAGAACTGGTTATAAAAAAAGATCTAAGGGAAAAATTGTTAAAAGCCATTGAAGAGCTTGATTACAGAGAAAAACTCATTATACAGCTTTTGTACTACGAAGAATTGCCCCTAAAAGATGTGGCAAAAATCCTTGGAATATCTATAGCAAGGGCTTGTCAAATAAAAGGTGTTGCCTTTGAAAAACTCAAAAAATCTTTATCCTCTCTTGTATAGTTTTTAAGCAAACAGCTCCCATCTTACCTTAACTTCAAAGTGGCAAGGGTTATAATTCCAAGAAGTATAGAGATTATCCACATCCTTACCACTATCTTTGGCTCTGGGACACCTGAAAGCTCAAGGTGATGGTGAAAGGGAGCTCTCTTGAAGAGCCTTTTACCTTTGGTGGTTTTGAAATAAACCACCTGCAAAATAACCGACAAGGTTTCAAAAACAAAAACACCCCCCGCTATAGGTAAAAGAAGCTCCGATTTTGATATCAGGGCTATCACACCAAGCCCAGCTCCAAGGGACAAGGCTCCTACATCTCCCATAAAAAGCTGTGCAGGAAAGGCGTTAAACCATAAAAACCCAAGTCCAGCACCCACTATGGCAAAGCATAGGATAGCCAAATCTCCCGCATAAGGTACATAAGGAATGTTTAGATAATTGGCTATGCCCATATGGCCTACGGCGTAAGAAACAGCCCCAAGGGTTGCCGCAGTGGTCATAACGGGACCTATTGCCAAACCATCCAATCCATCGGTAAGATTTACTGCGTTAGAAGTGGCAACTATAACCAGCATGGCAAAGGGTACATAAAATATGCCAAGTTCTAACTGAAGCTCTTTAAAAAGAGGAAAATAAAGCTTTGAATTTACATCACCATGAAGGTAAATGAACAAAGAGGTAAGGCATGCAACAAAAAGCTGAGCAGTAAATTTTCTTTTGGCGGATATACCCTTTTTGTTTTTTAACTTCACCATATCGTCCCAAAGGCCTATAAGGGCAAAGCCCAATATGCAGAAGGATATTATCCAAAAATACACAAGGTCAAGCCTCATAAGTAGAAAGCAGGAGAAAAGAATAGAGAGCACTACTATAATCCCGCCCATGGTGGGCACATACCTTTTTACCAGATGGCCTTCGGGGGTGTATTCTCTAACATAGCCTTTAAAGAGCCTTTGAAGGGCTTTCATCTTTTCCATAAAAAGGGGTGTAAGGATAAGGGTTATGGCAAAAGCCACCAAGAGGGCAAGGAAGGACCTAAAGGTTATATACTTAAAGACGTTAAAGGCAAAGAAGTAATCCCTTAGGTATAGGGCTATGTGGTATAGCATCTTAGCACCTGTTTCTGCTTAAAAGTCTATCTAAGATTATAGCTGCGGCGTTTCTTACAGAAAGGTGGTTCCAATCCCCCGCCCCATAGATGGGCTCAAGGATGTGGTCAAAGGTACTCATAAGGGATGGAGGAATGCCATAGCCCGTGCCAAAGACTATGAGAAAATCCCTTTCCCTTTTGTGTATCTCTTCCGATAGCTCCTTGTAAGATATGGTGTTGGGATAGGTTCTTGCGTCAGTGCCTATTATCACGGGTTTTTTACCTCTCTTGGAAAGGATATCCTCAATAACCTCATCAAAGGTATAGCACAGCTTTACCAATTTAACTATTTCGTTCCTTGTAGGATTTGTTTTATACCCCTCTTCCGAAAGCCAATACTCTATCTGCTTGTTTATTATAAGCCTTTGTCCGTCCACGGGTTGAACTATATAATAGGTGTTTATCTCATAAGCTCTTGCAGGCCTTGCTATATCGTGCAAGTCCATGGTAGTGAAGGAGGTTGTTATGGTTTTACCCTCCCTGTCCATGGCGGGAAAGTGTAAAAGGGCGATAAATAGGTTATGGTTTATCATGAAATTTTTATTATAGCATACTGATTTAACGGGGATAATCCGTAGAACAGAGTGTTTCAAAAATAGCCCCTCTTACAGGACCACCACCCCTGCCCCCGCAGCAGAAGCTCGTACCCATATAATACTCTCTCAGGAGAGAGTGTAGTTAGCACCACTACCTTAGGCCTGGATACCCTCCTTAATTCACTCTTAAGGCTTTTTATAGCTATGTCTATTAGCCTCAATTGCTTGGCTTTTAGGTATGCATTTCTTACTTTCTCTTTTACATACTCCTTTAATGAAGTCAAATACTCAATATTAGCCTTTAACTTCGGCTTTGGTGCATAAAAAGATATTCAACACAAACTCCACCCACAATAACTTACTACTCCACACACCTTTAACACGCATAACTCTCAGCCACATATAACATATCCATAATACTCAACACGCGCCGAGGGAGAAAGTCAAAAAAAAGCCCAGACACAAGCCCATCAATAAAAAGAGGCGGTGGGGCTATAAATAAGTATGGGATGTTGATGGTGGAGTTATGCCATAGGGAAGGGTGGTATATGAGTTGAAAAGGAGAAGGCAGGTGGTGTAAGGCTTTGACTTGTGTGCTTGTGTTGGATATAGCTTTTATGGGAGGTTTGTTTGATGGCGCCTAATTTCCCACCCAGCGTATGATAAGGTTTAATATTTTATAATGATCCTTAAAAATATAAACTTAGCCCCCTATACCACCATAAGGATAGGGGGAAGTGTCAAGTACTTTTGTCAGCCTAAGAGCCTGGAGGAGTTAAGGTGGGCTTTATTTTTTGCCTTGGAGAAATCTATACCTGTCTTTGTTTTGGGAAAGGGTTCTAACACCATCTTTGGAGATTTTGAGGGTTTAGTGCTTTGTATGAAGAGTTTTCAAGGCTTTGAGGTAAAAAGGGTCAAAGAGGACAGGTTTTTGATATATGCAGAGGCTGGTGTGAGCCTTTTAAGGCTCGTGTCCCTTTCTGTGGAGGAATCTTTGGAAGGTTTTTACAGGCTTGTGGGCTTTCCTGCCACGGTGGGTGGTGCCGTTGCCATGAACGCAGGAGCTTTTGGCTACGAGACAAGCCAAAACCTAAAAGAAGTGTTTTTTTTAGATTGGGAAGGAAGGTTTCAAAGGGCAAAGAGTCAAGAGCTTAGCTTTTCCTATAGGTCTTCTCCCTTTCCCAAGCTTGGTGTAGTGGTTGGTGCCCTTTTTGAGCTTCAAAGGGCAAGCCACCATGTAAAGGAGCAATACAGGGAAATAAAAGAAAAAAGGGCTGCCAAACAACCTATAAACCTGCCCACATGTGGCTCTACCTTTAAAAATCCCAAGGGCTGCTATGCGGGCAAGCTTTTGGAAGAGGTGGGTATGAGGGGCTATAGGATAGGGGATGTTGCCTTCTCGGAAAAACATGCCAACTTTTTGGTTAATCTTGGAAAGGGGAGCTTTCAAGACGCCCTTAAGATAATAAGTGAAGCAAAGCTTAGGGTTTTTGAAAGATTTGGTATTAGTTTAGAAGAGGAGGTAAGGATAGTTGAAAGTAGTAGTGCTTATGGGTGGAAGGTCTAAGGAAAGGGAAATCTCTTTAAAAAGCGGTCAGGCGGTTTTAAAGGCTTTGCAAGAGATGGGCTATGATGCTATAGCTATGGATTTGGAGGAGGATCTTTGCCAAAGATTAAGCCAGATAAAACCCCACAAAGTTTTTATAGCCCTTCATGGCACTTATGGAGAGGATGGTAGAGTTCAGGGGCTTTTGGACCTTTTGGGTATTCCTTACGTGGGCGCTGGGGTCTTGGGTAGTGCCATAGCCATGGATAAAGATATAACGAAAAAAATACTATCTTTCCATGGTATAAAAGTTCCCAACTGGGTATGTCTTAGGACAATTGAGGAAATAAAGTGGGATAGATTTCCTGCGGTGGTAAAGCCTGCAGACCAAGGGTCAAGCGTTGGGCTTTTTGTGGTCAAAGAAGAGAAAGAGTTAAAGATGGCAGTAGAAGAATGTTTTAAGGTGTCTAAAAAGGTTATGGTGGAAGAGTTTATAGAGGGTAGGGACTTTACCGTAGGCATACTAAAGGACCAAGCCCTACCGCCTATAGAGATAAAGCCAAAGAAGGGCATATACGACTTTGAAAGCAAATACACCAAGGGTATTACGGAGTATATTTTTTCCGAGGACAAAGACCTAAAGGAAGAGCTTCAAGCCATAGCCTTAAAAGCTCACCAATATCTTGAGCTAAAGGACTTTTCAAGGGTAGATTTTAGAGTTTCAAAAGAGGGCGAACCCTACCTTCTTGAAGTGAACACCATACCGGGCATGACGGAGCTTAGCCTTTTCCCTATGGCATGCCAAAAAGCTGGCATAGACTTTAAAAAGATGCTGGAGATATTATTACTCTCTTGAGAATTTGCACCATGTGAAGCTCTTCGTCGGTTTTTATCAAAAGCACCTTTACTTTGCTGTCCTCTGCACTTAAAACTGCCTCACCTTTTTGGTTTTTTCTTGGGTCTATTTTTACACCAAAGGGCTTTAGTTTTTCACATAAAGCATACCTTACCTGAGGGCTGTTTTCTCCTATACCACCAGAAAAGACAAGGGCATCCACACAATCTTCCAAGAGAAACCAATAGGCGCCCACATACTTCAAAAGCCTATGGAGGAAAAGGTCAAAAACAACCTTTGCCCTGTGATCCTTATCCTTGGCTTTTACCACCTCTTCAAAGTCTCCCTTTCCCCAAAGCCCCTTTATGCCAGAGCTCTGATATAAGAGCCTTTCCAAGTCTTTTGGATTGTAGGATTCCTTTAAAAGGTGTAAAAGGACTCCCGGGTCTAAGTCGCCGGGTCTTGTAGCCATGGGTAATCCCTCAAGGGGGCTAAAGCCCATGGAGGTATCTATGGAAATACCCTCCTTTACTGCACACAGGCTACATCCAGAGCCAAGGTGCATAAGAATTAAGTTTGGGTTTTCCTTTTTCAAGATCTCTTTGGACCTTTCCAGCAAGTAGGAGTAAGATATACCGTGGAATCCATACCTTTTTATTCCCTTATTGTACATGTCCCAGTTAAGGGCGTACAGCTGGGCGTGGAGAGGCAAGGTTTTGTGAAAGTCTGTGTCAAAAAGGGCGTAGTGTTTGCCTTTGGGAAATAGTTCAAGGCTAACCTTTATGCAATATAGGGCTATGGAGTTGTGTAAGGGGTTTAAACTTGCCAGCCCTTCCAGCAAGGGCAAAGTGTCCTTGTTTATCTCCATAGGTCCCTTGTAATCCATCCCATGGACTACACGATGGACAACAAAATGGGGCTCTTCCTTTAACTTAGACCTAAGACTTACAAGTATTTCTTTAAAGTCTTCCAAGCTAAAAGCCTTATGGCTTTCCCTAAAAAGGGGCTCTTCTTCCTCAAAAAAGCCAAGCTTTAGGGAGCTACTTCCGTAGTTTAGGGATAAGAAAGTTCTCATCGGAAAACTCCGGATGGTCTATGCCTTCCTCGTAGGCATACCTTAGGGCTTTTATCTGCATATTTTTTAACATATCAACCACCTTTCCTCCCTTTGACTGAAGCTGGGGAACTCTCTGTATAACATCTATGGCTATGCTAAGACGGTCTGTTTGGTTTATTATGGCAAGCTGGAGGGGTGTGGTTATACCGCCCCTTCCCTTTAAAAAGGGCTGGAGATGGGTTGCGTCTATGCCTATTCTTCTGTTCTCCCTATAGCCCCTCACATGAAGGTTTTTATGGTTTTTCCTTCTATAGGTAAGCCTGTGTATAAGCCATGGGTATCCGTGAAAGTTAAAGATGACGGGCGAGTCGGTGGTAAAGTAGCTATCAAAGTCTCTGTCGGGTAGTCCGTCGGGATGCTCCGTATCTGGCGTTAGTCTAAAGAGGTTTAACACATTTACAAACCTTATGGCAAGCTCTGGGAAAAACTCCGAGAGTATAAGGGATGCCCCTATGGCTTCCTTGGTGGGTATGTCTCCACAGCTGGCTATGACCACATGGGGCTCTTTATCAAGGTGTGTGCTGGCAAATTCAAAGATCCCAATGCCCTTTATGGCATGCTGTAAAGCCCTTTCGTAGTCCAAATACTGGGGATGCACCTGTTTATCGGCTACTATTATGTTTATGCGGTTTGTAGATTGTAGGCAAAGGTGGGCTGTTGCCAAAAGGGTGTTGGCGTCGCATGGGAAATAAAGCCTTACCACATCGGGCCATTTATCCACTATGCTGTTTATAAAGCCCGGGTCTTGGTGGGTAAAGCCGTTGTGGTCTTGTCTCCAAACCACAGAGGACAAAAGGAGGTTAAGGGAGCTTATGGGAGCTCTAAAGGGCACATCTTGGCTGATATCCACCCACTTCCCAAACTGGTTTACCATGGAGGCTATTATGGGGGCAAAGCCCTCGTAGGTGTTTAAAAATCCATGCCTTCCCGTTAAAAGGTATCCCTCAAGCCAGCCCTCTACCGTATGCTCAGAAAGCATCTCCATAACCCTGCCAAAGGGATCAAGGTGCCCTTCATCCCCATCTACCTCAAGGGTTTGTGCCATCCAAGCCTTTTTAAATTCAAGGGTTGGGTGTAGCCTGTTGGAGGCGGTCTCATCGGGACCAAAAACTCTAAGGTTTTCGGGATTTTTCCTTATAACCTCTCTTAGATAATAGCCCAAGGGCAAAGTGTTGCTGATTGTTTCGAAGGGATTTTGGGAGAAGTGTGCTGGGTCTGGGAGATTCAAGGGCTTTCTAATAAGCCCCCCGTTGGCGTAAGGGGTATCTCCGAGCCTTCTACCTTCCTCTGGAAAAATTTGAGAAATATCTATTTTTGGCCTTCCTTCCTCATCAAAGAGATCCTTAGGGTTATAACTAAGAAGCCACCCCTCCAAAAGCTTTAGGGCATCGGGGTCTTCATGAACTTGGGTAAGAGGCACTTGATGGGACCTCCAATAGCCCTCTATGTATTTACCTTTGAACTCCTTGGGCGCAGTCCATCCCTTTGGCGTCTTTAGAACTATGGCAGGAAGTATGGGCCTTTTTGCCTTACCTTTTAACTCCAAAAACCTTTCAAAGGATGCTTTCATAGCCTCCTTCAATTTCTCTATTACTTCTTCTATGTCTGTGCCTTCCACCCAAAAAGCCTCGTATCCATAGCCCTTAAGCAGAGATATGAGTTCCTCTTTTGGTATCCTGGATAAAAGGGTAGGATTGTTTATCTTATAGCCGTTCAAAGAAAGCACAGGTAAAACAAAGCCATCCCTTTGGGGGTTTAAAAACTTATTGGAGTGCCAAGCGGTAGCCAAAGGTCCCGTTTCCGCCTCTCCGTCGCCCACGATCGCCACCGCCACCAAGTTGGGATGGTCGAAGACCGCACCAAAGGCATGGGAAAGGGTATAGCCAAGCTCTCCTCCCTCTTGTATAGACCCGGGCAATTCGGGAGTGCAATGACTACCGAGCCCACCGGGAAAGGAAAAAGCCCTGAAAAGCCTTGCCATTCCCCCTTCATCCTGAGAAAACTGAGGGTAGTATTTGGATAAAGTGCCCTCTAAGTAAAGGGGGGCTATGTAGCCCGGTGCACCGTGCCCTGGTCCTACCACAAGGATGGCATCAAAGGGGAAGCTTTTTAAAGTGAAGCTTGTTAAAAGGTATGTAAGGCTTATGTTGGGACTTGCTCCCCAATGCCCCAAAAGGCGCCTTTTTATATGCTCCTTTCTCAAGAGCTCCTTCAAAAGAGGATTATCCCTAAGGTATATCATGCCTACCGCAAGGTAGTTGCAGGCTTTAAAAGCTTTTACAAGTTCCTTCATTATTCACCTCCTTAGAAAAATTGTACCCTCTTCACCGAGAGTACGGCTTTGGTACATAAAAAGATATTCAACACAAACTCCACCCACAATTTTACTACTCCACACACCTTTAACACGCATAACTCTTAGCCACATATAACATATCCATAATACTCAACACCTTACACCAAATCAATAACCCCACTCTACGCATCTTATCCAGCCTACTACTCACACAATTACGCTGTATATTTAGCTTTCTTCCTCTGCGAGATATGGTGGTGTGGTCTGGGATTGGAAGGTCTAATTTTAGGATGTCAAAGATAGATTTTATAAAGCCTTCTGTTCTTCCGTTATCCAGTTTAAAGACAGCTTTAACTATGAGCATGGTTTCTATGGCTATGTCGCTGTATTTTTCTTGCCTTCCTTTCTTTTTTGGTTTATTGGAGAACCATAGGGATATGGCCTCTTGGGATATCCACAGAGTTATGGAACCTCTTTGGACTAATGCTTTATCGTATTTAGACCAGTCTCTTTTGTGGTATTCTTTATTCATGCTTAATTAAATAATACCATAAGTTATTTACGCACCAACGCCACCCAGCGTATAAGAGCTTTTTTATGTTATAATTTTTTTACCATGCTAAGCTTGGATCACGTATACCTTGGAATAGTGGCTATGGGTATTTCCCTTGGTCTTGTTGCCTTGGCTGGCAAGCCTTCCTTAAAGCCCACCAAGTTTCAAGCCTTTTGGGAAGGGTATGTAAGGTTTGTAAGGAATATGCTTTTGGAAAATATAGGGCATGAAGGGCTAAGGTATGTACCTTTGATAGCAAGCATAGGACTTTTTGTCTTTTTCTCCAACCTGCTTGGTATGGTGCCAGGGCTTTCTGCTCCAACTGCCAACGTAAATACAAACCTGGCTTTAGCTCTTGTGGTTTTTCTTATATACAACATAGAAGGCTTTAGATTGCATGGTGTGGGGTATCTCAAGCACTTTATGGGACCAAACCCTTACCTTGCCCCCGTTTTCTTCCTTATAGAGATCATATCCCACCTTGCAAGACCTATAACTTTGACCTTAAGGCTTTTTGCCAACATGAAGGGCGGCTCTCTACTTTTGTTGGTGTTGGTAGGGCTTGTGGTGCAAAACCCCTTTACCATGGCACTATCGCCCATATTCCTGCTTTTTATAATAGCCATCAAGTTCCTTGCGGTTTTTATACAGTCCTACATATTTATGATACTTTCCGTGGTTTATCTTGCTGGTGCCGTAGCTCATGAAGAACATTAAAATAAAACTAAAGGAGGTTGGACTATGAAAACCAGGCTCATAGCTTTGATGACCGCTCTCGCACCTGCCTTGGCAATGGCGGCGGAAGCTGGAAGTGGAGAAGCTCTCAAACAAGGGCTTATGTTCCTTGGTGCAGGACTTGCCGTAGGGCTTGCTGCATTGGGAACGGGTATAGGTATGGGTTATGCGATAAAAGGTACCCAAGAGGGTGTGGCAAGGAACCCCACCGTGGGTGGAAGGCTACAAACAATAATGCTTATAGGGCTTGCCTTTATAGAAACCCTTGCCCTCTATGCCCTTTTGATAGCTATAATAATTCTCTTTGTGAAGTAATATATGGGGGCTTTGCCCCTTTTATTTTTTTGGAGGTAAAGGATTATGGCTACTCAAAGGAATATAACACGTATTTCTAACCTTAAGCGTAAAAGGAAAAGCGGCTTTTTAGCCCGTATGGCTACAAAAAGTGGAAGAGCTATAATAAAGAGAAGAAGGCAAAAGGGAAGGAAGAGACTTACACCTTGAAGAAAGTAGTTATAGGCTTATTAAAGCTCTGGCAAATGCTTATATCTCCCTTATACCCGCCGAGTTGTAGGTATTATCCATCCTGCTCCAACTATGCCATAATGGCTGTGGAAAAGTATGGAGCCTTCAAAGGGACGCTGAAAGCCCTTTGGAGAATTTTAAGGTGTAATCCCCTTTCTAAAGGAGGTGTAGATTATCCCTGATGGAAAGAAAAGACTTAGACCTTAAGGGTCTGTTGATCATCTTTGTAGTTATAACCTTGTTTTTGTTTGCATACCAAGCTTATCTCACCCTCTTCCATCCAACGCCCCAGCCACCACCACAGCAAGAAGTAAAGGAAAAGCCCCAAAATATCCCCTCTTTGCTCCTTGGCACTTCAAGGGAAGAGAAAAAGCCCCAAAATCTTATAACCTACGACTTTGAAAAGTATAAGCTTGTCCTTTCCCAAGAAGGGGCAAAGCTAATAAGCCTTGTGGATAAAAAGTACAACAAAGACCTAATAACCGATGAAGAGAGAAGACTAAACCTTTTTCCCCTTGAGGTTTTCACCGGCGACCCAGAGAAGGACCTATTTTTGAACTTTTCCCCTTATGAGATAAAAAAAGAGGGAGATCAGATAATAGCAAAAGTCAAAGGAGAAGGCTTTGAACTCATAAAAAGGATAACCTACAAGGGAGATTATTTTTCTCTAAAAATAGAAACCTCTGGAATCCCTACACCCTTTATATCTTCTGGAATGAAGGTTAAAGAGGATGATTTCTTTACCCATTCAGGACCTGTGGTGAAGATAGGAAACAAGATAGAAAGACTTGAGAAGGTAGAAGGTAGAGAACTTATAACGGGGGATATAAAGTTTGCAGGAGAAGAAAGTAGGTATTACTTCAAAGGCTTTGCGGGTCCCATAAAGGCGGTAGCCATATATAACTTGGAAGGAAAGGAGACCATCACCTTGGTAAAGGGAGAGGGTGAATTGACCTTTTATGGAGGAGCCAAAGAATACTCAAGGTTAAAGAATATAGGCCTTTCCGAGGTTATAGACTTTGGGTCCTTAAGGCTTATAGTAAAGCCCCTTTTTATCTTTATGCACTGGATATACGAGCATCTTCATTCATGGGTCTTTTCCATATTCGCCCTTACCCTTATAGTGAGAATCCTTATGTTCCCCCTTACATACAAAAGCACCGTTGCCATGGGCAAGATGGCAGAGCTTGCTCCAAAGATGCAAGAGTTAAAGGAGAAATATAAAAACGATCCTGCTAAGTTTCAAGAGGAGATGATGAAGCTTTACCAAGAGGTGGGTTTTAACCCCATGTCGGGATGTTTGCCTATCCTCTTGCAGATCCCCATATTCTTTGCCTTGTATAAGGTATTAACCATAACAGTAGACCTACAGCTTGCCGAATTTTTATGGATACAGAGCCTTGCTCAAAAAGATCCCTACTATATACTACCGGTGCTTATGGGTATCACCATGATATCCCAGCAGTTTATAAGCCCGAGCCCAGAAAAAAGTCAAAACTTAATTATGATAATAAGCTCTGTGGTCTTTACCTTTCTCTTTGCAAACTTCCCCGCAGGGCTTGTGCTTTACTGGACTCTTAACAATGTCTTTAACCTTGGACAAACCTACCTGATAAAGAAGCTAACCTTTAAGGATAAGAAAGAAAAACCTGCAAAGAAGAAGAAAAAATGAGGGTTCTAATAACGGGTGGTGCAGGCTTTATAGGCTCCAATTTGGTAAAAGCCCTTGAAAGAAACTATCCAAAGGCAAAGGTTTATGTTCTTGATGACTTTTCCTCGGGGCATTTTAAAAATCTTCTAAACACTAAGTGTGAAGTAATTACTGGAGATATATCCAACAAAGAGCTATGGGATTGGCTTGGAAAAAACTTCCAATTTAACGTGGTATTTCACCAAGGTGCCATTACAGACACCACAGTACAAGACCAAAGGAGGATGATGGAAGTAAACGCAGACAGCATGCGCTATATACTCTCCACATGCCTGTATTGGGGTGCCAAGCTTGTTTATGCATCCTCTGCGGGTGTGTATGGTAATAGCCCAGCACCTATGAGGGAAGATGAGGGGCTTTTACCGGAAAACATATATGGATTTTCCAAGCTTATTATGGATAGAATAGCCATAAACTTTATGCAAGAACATCCAGAAATGAAAATAGTAGGTTTAAGGTACTTCAATGTCTATGGTCCCGGAGAAGCTTACAAGGGAAAAACTGCTAGCATGGTCTATCAACTTTACAGACAGATGAAGGAAGGTAAAAGGCCAAGACTTTTTAAATGGGGAGAACAAAAGAGGGACTTTGTGTATGTGGAGGATGTGGTGCGCGCCAACTTGCTTGCCATGGAAAAGAACATATCGGGCATATTCAACATAGCCACAGGTCAAGCAAGGAGCTTTAATGAGATAGTCAGCCTGCTTAATAAATACCTAAACACCAACTACGAACCAGAATATTTTGACTGTCCTTACGACTTTTATCAAAACTTCACACAGGCGGACATCTCCAAGGCAAAAAAAGAGCTGGGCTACGAGCCCCTGTATAGCCTTGAGGAGGGCATAAAAGAGTACCTTGAAAGGCTTGGAGAAAATATTAGGACTTGATTTGGCAGGAAGCCCTAAAAGAAAAACGGGATACGCATATTTGAGGGATGGAAATCTAAGGGTAGGGACCCTTTATAAAGAGGAAGAGATCTTCGAACTTGCAAAAGCCTTTAGCCTTGTGATGATAGATGCTCCCCTTTCCTTGCCCTTTGGAAGAAAAAGTATAGAGGATAAAGGACCCCATCTAAGGGAATGCGACCTTTTGCTTAGAAAGGAAGGGCACAGATTTTTTCCCGTTAGCTTGGGTCCCATGAGAAAGCTCACAGAGAGAGGTATAAAGCTTGCCCAAGGTCTGAAAGCCTTGGGAATAGAAGTCTTTGAAACCTTTCCGGGGGCTACCTACGATATTCTTGGCTTAAAAAGAAAAGACAAAGCAGCTCTTTTGAACTTTTACAAAAAATTGCCCATAAACTTGGAAGATAGAAGTTATAATCAGGATGAGTTGGATGCCATAGCATGCTGGCTTGCAGGCGTATGCTATCATCTTGGTAAGGCTAAGGTCTTTTCTGGCAAAGATGGTATGATAGTAGTGGTGGGCATTGGTGAATAAATCCGTTAAAGGAACTTCGGGGAAACCCTTGATACTCCTATCTTATAAGTCAATTGGCAAGCTTATAAGCTGGAAAAATGTTATTGATTGTAGCCCTTTTGAAAATTTATGCACCAACGCCAACCGGGTGAGAAATTCAAAAAAGCTCAAGGAGAAGCCCATCAATAAAAAAGGTGGTGGGGTTATAAATAAGTATGGGATGTTGATGGTGGAGTTATGCCATAGGGAAAGGTGGCATATGAGTTGGAAAGGAAAAGGCAGGTGGTGTAAGGCTTTGACTTGTGTGCTTGTGTTGGATATAGCTTTTATAGGAGGTTTGCTTGATGGTGTCTAATTTATGGTATAAAATTATAATAAAGGGGGTAAAGCATGATCCAAAAAGTTTGTAAGGAAAACCTTTGCATAATAACCTTCTACTACAAGGAGGAAAAGGCCCAAAGGGTTGAATTGGTTGGTGAGTGGAACGGTTGGAAGCCAGAAGCCATGAAGAGGAAAAAGGATGGTACCTTTTGGATCACAAAGAGATTAAAAGCTGGGAAAAGCTACAGGTTTAAGTACCTCATAGATGGACAATATTGGGAAAATGAATTGCAGGCAGACCAGCAGGTACCAAATCCCTTTGGCACCACCGATAGCATGATAATCCTTTAAGGGGCTTACGTAGCCCCTTATTTGAGTATATCCCTCTTGACCTCCTCGGCGGTAGGAAGTCTTTCAATCTTCTTCATCTTGCTTGCATAGTACATAACGGGTATCAACACGAGGGTTAGAGTGGTGGAGCCTATGGTTCCAAAGATCAAGGAGATGGCAAGGCCATTAAAGATGGGGTCAAAGATGATCACAAAAGCACCCACTATAACCGCCACTGCGGTAAGCAAAATGGGTCTTGTTCTTATCACTCCAGCCTCTACCACCGCCAAATGAGGTGCTACTCCATCTCTTATTCTCTCCTCTGCAAAATCCACCAAAAGTATAGAGTTCCTAACTATAATACCCGCAAGGGCTATAAAACCTATCATAGAAGTTGCGGTAAAGAAGGCGGTCATTATGAGATGCCCGGGAATAATACCCACCAAGGTTAGGGGGATGGGCGCCATTATGATGCCTGGTATTCTAAAGTCTTTGAACCATCCAAGGATAAGAACATACATGATAAAGAGAGCTACACCAAAGGCAAGCCCAAGGTCTCTGAAAACCTCAAGGGTTATGTGCATTTCACCATCCCATTTTACATAAATGCCGTCTTCCACCAAGGGCAAAGACATCCAGAGCTCTTTAACCTCACCGTAAGGATTGGGTATATTCTTTACAGCCTCTCTTACGTCCAGTATTCCGTAAAAGGGTGCTTCTTCCCTTCCTGCCACGTCGCCTATCACATAGATAACCCTTCTTAGGTTTTTGTGATATATGGTGGTTGGAATTGTATCTTCTTTTATCTCCACAAGCTCTGCTAAGGGAACTTTTCTTCCATCCTTGGTGGGTATCTGCAATGTCCTTAGAACATCAAGGGTTTTATATTTCTCGTCAAACCTTATCCTTATAGGTGTATGCTGGGTGTCGGTGTTTTGCATTATGCCCGCTTGATAGCCATAAAAGAGAGCTTGGATAGTATAGACCACCTCTTGCTTAGTTAAGCCTGCCTCTTTTACCTTGTCCTCCTTTACCACAAGCCTTAAAAGGGGTGCTGGATTTTCAAGGTATATACCCTCATCGGTAATACTTTTGCTATCTTTAAAGATCTTTAAAACTTCCTTAGAAAAGGCTTCCATGCTTTTTAGATCTGGGCCATAGATTTCTGCCACTATGGGAGAAAGTACGGGAGGGCCAGGTGGTACTTCCACAACTGCTACATATTTTGCTCCATACTCTTGTGCTATCTTATGCACATGGGGCCTTATCCTTTTGGCAAAGTCATGAGACTGCTCTTCTCTTTTTGCCTTGTCTATAAGGTTTACCTGTATATCTGCAAGGTTGGAGTTTTTCCTTAGATAGTAATGCCTTACCAGGCCGTTGAAATTAAAGGGTGCAGAAGTTCCCACATATATCTGATAGTCCGTTACAATAGATTGCTTTGATATATAGTCTCCTATTGCCTTTGCTACCTCAAGGGTCTTTTCAAGGGGGGTTCCCTCTGGCATATCTATAACTATCTGAAGCTCACTTTTGTTATCATAGGGTAGCATCTTTACCACCACAGCCTTTGTAATCAAAAGGCCCACTGAAATAGCCATCAAAAGCAGAGTAAAAGCATAAAAGCCATACCTTTTGGGTTTGCTGGTAAGGAGGGGAACCATAAGGCGTGAGTATATCTTCCAAAAGAATGTATCCTTTATGTCTATCTCTTCCTTGTGGTGTCCCTTGTCAAAATCCTTTCTAAGGAATAGGTAGCTTGCCCAAGGGGTTATGATAAAGGCAACCAAAAGGGAGAAAAACATGGCAACGGAAGCGTTTATGGGTATGGGTCTCATGTAAGGACCCATAAGACCCGATACAAAGGCCATAGGCATAAGGGCTGCTATAACGGTAAAGGTTGCCAAAATGGTGGGATTTCCCACCTCGTCGGTGGCTTTTACTATTGCCTCCCTTGGTGTTTTTGCTAGTTTTAACTCAAACCATCTATGGACGTTTTCCACCACCACTATGGCATCATCAACGAGAATACCTATGGCGAAAATCAGAGCAAAAAGGGTTACCCTATTTAGGGTAAAGCCAAAGACTTGACTGAGAAAGAGGGCTATTGCCAAGGTGACAGGCACCGCTATGCCAACCACTATAGCCTCTTTAATACCAAGGGCTACCGCTATGAGCAATATTACAGAAAAGGTGGCTATTATAAGCTTCTTTATTAAGGTGTCCGCTTTTTCCTTTGCGGTATCTCCATAATTCCTTGTTATGGTGATGTTTAAATCTTTGGGTAATATCTTCCCCTTTAAATGATCCACAAGTTCAAGGGCTTCTCTTGCCACATCCACTGCGTTGGTTCCAACTCTTTTAGAAACTGCTATAGTAACCGCAGGATACAGTTCTCCTGGTTTTGTATCCTTTATGCCCTTTTCTTGGTGCTTTGGACCTAAGCCCATAAGCACATAATCCTTTATTTCCGAGGGGCCATCTATTACCTGGGCAACGTCCCTTAGATAAACAGGCCTACCCTGAAAGATGCCTACCACAATATTTTCAACGTCTCTCTTTGACTTGAGGAAATCACCACTTCTGATAGCATACTCCTTATCCCCTTGCACCAGCTTACCGCCAAAAGCTTGGGAGTTAGCGGTTTGTATAAGCTGGGCTATATACATAGGAGATATGCCGTAAGCCTTTAGCCTGTCGGGGTCAAGGATTATGCTTATCTCCCTTGGTCTTCCCCCCACCAAGAAAACATCCGCTACATTCTGAATCTTTTTTATTTCGTTCTCAAGGGCTTCTGCCACCCGCCTAAGGTCATAGTAGTCGTAGTTCTTTCCCCAAAGGGTTAAGGTAAGAATGGGCACATCGTCTATGGATTTGGGTTTTATAAGGGGTGGGAGGGTCACGCCGGGTGGAGCCAAATCCATGGCAGACATCATCTTGGTGTTTAAATCCACAAGAGCTTTAACGGGGTTTGTTCCCACATAAAAACGGGCGGTGACTACCGCCATGCCCTCCATGCTTGCGGAGTATATGTATTCAATATCCTTTAACTCCCAAAGCTTCTTCTCAAGGGGTGCCACCACCCTCCTTTCTACCTCCTCTGGAGTAGCACCTGGATAAGAGATCATTATGTCTATCATGGGAACCACTATCTGTGGCTCCTCCTCCTTGGGGGTGGTTATAACTGCAAAGAGGCCAAGAGCCAAAGAAACCAGAATAATTATGGGTGTTAGCTTTGAATCTATAAAGTAATGGGCTAACCTTCCCGCAAAACCGTACATCTTAGCCTCCTACCTTGCAACCTTCACAAGCTTTCTCTACGCCTTCTATTACTATCCTTTCACCTTCCCTTAGACCGGACAGTATCTCCACCTTGTCTCCCCTTATCTCTCCAAGTTTTACGAACCTAAGCTCAAGGGTGTTGTCGGGCTTTACTACCCAAACGCCAGTAAAATCAAACCTTTTTACTATAGCGCCTTGGGGCACAAGAAGAACTTCTAAACTTTCTGGGATAAGCAAGTTTCCATACATACCGCTTTTTAGACCTTCTGCCGTCTCCAAAAGCACCTTTGCCCTAAAGGTCTTTGTGGTAGGGTCTAAGGAAGGCGATACCTCTTTGACAATCCCCTTTATAACTCTACCTAAGCTTGGAATATGTACCTTGTATTCTTGCCCCACCTTTATGCTATTCACATATCTTTCTGGCAAAAACACTTCAAAAAGATAAGGTGGTGATTCTATAACAAATAAGGGATGTCCTGGTGTTGCCAGATCTCCGAAGTCTGCATTCTTCTGTACCACATAGCCCTCTACGGGAGAGACCAAATTGGAATATTTAAGATTGGCGCCTATGGCTTGTTTTTGGCTCTGTAATGCTTTTATGCCCGCCCTTGCCTGCTCCACCTGTGCCTTTGCAGCCTCAAACTGTGCTTTAACCTGGTCAAACTCTTGCTGGGTTATAGCCCCTTCCCTTAAAAGAGCCAAATATCTTTCATATGCTTTACTAACCGCTTCATAATTTGCCATAGCGGCTTTTAGTCCTTCCTGCGCCTGTAGTATCTGACTATCTACGGCACCCATCTGGGATTTTATGTCCTCTGCATCTACTACCGCCAAAAGCTGTCCCACCTTAACCTTTTGCCCTTCTTTTACATAGATGCCTGTTATCTTGCCCATCAACCTTGTGGATATTTCGACCCTTTTGTCTGCTATTACCTGCCCTGTATAAGGTGCCTCCACTTGGAATAACTTCTCTACTGTGCCTGTCTTTATCCCTTCCACAAGGGGCTTTTCCTCTTGGACTTCACCGGGTTTTTCCCTATGGGTAAGGAAGCCACCAAGCCACAAAACCATGGCAAAGATTATCAAGAGAAAGACCAAGTATTTAACCCAAGGCTTCATTTCAACACCTCCTCCGTCGTACCTGCGCTAAAGAGAATTTCCACATAGGCTTTTTGGCATGCTTTTATTGACTCTATCCTTTCAAGTCTTGCCTTATCCAACTCCGTTTGGGCATCCAATATATCCACCATCCTCGCAAGACCGTTTTTATATCTTGTTTCCATAACCTTAAGGACCTCGCCGCTTGCCCTTATTCTATCCTCGGAGGACTTTAGCATGTCCATGGCGTTTTCATAATCTGCGTAAGCCTTATCTACTTCAAAAAGTGCCATGTCCTTCATAAGCTTTAGCCTTTCTTCAAGGCTTGCCCTTCTTTCCAAGTTTGCCTGAGCCTTTCTTAAGGTGGTTAGACCTGTATCAAAAGTCCAAGATAAGGAAATGCCCACCACATAGCCTTTACCATCGGAACCAAGGGGATGGTCCTTTGAGTTTAAAAAGTATTGAGCAAGGGCAAACACTTGAGGCAGGTTATCGGAAAGGGTATAATTATACATCTCCCTTAGGGTTTTTAGCCTTTCTTCAATTGCCTTTATGTCCCTTCTTTGTAGGGCTTTTTCCTTTATATCCTGTAGCCTTATCTCGGGACAGGAATCTATATGCGCCACATCAAAGTCCCCAAGGGAAACTCCTACCAATACCTCAATTCCCTTCTTTGCCAAGGCGTAGGCCCTTTGTGCCTTTTCAAGGTTTTCTTGTGCCTTTGAGGTGTAAACTTGCGCCCTTAGCACGTCAGACATAAGAGCCATCCCTACCCTATACATCTGCTGTGCTAAGCGTAGGTGCTCCTTAGCATCCCTCAAAGCCTGCTCTGCCACCTTTATAGCTTCCTTTGCAAATACAGCATCCATATAGGCATGATAGACCTGCTTTATCACCTCCTCCTCTTTCCTTTTGGCATCAAGGTTAACTGCCCTATACTCGTACTCTGCCATTCTTTGGGCAGACTGGGTCTTTCCACCCATCCATATGGGCACTTCAAGGGAAAATTTGGTTTCAAAGTTGTTAATTGCCCTTGGGTTGTTTAACCTTGCAGGATCAAAGTCTTGCACACCTATCCTTTCTTGGTTAAGTTTACTCATAAAGGCATAAGCAGGCATATCGGTCCTTGTAAAAGTTTCTTCTACCTTAACCCGAGGCAATAGGGCTCCCTTTGCCGCCTTTAGCTCAAGCTCTTGGGCTTTAACATCTCTCTGGGCAGACTTAACCATGGGACTGTTCTTTAAGGCAAGCTCAAGGACCTCTCTTAGGGAAAGCTCCCTTGCAAAAAGCCCTCCGACAAGGATAAGTAGTATTGCCAAGCTTTTCATGGTTCGTATAAGAATATAATTATATAATGAATTTCCAGTATGTCAAGGGCGCAAAGAGGCTGTGTCAAAAATCCCAATCTAAACATGCCCATATGCTAAAAATTATAAAGTATGAGTAAAATAACCATTTGCTCTAAACTTATCTTACTTAGCAACAAAGATTTCGCCCTGCTAAAAGACCTTATGAAAATATGGTCCCTTGCCGAGAGATGCGCATACAAAAGACTGCTGGTGAGTAATGGTGCTGATCGCGCTTTTCCCTAAGAGGGTTTTATATGGGCATTAGCTCCTGCTTCAGGGGGCAGAGGTAGTAATCCTGTAAAAGGGGCTATTTTTAAAGCACCCTGAGGCTATTGTGGAGGGGATAGGCTAAAAAGAATAGCCTTGAACCTTTCCCCCCTTTCCTTGTAATCCCTAAACATGTCAAAGGAAGCGCATGCGGGCGAAAAGAGTATTACATCCCCCCTTTCGGAAAGGTCAAAGGCTTTCTTTACAGCATCCTCTAAGCTTTGGGATAGATAAACTTGAGACCCCTGCCAAGCCTTCGCTATCTTTTCCTTAGCTTCACCTATAAGGATGCACGCCCTTGTCTTTCTCTTTACAAGGTCCTTTATGTCTTCAAAGTTCCCACCCTTGTCCTTTCCACCCGCTATAAGCACCACTCTACCCTCTGGAAAGCTTTCAAGGGCGGACCTAAGGGCATTAACCGTTGTAGCCTTTGAGTCGTTATAAACCTCCCTACCCTCAAAGCTTCCCATGTACTCCATCCTGTAGGGCAAGCCCTTAAAGTTGTATAACACTTCTTGTATTATTTCCACAGGAACTTCCATAAGCCTTGCCATGGCGCTTGCAAAAAGGGCATTGTGAAAGTTATGCTGTCCTTTTATCTTTAACCTTTCCACTTCAAAGAGAAGCTCACCAAGAAAATAAGCCTTTCCATCTTTTATATAGCCATCGGAACCAAGGAGATAAAAGGTCTTTGCTTTGTTTTTTGTTTCCCTTACCCTTTTGTCAAGGCTATTCAACAAAAGAAAATCTTCCTCCCCTTGCCTTACAAAGATGTTCCTTTTGCTCCATAGGTAATCTTCAAGGTTAGGATGCCAATCAAGGTGGTCTTCGGAGAAGTTTAAAAAGGCTCCTATGTGGGGCTTGAAGCTTTTGAGAGTTTTACCTTGGAAAGATGAGATCTCAAGCACTGCAACACAAGAGGGATTTTCTAAAACTATCTTGGACAAAGGAACTCCTGCATTGGCTCCCTCCTCTACGTTGGCATAGTACTCCCTAAGCATCAAATAGGTTAGCCTTGTGGTGGTTGATTTACCATCGGTGCCCGTTATAGCCAAAGCTTTTCCCTTGAAAAACCTCCAAGCAAGCTCCAATTCACCAATAACCTCAATGCCCCTGCTTTCCGCCTCTTTCCACAAAGGATGCCTTGGGGGAATGCCCGGAGACAAAACCACCACATCCACCAAAGGCAAATACTCCCTAAAATCATCCCCCCTTGCATCATCACCACAATAAACCTCAAAGCCCTTTGCCCTCAAAAGATTAACCGCCCACAGACCACTTACCCCAAGCCCCCAAACAAGAAAGCGCCCTTTAGAAATACCCTCATGCATAACTAAAAAAATTTAACACAAGAAAAAAGTTTTATTTTTTCCCTTTTCCACCACTTTGTGGCTTGTCTGGATCAACGCCAAGCTTAAGGAGAGCTTCCTTTACCCCTTTAGCGTTAGCCTGTGCGCCTATGCTTCTGTAGAGCTGGTAAGCCTTTTTAAGGTAATCCACCGCAAGATTTATATCTCCTTTATCTCTGTATAGATATCCTAAACACCTGTAGCCATAAGCTTCCCAGTATTTATCCCCCACTTTTTGAACCCTTTTCAAGCCCTCTGTAAGGTATTTCTCTGCAAGCTCGTAGTTTTTTGCCTCTATATAAGTAACGCCAAGGTTTAAATAGCTTTGTGCCACTCCATGGTAATCTCCTACCCTTTCTTCCAGTTCAATAGCTTTTTGAAGATATTCTATTGCTTTGTTGTAGTCTCCCTTAGCGAAGTATATAGAAGCTATATTGTTATAATTGGTTGCCCTTTGCTTATCATCTTCGGAAAGCTCTAAAGCTTGTTGGTAATATTCCAAAGCCTTATCATAATCCCCTTTATCTCTGTATATCGAAGCAATATTGCTTAGTGCCGCCGCCTCTGCTCCTCTTTCCCCACGCTCTCTACTTAAAGCCAAGTGTTTATTGAAGTAATACAAGGCATTATCAAGGTCGCCCATTCTATCTAATGCCAGCCCTAACAGGTTGTAAGTAGGAAATAACTTGTTCTTATCACTTGTTAAACTCTCCGCTTTTTTCAAATAATCTACGGCAAGCTTTAACTCTCCTACTTTGTAATATCCCGCTCCAAGGCAAAAGTTTGCATAGAAATTATTAGGGAACATATTTACTGCCCTTTGCCCTGCTTGTATTGCCCTTCGATAGTCCCCCGCATCAAGTAGGTCAATGCACTCATCAACCGCATTCTTCCCAAAGGTGGCAGAAGCAAAAACCAAGGAGCCAAAAAGTGTGGATAAAAAAAGCTTTTTCATATCCCACCTCCTTAAGTTATTAGCATAAAAAATTATAGTCCCCAATCACAATTCTTTGTGCAATCCCTCTATATAGATTCTTTCCAATATTTTTCTTGCTATGGGCGCTGCTGCTTTACCTCCAGATTCTCCATGCTCTACTAGGACTCCTATAACAAATATGGGATCCCTATAGGGGGCAAAACCCACAAACCAAGCATGATCTCTAAGATGGTAAGGAAGGTTCTTCCTTTTTACACTGTGAAAGGAAACCTGCGCTGTGCCTGTCTTTCCCGCTATATCCACTATCCTTGAATAAGCCGAAGTTGCCGTTCCAGACCTTACCACATCCCTGAGAGATTCCCTAACTATGGCAAAGTACTCGAGCTTTGCCTTTACCACCTTATAAACACTCCTTTTGGCTTTCCAGATGGTATTGCCCTTTGGGTCTCTTTTCTCCTTTACCAAAATGGGCTTGTATATAACTCCATCGTTGGCTATAGCCATCATCATAAGAGTTTGTTCAAAAAGGGTTGATTTCATAAAACCCTGACCTATGGACATATTCACTGTGTCTCCGCCATACCATGGCTCCTTTTTAACCTCTCTTTTCCATTGGGGAGTTGGTATAAAGCCTTTTATCAAAGGAAGGTCAAAAGGAATCTCCTCCCCATAGGAGAAGTTCCTTAAATACCTTTCCATCTCCCTTGGACCAAGTTTGTAGTAGCCATAGTGATAAAAATAAACGTCGCAGGAATCCCTTATGGCCCTGTGTATATTTTCCCAGCCATGCCCCGACCTATTCCAACAGGAAAATTTCCTATCTCCCAGTTCAAAGGATCCCTTGCATACCACACCCTCTTTTGGAGAAACACCCTTTTCCAAGAGGGCAATTCCCAGGGCTGGCTTTATAACGGAAGCAGGCGGATATCTGCCATGGGTTGCCCTGTTGAAAAGTGGCTTAAACTTGTCTTCTGAGTATTGAACCCAAAGGTCTGATATACTATTGGGGTCAAAGGAAGGGTAGCTCATAAGGGCAAGCACTTCTCCCGTTCTTGCGGAAAGTATAAGCACTGCGCCCGCTTTGTGCCCCGAATCTTTAAAAACCTCGTAGGCTATCTGTTGTATGCGAATATCAAGGCTTAGTATTAGAGTATTTCCCTTTTCAGGCTCTTTATTGCCTATGACTCCCATAACTTTGCCCGTTGCATTTACCATAACCTCTTCCGCCCCAACCCATCCAAGGAGATCTGTATCAAAAGCCCTTTCTAAGCCGTACGTACCCAAAAGGCTTTGCGTTCCTATCCTATCTCCGTAGGTTTTTAACTGCTTTTCCGTAGGATAGCCCACATAGCCCACCACATGGGCGCATATTTCTCCATAGGGATAGCCCCTTGTGGGCACCACGTTTATAAAAACGCCCGGGAGCTTATAGCTGTAATTGTAGAATTTATCTATATCCTCCTGAGTTTTAAGCTCCATAAGTAGAATTGGTTCAATGGCTTTTCTTTTTTTCAAACTTTCATAATCCAGTTGAATACCAAACAAATTTTTTAAGTTTTCTAAAACTTCCTTTAAATTTCCCTCATCCTGTAATTTCTGATGATCAAGGAGCAGTATGTAGCGTGGCAGGTCGTATGCCAGCTTTTCTCCTCTTCTATCTAATATCTCCCCCCTTTGGGGATATAAGATCCTCTTCCTTACATAGTTTCTCTTTGAAAGCTCTTTGTAGAAACCACCTTTAACTATTTGAAGGTAAAAGAGCCTTGCTAACACTATTAGGTATGCCAAAAAGCCCACAAGGGCTAAAAATATAAAACGTCTCCTATTCATTCCTATACCACCTTAATAGAAAAAGCATAAAGCTTATCTCTATAAGATAGCTTATAAGTAAGTTTATAGGGCTTATCTCCGTATAAAATCTAATCCTAAAAAGGAATAGCACCCAGGCTTTTTCCACAAGGGAAAGGAGAGTGTATATAACCACCAAGGATAGCTTGTTTGGAAATTCAAACCTTGCCTTAAAAAGGTTAAAGGTCATGTAAAAAAGTAGAAAGCCCGAGAGATTAAGACCTAAGGAATCTTGAAAAACATCAAGGAAAAGCCCTGCAAAGATAACCTTTTTAACATCATCATCCTTTAGCAGGTTTAAGAAAAGATATACCAGTAAAAGATTTGGCGCTAAAAAAACATTGTGAAAAAAACCAGAAAAAATGGCACTCTGTAAAAAGGACAATATGAAGGCTAAGAAATAAAACCTCATGGTTTTTCCTTTAAAAGGGTGCAAAGACTTATACTTCTAATATCTATAGCTGGTTTTACATAAACCTTTTTGAAAAAGCCCTGCTCCTCTGGAAGTATATTGCTTACCTTTCCTATTAGCAACTCTGGAATTTTTTTGTTTGGAACTCTCAAGTACACCGCATCTCCGATGTTTAACTCATCTTCTTGTTTCACATACATTAACATACCATGAGGATATCCTCCCTTGTATATGTACGCTTTATCTCCCGCCATGGCGCTTATGGAAAAATCCTTGGAATAGACCGTCCTTACCCGTGAAGAAGAGCCATAAACCTCATCCACTATGCCCACAAGCATATCCCTATAAAAAACGATCATACCCTCCCTTATACCCGTCCCTTTATCTATCAACAAAAAGGTATCGTTTCCCGAAGGGTCGTAGGCTATTATGTTGGCATAGATAAGAGAATAATCTTTTGCTTCAAAGGGTAGGTCAATGGCCTTTGTTATATCCTCCAACGTCCTTTGATAAGTGGATAGCTGAAGTTTTTGCAATTGGCATTCTTGAAGCTCTTGCCTTAGCCTTTGATTTTCCAAACTTGTGTTTCTCAAGAAAATATAGGTGTTTAGATAACTTCTTATCTTTTCCGATATTACACCTTTAAACTCAAAAAGGGGATTAGTTGCATGTTTTATAAGGTTATTGACCCTATCAAGGTAGGGTAAAGTTGAAAGCTTTGCAAAGTAAAGCAAAGAGGAAAGAAAAACCAAAAGGATTAAAAGAAGATACCTCTTCATTCCATGGAAACTTTCCTTATAAGCTCTATGTTATCAAGCACGCTTCCCACTCCCCTTGCCACTGCGGTTATGGGGTCTTCACAGTAGAAAGTTCTTATACTTGTCTCTTGTTCTATCCTTACATTTAGATTTTTGAGTAGAGACCCACCGCCCGCCAAGGTTATACCCCTTTCCGCTATATCGGAAGCAAGCTCTGGAGGCGTTCTTTCCAAAGTATTCTTTACAGCATTTACTATGGAAGAAATCACATCCTCAAGGGCTTCCGTTACATCTCTGTTGCTTATATTTACCACCTTTGGCAATCCTGTTACATCCCTACCTTTTATTTCCATAAACCTTTCTTCGTCTTCATAAATGGCACTTCCCAGTTCTATCTTAACCTTTTCCGCTGTTTGTTCTCCTATTAAGAGGTGATATTTCTTCTTTACATGTTGTATTATGGCTTCCGTCATTTCATCCCCTGCAACCCTTATGGAGTTTGAAACCACAATGCCCGCAAGGGATATCACTGCTATTTCTGTGGTACCACCGCCTATATCCACTATCATATTCCCTATGGGTTCTTCAATGGGAAGACCTGCTCCTATGGCTGCCGCCATTGGTTCTGCTATAAGATACACTTCCCTTGCCCCAGCACTCTTGGAGGCGTCTATAACAGCCCTCTTTTCCACCTGAGTGACGCCAGAGGGAACACCTATTACCACCCTTGGTTTTACCTTAAAGATGCCACCACCAACCGCCTTGTTAATAAAATAGGAGAGCATAACCTTGGTAGCTTCAAAGTCTGTTATTACACCATCTCTAAGGGGCCTTATGGTTTGTATGTTTTCTGGAGTTTTACCAAGCATAATTTTTGCTTCTTTACCCACTGCAAGGACTTTTCCCGTTTTTACATCTATAGCTACTACGGAAGGCTCATAAAGAACTATCCCCTTTCCTTGAGCAAATACAACAGTGTTGGCAGTGCCAAGGTCTATTCCTATGTTGCTTGGAAGAAAGCCAAAAAGGTTTGCTAATTTGCCAAACATATGCATATTATAAACTATGGAGACTGTGATAAGTAAAAGGCAAGAAGAACGGCTGTTAAAACTTCTGGTTGATAGGGATGAAAAGGTAATTAAAGCTTTGGAGTTTATAGAAGAAAAGCACTCTGGGCAGTACAGAAAGTCTGGGGAGCCCTATATAGTGCATCCCATAGAAGTTGCTATAATCCTTGCAGAGCTTGGAATGGACAAAACCACCATCGTAGCAGGACTCTTGCATGACCTTTTGGAGGATACCAATACCACCTATGAGGAGATAAAAGATAAGTTTGGGAAAGAGGTAGCGGACATTGTGGAGGGCGTTACAAAGCTTGGCAAGATAAACTTCAAGGACCTCCAAACCCAAAAGGCGGAGAACTACAGAAAGCTTATTCTTGCCTTTTCAAAAGACCTAAGGGTTATCTTTGTAAAGCTTGCAGATAGACTTCATAACATGAAAACTCTTCAGTATTTTAGCAGGGAAAAGCAGATAAGAATAGCAAAAGAAACCCTTGAGATATACGTACCCATAGCCAACAGGCTGGGTCTTTGGAAGATAAAAACAGAATTGGAAGACCTGTGTTTTATGTACCTTTATCCAAAAGAATACGAAGAGGTGAAAAACTTCGTAGGGAAAAGTAAAGCAGAGCTTGAAGAGTACCTAAAAAGGCTTTTTATACCAAAGTTAAAAGAGGAGTTAAAAAGGTCTGGATTACAAGCCCATGTATCCTATAGGCCAAAGCATCTTTACGGCATATGGCAAAAAACCATACGTAAAGGCCTTAAGCTTGAAGATGTTCATGATATTTTGGGTGTAAGGGTGATAGTGAATACGGTGCAAGAGTGCTATCTGGTGCTTGGCTTGATACACAGCATCTTCAAGCCCGTACCGGGAAAGTTTGACGATTATATATCCCTACCAAAACCAAACCTTTATCAATCCTTGCATACTGCGGTAATAGGACCAAAGGGAAGGATGGTTGAGGTACAGATAAGAACCTGGGAAATGCACGAAAGGGCAGAAAAGGGTATTGCAGCCCATTGGTCTTACAAGGAAGGTAAAAGTATAAAGGATAACAGCGTATATGCGTGGCTAAGGAGTTTGGTAGAAAGCGTTCAAGGAAGCAAAAACCCCGAGGAGCTTTTAGAAAACCTCAAGATGGAGCTTTTTGGAGAAGAGGTCTTTGTATTTACTCCAAAGGGAGACCTTGTGGTGCTTCCAAAGGGAGCCACTCCTGTGGATTTTGCCTACCACATACACACAGAGGTAGGAAATCATTGTGCTGGTGCAAAGGTCAACGGCAGAATAGTGCCCCTTAACTATAAACTCCAGAACGGTGATATGGTGGAAATAATAACCAATCCCAACAAAAAGCCCAACCAAGAATGGCTAAGCTTTGTAATCACATCAAAGGCAAAGAACAAAATAAAGGCTGTACTAAAGGAGCTTGAAAGGGAAAATTACATAAACATAGGCAAGGAAAAGCTTGAGATATATGCCCAAAGGCTGAGTATAGATAAGGAAAGCTTAATTAAAAGACTCTTTGAAGAAACAGGTTTAAAGAAGGAAGAGGACCTGCTGCTTTTGTTAGGTAGCGGCAAGCTTACCAAGGAAAGGATCTTTTCCCTTTTCAAAAAGCCCCAAAGGGAAAAAGTACAAGAGAAAACAGAAGAGGTTTTACGCATTGACGGTCTTGGTGAAGTGCTTCATAGCTTGGCAGAATGTTGCAACCCCCTACCCGGGGAAGAGGTCTATGGCGTTATATCAAAGGGAAAGGGGCTTGTAATCCATTCCAGAGCTTGTCCCAACTTGGAGTATCTTAAAAAAGTTTCCCCAGAAAAGGTAATAAAAGTTTTATGGAGTAGGTCTCAAGGATTACATCCTACAAGGCTAAGAATTTTGGCAAGGGATAGGGTAGGCATACTGGCGGAGGTTACCTCCACCATATCCAGCCTAAAGGCTAACATTACAGAGGCAAAGACAAAGAGCCTGCCATCGGGCGAAGCCCTTATGGACTTTACTATACAAGTGGAAAGCTATGAAGAATTTTTGAAGATAATACAAGCTCTAAAAAATATAGAAGGTATAGAGGAGTGCAAAAGGCTTTTCTCTTAGTTATACGATGGCTGGGCGATGCTTGAACTACCTTCTGAATTTATTTAGATAAGACTTCCACCAGTTTATCTATCTCTTCCCTTGTTCTTCTCTCTGTAGTTGCTATCAAAAGGCTATTTTCATAGCTAAAGTCCTTTAGTGGTACTCCAAAAAGAAAACCATGCTCCAAAGCTTTTTTATAAAGCTCCTGCGCTTTTTCATGTTTTAGGGGAAACTCCCATAGATGTTTCCCTTTGTAAATCTCTTCAAAGCCTATGTTTAAAAGCTTTCCTTTTAGGTAGAATGCCTTTGAAAGGCTTTGAATTGCCACTTGCCTTAGACCTTCTTTACCAAGTAATACCATGTATATAAGGTTTGCAAGGGCCATAAGGTTTTGATTGGTGCATATGTTGGAGGTTGCCCTTTCCCTTCTTATATGCTGTTCTCTTGTCTGTAGCACAAGGGTGAAAACCCTCTTCCCTTCAATATCTTCTGCCATGCCTACAAGCCTTCCGGGCATCCTTCTCACATGCTCCCTTTTTGTGGCGAAAAAGCCCACGTAAGGACCTCCAAAGTTCAAGGGTATGCCCAATTGCTGGCCCTCTCCAACCACTATGTCCGCACCAAAGCTACCGGGCGGCTTTAATATGGACAAAGCAATAGGGTCTGCACATACCACAAAGGGCACCTCGTACTTTTGGGCAAGCTCTGATGCTTCCTTTATTGGTTCCACAAAGCCGAGGAAGTTGGGATACTGCACCACCAAGGCATGCGCCTGTCCATCTTTTAAAGATTCTTCAGCCTTTTCAAGGTCTGTATAACCTTCTTCCGTAAGTGGGATCAAGGAAATTTCATCCTCATAGCCTCTCAAGTAGGTTTTTATTACCTCCTTGTAAAAGGGATGGATGCCCTCGGAGAGTACAACCCTTTTGCCCTTTCCCTTTATAGCCCTTGCCATCAATATCGCCTCCGCCAGAGCAGAACCTCCATCGTACATGCTTGCGTTTGCCACATCCATATTGGTTAACTCACATATAAGGGTTTGGTATTCAAAGATGGCTTGCAGAGTACCTTGGGAGACTTCGGGTTGGTAAGGTGTGTAAGCTGTCAAAAACTCACCCCTGTTTAAAATCTGCCATACAACCGACGGAACTATCCTATCGTAGGCTCCAAAGCCCGCAAAGCAAACAAGCTCTTTGTTTTGAGAGCTTAACTCCTTTAAGTACCTTCTTAACTCTTCCTCACTTTTTGGTGGAGGGAGTTTTGGCTTTGAAAAGAGAGAGGGATCAATGTGAGAAAAAAGGTCTTCCAAAGAAGAAAGCCCCAGGGTTTTTAATATCTTTTGAGTTTCTTGTCCCGAGTGGGGTATATGCAATTACCTTTCCCTTTCCTCGTAACCAAGCTCTTCTTCTGGCAAGGCCTCAAGGGATTCTTCCATGCTCTCTTCCTCTTCAACAAAATCCAGCTTAACGCTTTCTCCCTTTTCCTCTTTTATCACCTCTACAAGAAGCTGGGCGTAATCTTCGGCGGGCATAAGGTCTTCCACCTCCATGGGATCAGAGAGCTCTATTACAGCAATCCAACCATCTTCGTAGGGAGATTCATTTATAAGATGGGGCTCCTCTCTCAAAGCTTCATTTACCTCTATCACAGTTCCAGAAAGAGGCGCATAAACGGGGGCAACGCTTTTAACAGACTCTATGTTGGCTATGGTTTCTCCACTTTCATAAGATTCACCCACCTGGGGCAGATCCACATACACCACATCACCAAGCTCCTTTTGGGCATAATCGGTGATCCCTATCCAAGCCTTGTTGCCCTTGATAAGTGCCCATTCATGGTCTTTGGTATAATACCTATCCCTCTTTACCACGTACTTGCCTACCAAGATGTCATCCATATTAAAACCTCCTCAACATAACTCATATTCTATACCATAATCCTCTTTTACCTTAGCCATCACACTGTTAAAGTCCTTCTCTTCAGACTCAAAAAGTATAAATTCAAGGGTTCTTATAAAGTAATCAAGGTCTATAAGCCTAAACCTTGCCAAGCCCTTCCATTGGCTGTTTTGTGAATGGATCATGTTTGACCTTTTTTTGCTTATAAACTCTTTTAACTTATCAAGGCTTATATCTTGCAATGGGTCTATCACAAGTACCTCGTTCCCCCTTAGCTTCCTAAGACCCTTGTAAAGACCGTACAAGAAAGTACCCTTATCGTTCCTTATGAAAACAAGGTCTGGAAAAAGGTCAAAAAATTCCTTCATCTCCGTGGTTATAACCGCATACAGGCTATCGGGACCTATCAACCTTCTAAGGGCTAGAACCTTTTCGCTTACCTTTTGCAAAAGCTGGGTTTCACCCACTAACCTTGAGTAAAAAACCAAAAGAACCTTCATGCTAAACAATATTATACTCTTTCATACGCCAAATGAAAACCTGTACGTGAGACTGTTTCAAAAATTCCAAATTAAGTACCCCCTATGCTAAAAATAATAAGAGATGGGCAAAATAACCATCTACTCTAACTCATTTTCTTTAGCAACAAAGATTTAACCCTACTAAAAGACCTTCTTCCAGCCTGCTTTTTTATTGCAGGCAGGGGCGCCTGCACTACCGATAAAAGGGGATTTCTCGCAAGGATATTAGAAAGGATAAAGCTATTAGCAAAAGGGAGCGGTAGTCCTGTAAAAGGGGCTATTTTTGAAACACCCTGAGAATTAGATTTTTGAAGCCACCTTAAGCCTTCAAAAGCTCCTCTATAAGTTCTTTCATTTTCATACCCCTGGAGCCTTTAAAGAGTATAAGGGTTTTTTCATCCTTAAGGTCAAGTAAAAGGGACTTTATTTCTTCCTTGTCTTTGAAAAACTTACAGTTGCAGCCCCCTTTCAAAGCCTCTTCGTAGGCATATCTCATAAGGTCTCCGTAGAAAAGGCAAAGGTCTATAAAGTGGCTTGCGCATAGCTTTCCTACTTCTCTGTGGTATTTTTCTGAATCCTCTCCTAACTCTAACATGTCTCCAAGTACCGCTATTCTTTTGTAGCCTTCAAGGTGAGAAAGGCTTTTAAGGGCTATTCTCATAGAGGGCGGATTGGCGTTATAAGCGTCGTCAATGATAAGAAGACTGCCTTTTTTGTAGAGCTTAAATCTGCCCTCCACTGGATGAAAGTCCGAAAGGGTATTTACCAATCTTTTCCAATCAAAGCCCAAAGCCTCAAGGATACGAAAGCAGCAAAGGGCGTTTTCCACCACCGCAAGGCTTGGTATGGGTATAAAAACCTTTTCTCCCTTCACCTTAAACTCCGCGCCCTCTTGGGAAAGCTTAATATCCTCCGCAGAAAAATCATCACCACCAAAGGTAAGCTTATTAGGAATTTCATAACAGGGGGAAACATAATGGGGGCATACGCCCCAATCTTCTTCCTTCATACCATAAAAAACTTCTCCGTTGCCAAGGACCACATCATCAAGACAGCCAAAGGTCTCTAAATGCTCCTCTCCTATGGCGGTTATTACTCTTATGTTTGGCTTGATAATCTCCACCAAACTTTTCACATCTCCCTTTTGGCTTGCTCCCAACTCTACCACCCAAAAGTCAGCACCCTCTTCAAAGTTTGCCACAGAAAGGGGAACCCCTATTTGGGAGTTGTAATTTTTGGGTGTTTTTAGGGTTTTACCTACTTTGGAAAGCAAAAAGGCGGTCATCTCCTTGGTGGTGGTCTTTCCTGCAGAGCCTGCTATGGCTATCACCTTTCCTTTGAAGTTTTCCCTCTTAAAAAGGGCAAACCTCCTTAAAGCCAAAAGGCTATCTTCCACAAGTATTTGGGGCACATCTTCTGGCAAGTTTAACTTTTTCTCCAACATAACCGCCACAGCACCCCTCTTAACGGCTTCTAAGGCAAAATCGTGCCCGTCGTGCACTTTTCCCTTCAAGGCTACAAAGATCTCTCCCCCCTTTATATCCCTGCTGTCTATGGAAAAGCCATAAAATGGGGCAGGATCACCTATGTGGCTACCTCCCACGATCTGTGCAAACTCTTTTGTGGTCATAAGAAGATTATATTCCCAAAAGGCTTAAATTTCGTCAAAAAGAGCGATTGGTAGATTGTTATGATGTACAGTGTGTATAGAGTAGTTATAGGTGTGTATTAAGCTTAAGCTTTGTAAAAGCAAAAATCTTCTCCAGAACTTCTTTATACGTAGAAAAATCTTCGGGAAAACGAACCCGCAGATAGTCTATATTAATACCTATGCTTTTCATGCTATTTACAACCCCCAAAACCTTCTCCGGTGGGAGAATGTAAGGAGCTATAACCGCAAACTCATCGCCTCCTATTCTAAAAACTACAGGACTTTCAATATTTACAAAATTTTCCTTAATTAATTTTAAAATTAAATCTTTTATATTATAAGAAATACAATACTGAATATTTATAGCCTCTATAAGTCTTCTTAAGACTTGGTTCCCTTCTTCCCAACCCTTTTCCATATTAATCATAGCTAAATTTTTTATATCAAATATGGTTAAACAAAAGCTATCTCTTTGCTCCATAAAGGCTTTTAAGGTAGGCAAAAACAGATCACCCTTTATAGCACCAGATTCATCTATATAATAAAAACTCCACCTTATTTTTTCTGCTTCTGTATTAATATTAGAATAATTTGCTTCTACATAGCTTAGGCTTTCTAATGCTTTTATTGCATACCTAACTATATCAGGGTCAAAGTGTATAGAAGCCAATTCTTCAAGTTCTTGAAAAGCTTGCTGCCAAGTTTTGCCCTTTTTGTATATCCTTATGGAGGTCATAGCTTCAAAAGAATCCGCTATGGTATAAACTCTTGCAAGCAATGGTATGTTGCCGTTTTTCGCACCATGGGGATAGCCAGTGCCGTCATACTTTTCTTGGTGGTATAACACTATATCAAGGGCTTCAGAAGGTACATCCAAGTCTTTTAACATCTGGTAGCCTAATATAACATGCAACTTCATTATTTCAAACTCCTCTTCTGTGAGCTTCCCCGGTTTCAAAAGTACCACGTCTGGTATACCTATCTTTCCTATATCATGCAGCATACCACCTACGTATAGATATTCAAGCTCCTTACTTGAAAGCCCTAAACTTTCACCGATCTTTAAAGCGTAGAAAACACCCCTATGGGTATGCCCTCTGGTGTATAGATCCCTGTATTCAAGAGTTTTAACAAGAATATCTACAAATTTATGCATTTAACACCTCTGCACGTATGATTATAATACCATACTTTACTAAAATATACGCTAAGTGAAAAATTATCCTTTATAGGGGGTCATTGACCATCACAAAGAATTTAAAATCCTGGTAGTTCAGGCTTCCAGCCTGTATTTTGTCGCAAGCAAGGATGCCTGCGCTACCAGTTCTTGATGTCTGCGCTACCGATGAAAGGGGTTTCTCACCCGGCATATTTTTTATTGTCCCTACATACAACTTTTCATCTGGCGTATTATCTCATAAGGTATTCTATCATTTGTCTGCAAGCAAAAGGGTTAGCAAAGGTTGATATTTTGTAAGAGAACTCCTCAAGGTTTTTGAGTAAATTTTCAAGATTTTCGACCACCTTTTCTACGTTCGCTTCTTCCTGTTTAAGGGTCATAGATCCTCCCATGTCTTCTATTTCTTTGGCGTTGTAAAACTGGTGGTTGTGTATGGCGTGGGGGAAGGGGATAAAAAGGGTTGGGATGCCATACAGGGAGAGTTCTGTGATAGAGGAGGCGCCAGACCTGCTTATGGCTATAGTGCTTGCTTTGTATATTACCTCCATCTGATGGCTAAAGGGTAAGGTAAAGACTTTTAAGCCCTTTTCCTTGTAAAAATCTCTTAATTCTTTGTAATCCCTTTCTCCTGTTATATGTATCCCTTGCCATTTAGTTTTTAAAAATACTTCCTTTGCTATTTGATTAATAAACTGCGCCCCTTGGCTACCACCCACTACCAAAAGGGTGGGCTTATCTTCAAGATCGAGTTTTTTTAGAGCCTCTTCTCTGCTTATCCTTAAGCCTTCTATTAGGCTTTTCCTTATGGGTATACCCACCTTTATGGTCTTTTTCGAAGGGAAAAACCTCCTTGAATGTTCAAAGGTTATAAAGACCTTTTCCGAAAACTTGGAAAGTAAGCGGTTGCTCTGGCTTGGTATGGAGTTCTGCTCGTGTATATAAAGGGTTGCCCTTTTTAGGATAGAAGCCATACCCAAAGGAAAGCTTGCATAGCCTCCAAAGGCTATAACCCTATCTTCTCTCCTTATAAGCTTGGCAATCTCAAAGGAAGCCAAGGAGTTTTTCATCAAAGCCTTTAATTTATCTACAACACTCCTACCCATAAAGGGATGGGAGTATAAAAAGAAACTTTTAACGGGAATTTTTTCCCTTAGTCTGTACTCTATGCCCCTATAGGAGCCTACAAAATAGGTTTCTATATTTCTTTCAATAAGTTCCTCTATTAGGGCAAGGGCGGGAAAAAAATGCCCCCCTGTGCCACCACCAGAGACAAGACTTTTCATTAAATTTAATTTAATCACACGCCGTGATTTTTTACTTACAGGAGCGTTGGTGCACAAATTTTCAAAAAGTCTACAACCAATAACTTAAAGAAGCTGAATTTTTCGATTCATAGACTTGCCAATTGACTTTTGAGATAGGGCTGTCAAGGGTTTCCCAGAGGATGTTTCAAAAATCCCAATCTAAACATACCCTTATGCTAAAATTGTAAAGGATGAGCAAAATAACTATATACTCTAAGCTCATCTTACTTAGCAACAAAGATTTAGCCCTACTAAAAGACCTTATGAGAAGATGGTCCTCTGCTTATAGATATGCCTACAAAAGACTTTTGGAAGGCAAAAGCCTAAGTGATATAAGCAAGGAACTTCAAAACCTTTTTGCTCTTAACTCAAGATATTCATACTCCGCTGTCGTAAAAGCACAAACCTTACTCTCTGCTGTCAAAGAAAAAGGAGAAAATCCCAAAAAAGTCATCTTTGGCGGTAGAGCTCTTTTTGAGAAACTAAAACAAAAACACATCAATGGAAAGCCCTATAAGAAATTACAACTAAAGTGGACAGAGAAAAGAAAAGGAAACCTTTACTCCATAGGGCAGGCTAATTGTAAAGGCAAGCAAAACACAAGGATAGAGATAAAAGAGAATGGCGTCTATCT
>CALIUI010000033.1 GCA_938048815.1 uncultured Aquificaceae bacterium | reverse complement strand
TTGCCTTTTGGAACATGGCTTTTTATAGCCCCTCCCAGTGTGAGGATTTTATGTCCCAAAACATGGCTGTTGCCTTTGGCCACAGGCTTCTTGCCCCCGCTTCAAAGGAGCAGGCAAAGGTCTTTTGTGAAAACCTTTCTGAATACACCAAGCTATACACCAAGCCCGTAAACATAACCGCAGAGACAGGAACAGAGTACGAAAAGGACAAAAAATACCTTATGTATGTACTTTTACACCACCAAAGGGGCGAGCCCACCAGAATAAGCACCTTTGTGGTAAAACTAAAGGATAGGTGGTATATAGTGCCGTGAGCCAAGAACAGAAGAGGCTTTTTGTAAAGACGGAGCTTTTGGATACCCAAAAGCACAAAAACCTAAGATGGCGTTGCCTTGGAGCAAACTGTCCCAGCAGCTGCTGCTATGTGCCCGTTAGATCTTCCATAGGCTTTAAAGAGATGGAATACCTTTCCCTTTATTTCCCCATCTCCTTTCCCCTTATAAAGTACGACCAAAACCAAGAGCCAAGGTTTGAGCTAAACCTTTTCTTTAAGCTGGATATAGACACAGAAGGACACTGTGCCCATTTGGGACCTTCTGGATGCCTTCTTGGAGAGGAAAAGCCCTATGCCTGCAAGCAGTATCCCTTTTCCCCCACAAAGGATAGTGCTGGCAGGACTATCTTGCAGTTGGACTTTACATGCCCCGGATGGTCGGAAAGCGAAGGGGATATAGTTTTACTATCTCCCACAGAGATGAACCCCTATTTTATGCAGGGCTTTGTACAGCCGGGCATTGCCTTTTTGGAGGAATGGCAAGAGAGCAGGATCTTTGTGGACACCCTTGTTAATTACGACCTTATAAAGCCCGCCACATACATATACAAGGGCGTTAGCGTATCCTTGAACGCAATAGATGAAAAAGCCCTCTATGAGCTTCCCAACTCTGTCTTGAAGGACTTTGAAGTCCGCGGCTATCTAAGGGCAATATACTACCACCTTCACTCTGTGCAAAACTACAGAAGGCTTATAGAGAACTACCTGCGCCGAAACCCCCAACCCCAAGCCCCAGCCCAAGAAACCACCTTTACCCTATAGAAAGAGTTTACCAATCCTAAAAAGTTGAGTATATAATATAAGAAGGCACCCAAAAAGGAGGTGATGGCATGAAAAGGACGGTCTTCGCAATAGCCTTGTTTTCAGGTTTAGCCTTGGCGCAGGACAAGCCCTTAGACCCCTGCGGTAGCCCAAAGGAGTTCTACTCAAAGTATCTCTTGGACAAATGCTACAAGGGCTACTTTGATGCCATAATGGAAAGCAAAAGGGCAGCAGAAGAAGCCAGCAAAAAGGTATGGGACTTGGAGGGTAGGGTCAAAAAGCTTGAAGGTATAGCAGAGGACCACGAGAGAAGGATAAAAGCCCTTGAAGGAAGACCAGCCCCCAAGAAAGAGGAAGGAGTTGGTCCCTACAAATGGCAGTTGGAAGAGGTTGGCGTGGTTTACTTTGACTTTGATAAGTTCAACATAAAGCCTTCCGAAGCTAAAAAACTGGATGATATGGTGGCAAGGCTAAGAGAAGACAGCAGGGAGGTTTTGGTGGTTGGCTTTGCCGATACAAGAGGCACCAGCAGGTACAACTTTAACCTTTCTATGTGGAGAGCGCAGACGGTAGCAAGCCACTTGGCAAAGAAGGGGGTAGATATAGGAAGGATAAGAATAGCCTCTTATGGTAAAGAAGTGGCAAGCCTAATAAGCCCCAAACACGCAGGGCAAAGGGCTGTAAGGGTTTACCTTATCAAATAATTCCTTATCCTTCTGGCACCCTCTTGGAGGGTGCCCCCATCCTTAGCAAAGGATATCCTTATAAATTGGTCCGTTTTATTCCTTCCAAAATCAACGCCTGGGGTTATGGCCACTTTTGCTTCCCTTAAAAGCTTCATGGATAGTGTATAACTATCCATTCCATAAAAGCCAATGTCCATCCACAGATAAAAGGCTCCCTCCGGAATAACCTCAACCCTTCCCACACCACTAAGCTCTTTTATTAGAAGGTTTCTCCTTTTTTTATAGGTTTCCCTAAGATAGGCTAAGTATTCATAATCAAAGGCTTCAAGGGCTGCGTATTGGCTCAAGGTGGGTGCAGATATGTAAAGGTTTTGCATAACCATCTCCGCCTTCCTAACCAAGTCTTCGCTGGGCAGTATAAGCCAACCAAGTCTAAAGCCCGGCATACAGAAGGCTTTGGAAAAGCCGTTTATAACAATAGCCCTTTTGCTAAACTCAAGGGCGCTTCTTTCTTTTTTATCATAGACGAGTCCGTGGTATATCTCATCGGATATAAGGTATATATTCCTCTCCTCGCAGAATTGGGCAAGCTCCTTTAGATTTTCTTCGTGGTACAAGGTACCAGTGGGGTTTGAGGGGGAGGATATATGTATGGCCTTATAGCCTTTAAGGTCTTTAATATGATCTGTGGTTATTTGGTAGTTGGTACTGCCATCCACCTTTACCCCATAGGGTTCTATATCCAATAGATGGGCAAAGTTTTTGTAGCATGGGTAGGAAGGATCGGAGATTAAAATTCTATCGCCTGAATCCAAAAGCAAAGCGTAAGCTACCAAGAAGGCAGCGGAAGTACCCGTGGTTATAACTATGTTTGAAGGAGAAATATCCACTCCATAGTAATCATAGTAATGCTTGGCGATCTTTTCTCTGAGCTCCCAAAGTCCAAGGCTTGGTGTGTAAGAAAACCTCTTATCCTTTATAGCTTTTTGAAGGGCTTCTAAAACTCTTGGTGAGGGCTCAAGGTCTGGCTCACCTATCTCCATATGGATTACATCCTTTATACTTTGGGCTTGTTTGAGGATATCCATAACAAGGAAGGGGCTTATTCTTTCAAGCCTTCCCATCTTTGCAT
>CALIUI010000032.1 GCA_938048815.1 uncultured Aquificaceae bacterium | reverse complement strand
CACTGGGATGGGAAGCTCCACCACGTTATCTGGGGGTGGGGGCTCCTCTGATGGGGGCTGCGAAGTAGGTGGGGGCTCCTCTGGTGGGGGCTGTGGTGGAGAGGGTGGTGTTTCCTCTGGTGGCGGTCCTCCTCCTCCACCTCCGCCACCTCCTCCGCCAGAGGGCGGGCTGTAGGGGTGGACAGTTTGTATAGTGATGGAGGAATTAGCAGAGCTTACAGTTGTATTGCTTGGAGAAAGAGAGGTTGTCGTGGGACTTGGCGAAGTTAGTGAAGGAGAGCTAAAACTAGGACCGGAGGACATGTTTACACTAACCGCAGACATATATGGATAGCCCGTTATCTGTATACCTGGGTCTGCAAAGCCTATGTATAGGCTACCGGTCCAAAGCAGAACATTCCCCGCAGGAGACAAAATCACGTTGCTTGAAACAAAGGAACTACTGGGCTGTCCGTATATATAGGAATCGATGGCAGTCAATGTAGAAGGAACAATAAGAGAAAAAAGAGCATAATGATCGGCTCCTGTGCTATAATAGCCCATGGCGAGTATATTACTGCCCAAAACAGAAAGCTCTTTAAGAGAAACGGAGGAATCAAAGACTTTTGAAGAGGAGGGATTGGATGTATCAAAGATTATAGTATTAGAGCCACTTGAAGCAAGTATATAGTAGCTACCACCCAATTTAACGGCGCTTAAAATAAAATCTGAGCCTCCACTATTGTATCTTACCGAGGAGGATACGTTACCGGTTGATGGGTTTATGGTTAAATGCACTATATCTATATTTCCGGAGAAGTCCGCTACACCAAAAACTTGAAGGTTTGAACCATCCCACAAAACTTTATAGAAGTATTCCGTAGTAGGGCTTATGTTGTACCTATAGGCCGTACCGCTTAGAGAGCTATCAAACTTAATAAGGAGACTATCGTTGTCGCATTTCCCTACCATGTATATATTGTTGGAGGCATCTGCGACGCTATCATATATGCTAAAGGTAGAACAAATATCAGAAAGGTTAACCTGCAGAGCACTATTTACATCACCATTTGCTTTATCTATTTTCAGGATGAAAAGATCTAATGATTTTCTAACTATGTAAAGATATTCTGCAGCTGTACTGAGTACTATTTTGGGAAATATGTTAGGGGCATCGGTGATATCATACTCTTTATTAAAAACAACATTACCAGAGCTGTTTATTTTTATTAGGACTGGTTTAGAAACACTATGATCAATAACTCCCAAAACAACGTCGCTCCCATCCACTATACCGGGGTCGCTTCCAAATTCTATGTTACCGATAGCCTTTAAAACAACTGGCTGTAGCGCCTTTAATTTTAGGGCTTTGGAAAGTGGGGCAAGGATCAATAGAAAGCACAGCATGGCTATGGAATACCATAGAAGCCTTTTTTTCATGGCCTGCACCCTCCTTAGAGGATAATTATAATATAGCTTGCCTGTGATTGACCACAAAATTTAAATTTTAGGTATTTCAGGCTTTTAGCCTGTTTTTATCGCAGGCAAGGCTATCAAATAAAAAGGGGGATTCCTTAATCGGCTTATGTTATGGTATAATCCCATTTACCATGAAAAAAGCCTTAGTTAGTTTTTTAGCATTGGTGAGTCTTTTAGTCCCTTCTTATTCCCAGCAGGCAAATCCCTTTTTGACACCGGAGAGGGCAAATGCAAGAATAGACGCCAGCGTTCAAATAGCTAAACTACTGAAGGATATGGGATACAACCGCATTGCGGTGGTTTATATGGAAACCGCAGACCTGTGTGCTCTTTTTTCCGCCTCCTTAGTGGCTTCTTTGAAAACTTTGGGAGTGGAAGCTTATTATGTGAAGGGTGGAGAAGGACTTGAGGAAAGGCTTAAACTTTTGCAGCCTTTCCATGTATATATGGCATACTTTGGAGAAAGGCCCTACGAGGAGGTACAATCCCAATTTAACAATGACCTTAAAAGGGTACTAACATACAACAACAAACCAAGCCTTATTCTTCAGCCTTCTTTGGTAAGTCTGGGTTTTGTAAGCGGTGTGGTGGTGGATGAAACCCTTTACACTGTCCTTCAGAGCAATACTATGCTTAGCTTTGTCTTTGAAAGTGGTAAAGTAAAACCCGCAAGGGTTTCTATAAAGGATTACGAGGTGGTTGTTTCTACTTTTGAGCCAAAACCACCACCCACAAAACAAAAACAAAGAAAAAGGTGAGATTTTTATCTATCCTTCTTTTTCTTTCCCTTTGTTTTTCTCAAGAAAAGATTTTTCATCTTATGGGTACCTATGCTCTTATTGAGTTGCCAGAAGGTAAGGAATATGAAGCCTACAGGTATATGAAAAGCCTTGAGGAAAAACTTTCCGATTATATGGAAACTTCCGAAGTATCCAATATAAACCAAAGGGCGGGAAAAGGATGTGTGGAGGTCTCCGATGAAACCCTTGAGGTTATAAAAAAGTCTATAGAGATATCGGAAAAGACCTATGGCTTCTTCGACATAAGTGTAGGCAGTTATACAATAAACCACAAAAGAAAGGGGCTTATAGATCAAGAAAAGGCAAAGGCTCTTATAGATTACAGAAATATAAGGATAGAAGGGAATAAGGTATGCCTTTTGAAAAGGGGCATGGCTATAGATTTGGGAGGTATTGGGAAGGGCTACGCGGTGCAAAAGGCTTACGAAAGCCTGAAAACTCCTTGGGGCTTTATATCCATAGCAGGCGATCTAAGGGTTTGGGGGCATAAAAGGCTTTTAGCCATATACAATCCTATAAACAACCACATACTTGCAGAGGGTATTAACTCAAAGGATCTATGTATATCCACAGGCGGTAATTACCTTAGAAAACATATACTGGGAGCTAAAAACAGCCTTCTACAAGCCACCGTTGCCCATTGGGATTGTACCTTTACCGACGCCATAGAAACAGCCCTTTTGGCTATGGATGACGACAATAGGGAAAGGTTTTTAAGAGAAACCCCCCAAATAGGCGTGCTTTTACTCTTTGAGGATGGTACCTTTTTTGTAAATAGGGCTTTTATGGAATACTTTGAAAGCCTTAAGCTTTATCCTACAAGTTCCTTAAAGAGCTCCATATACTTATCAACGGTGCTTTCTATGGAATAAGCTTTTGCGGTCTGTATAGCCTTTTTTGAGATCTTTTCCTTTTCTTCTTGCGACAAACTAAGGGCTCTTTTAAGTTTATCTACAAAACCCTGTAAATCACCTACCTTTACCGCCAAGCCATTTTCTCCATCCCTTAAATAGTCCTTTATACCGCCCGCAAGGGTTGATACAACCACCTTCCCACAAGCCATGGCTTGAAGTACCGCACCGGCAATACCTTCAAAGTAGGAGGAAAACACAAAATAATCCGCCATGTTTAAAAGGTCTGGTATATCTTCTCTAAAGCCCAGGCCTATTAATCTTCCATCAAGTCCATATTTTTGAGCATACTTAGGGGCTTCTTCTTCCGTTTTTAGACCAACTAAAATAAGAATGCAATCAGAACAATTCAATTTGGAGAAAGCTTCTATTAAAAGCAATTGTCCCTTATGTTGAGGATTCCAGTTTGCCACGTTTATAAAGACCTTGCTTTTAGGATCTATACCAAGATCTTTTCTTAGCTTTAACCTTATATCTGTATCCTTTACCTTAAACCTGCTTAAGTCAAGCCCGCTTGGAATATATGTGAGTTTTTCTGGGAAAAATTTTTCCTCTTTTAACTTTTCATAAGTGCTTTTGTCCACTACAACTATTTTATCTGCCACCGAGTATTTTACAAGCTTGGATAAAAAGCTGGAGCTTTTCCCAGTTCTTTTGTAGGCTATTATCTTGGGCTTTTTTGGAAGAAAACTAAGCACACCTCTAAGGAAATCAAAAGCATGCGGTGAATTAGCAATGGCTATATGAAAAGGTATATGGGTCATTATCTTCCAAAGTCTGTAATAGTTCAAAGGATTAAACCTTGAAAACTTGTTATGTTTTTCAAAAAAATGGAACTTTATTCCATAGTCCTTTAACTTTTTCACCATAAGGTCATACTGGAAAGATAAAGCCATATGAACTTCAAAACCTCTAAGGGATAACTCCCTTGAGATAAGGTAGGTTTGCTCCTTTGTACCGCTCCAACCTTCACCATCCACTATTTGAAGAATTCTAAGCATCCTTCTTTTTAACCAGCAAAGAGGCAACCACAGAGATAAACACTGCACTACCTATCAAAAGGAGAGAGATCTCAACGGGTATTTTGTAAAAGTCGGATATAAGCATCTTAACCCCTATAAAACCCAAAATAAAGGATAGCCCGTAGTGTAGGTAATGAAATAGGGGAAGTATGCCTGCGGCAGCAAAGTACAAAGACCTAAGTCCTAATATGGCAAAGATGTTGGAGGTGTATACCACGAAGGGATCTCTGGATATGGCTATTATGGCGGGCACCGAGTCTATGGCAAACATGATGTCTGAAGTTTCCACAAAAAGAAGCGTTAAAAACATGGGAGTAGCGTAGAGTTTCCCCCCTTCCCTTATGAAAAACCTACCATCACCATTGTGGGGTCTTAGGGGTATTATTCTTTTGGCTATTCGGTAGACCAAGGTCTGCTCAGGATGAAACTCCTTTTCCTCAGTGGTCAAAAGCTTTATAGCAGACAGGATCAAAATAATTCCAAAAATATAGATAACCCAGTGGAAGTGCTTGATAAGTTCAAGCCCTGTAAAGATAAATATGGCCCTAAAAACTATAGCTCCTAAGACTCCCCAGAAAAGTACCTTATGTCGGTATTCTTCTGGTATTTTAAAGTAGGAGAAGATGAGGATAAAGACAAAAATATTGTCAAGGCTAAGGGCTTTTTCAAGGAGGTAGCCCGTAAGGTACTCCACCGTTCTATCGTAGTCCCTTGTGTAATAAACAAAGCCAGCGAAGGCTAAACCCAAGGCTATCCAAAAGGCGGAGAGCAAAAGGGCTTCTCTTAGGGATATCTTGTGGGGGTGTCTGTGAAAGACAAAAAGGTCCAGGAAAAGGGCACTCAAAACCACAATGCCAAAAACCAGCCAACTAAATTCCATAAGCTTTGATTATGCCAAGCTCTTTTTTATGAAATCTATGACCTTTACAGGTATGGGATCTTGTTTGTAAAGCTCTGCCAGATGAAGGCTTACCCAATCTCCAAGATAAGTGAGGTACAAAAGCCTTTCTATCAGAGTGGTGCCTTTGCCCTGAAGAAGCCTGAGAAAAATCCCAAAGTCTCTAAAGATCTCCTCCGTTATGGAAACCCTTTTTATCACCCTTGGATGGTCTTGGGGGTCCCAAAGTAAGGTAAAGGCGCAAAGGTCTCTTATGGAGGCATTGTCAAGCCCTACCACTTCGTTGTGGTGCATCTCTGGGAGGATGGCATTGTAGCATAGGGTTTTTGAATTCTCGTTTATTTGGGTCTTCCACCTAAAGGCTACGGGCTCTGTAAGGGGTGTACCGTATACCACGGGAAGATAGCCAAAGAGGGTGTGGGCTATGGATTTGGCGTTGGATTTTAAGCTTTCCTTGTGCTTTGTTAAATGTTCTCTAACCTTGTGTATCTCTTCTTCCATGCCAAAAAGGCTAAGCAAGGCAGAAAGCATAAAGCCAAGGGCATACCTTGGAGGATATCCTTGAGGAAGGGGTATATGTAAAAGCTTGTTCTCTTTAGCTATTTCCTCTATTTTACCGCCAGAGCTTACGCATAAAGGCTTTAGACCTCTTTTTAGGGCTTCCTCAAGGACCTTAATAGTTTCCTCCGTATTTCCGCTGTAGCTTGTGCACACCAAAAGCCAGCCCTCCTTCACAAAAGGAGGAAGCTCATAGCCCTTTATGGAAAGTATGGGCTTATACGCCTTTAGGAAAAGCTTCATAAAGTCTCCCACTATACCAGAACCACCCATTCCGCTAAAGACCACGCCCTGATAATCCTGGAGGTCTATCTCTTGGACCTCCACAGGGCTAAACTGGTTTGGAAAGTCTTCCAACATCTCAAAGGCTTGCATCTTTCACCTCCTGCACTTTTGAAGATATTTTACACCCACTCTGGATAGAGAACCTCTTTTTTATAAGTCAATAAAGTGTTGAGGTTGTTTCAAAAATCCCAGGTTAAACATACCCCTATACTGAAATCATAGGAAATGGTGGCATTGGTGCATAAAAAAATATTCAACACAAACTCCACCCACAATATCTTATTACTCAACAGAGAGATGGTTTCTTGGGATACCCACAGATCTATTTTGTGGTATCCCTTATTCATTAGGCTTAATTATGCACAAAGCTAAATCAAAAATATATAATATAAATCATACGCCGGGTGAGAAATCTCACTTTTTATCGGTAGCACAGGCACCTCTGCCTGCGATAAAAAAACAGGCTGGAAGCCTGAGCTACCAGAATTTTAAATTCCTTGTGGCGGTAAATCACCCGCCCCAGCGTTTTGTTTATAGACTTGCCCATTGGCTTCCTTAGATAGGAATGTTAAAAAGCCCCCTTTATAGATTTATTCACCAAAGCCATATACCCCTACAAAAGATAATTTCTCACTTCAGCGTAAAAATATATAATATAAATCATATACAGGGTGGAGATTTACCTTTCATGGAGGCAATTGGTGAGTTGTCTCCACGTAAAGATAATTTTCATTCGGTGTATAGCTTTTTTATACCATCTCCATAAGGTGAGAAAGGTAGCAATTTAAGATATTTTCTCCATAATATTTGAAATTAAAGTTCCTATCTTCTGTTTCTTCTGTGAGTAGCTTATAAAAGACCTTATAAAGCTCCTCCTCATCCTTTACTTGGAAGCCCAAGCCTTTCTTTTGAAGGAAGTCTTTTAGGTCTTCCACCTTTTGAGTGTAGGGTCCAAAAACTACAGGCTTTCCAAAATAGGCGGGCTCAAGGAGATTATGACCTCCAACCCTTGCAAAGGTGCCGCCCACAAAGGTAACGTCTGCGTACTCATAAAGGGGAAAAAGCTCTCCGAGGGTATCCACCACAAGCACTTCCCAACTTTCCTCCTCTTTGCTTTTTAGGGATGCCTTGTAATCCTTGAAGATTTCTGCAACCTCATGGCATCTTTTTACATGTCTTGGGGCAATAATTAGCCTTAAGTTGGTAAAGTCCTTTTTAAGCTTTTCATAGACTTTTTTTATCAAAACCTCTTCACCTTGGTGGGTGCTTCCTGCCACTATAAGCTTTGACTCTTTGCAGTTTAAGGAGATCCTTTTAGGCTCTTCTAAGGCAAACTTTAGATTGCCACAGGCTACAACCCTTTTACACCCATAAGACCTAAACCTTTCTACAAAAGCCTCCTCTTTGGTTATTATCAAAGAAAAGCTCTTGGCTAACCACCTTTCCCAAAAGCCTCCCTTTGCGTAGGCGTTTAGCCATATTTTTGGCGCCCTTGTAAAAAGTAAAAGGGAAGGCCATAGCTCCCTTTCCATTATAAGGATAGCCCTTGGCTTTATTCTATTTTCAAAGCTTTTTACAAAGGGTGGAAGGTCAGGGGGAAGTCTGTGCAGTTCATGAAAGTATCCCTTTTGACTTTCTAAATAGCCCTTTGCCCTAAGGGAAAAATAGGTAAGCACTATGTGGTAATGAGGATATAGCCTTTTAAGCAAAGGCTTTAGGGTATTAAACTCGCCAACGCTTGCAGTATGTACCCAAAGGCTATCTTTCTCTTTCTCCACGAATGAATTCTTCTACCATTTTTCTTGCCTGCCAGTCGGGGTATTGGATGGGGGGGTGTTTCATCGTATAGGCGCTGATTGAATAAAGGGGACCACCTATACCCCTGTCCCTTGCCAATTTACAGCATCTTATGGCATCTATCATTGAACCTGCACTGTTGGGAGAATCCTCCACATCAAGTTTGAGCTCCAGGTACATGGGCACATCACCAAAAAGCCTACCCTCTATGCGTATATAGGCTATCTTCCTATCTTTTAGCCAAGGCACCCAGTCGGAAGGTCCTATATGAATGTTCATGCTGTCCATCTCGTAAGGTATAAGGGAAGATACCGCTTCTGTTTTTGAAACCTTTTTAGTCTTTAGCCTTTCCCTTTCAAGCATATTTAAAAAGTCTGTATTTCCTCCAAAGTTAAGCTGATAAGTCCTGTCTATCTTTACACCCCTATCCAAGAAAAGCTGTACCAAAGTCCTATGAACTATGGTGGCACCCACTTGGGATTTTATATCATCTCCTACCACTGGAATACCTTCACTTTCAAACTTCTTTGCCCATTCTGGATCTGAGACTATAAAGGTAGGCATGCCGTTTATAAAGGAAACGCCAGCCTTAAGGCAAGCCTCTGCATAAAAACGTGCTGCCTGCTCTGATCCAACGGGCACATAGTTTATAAGGATGTCCGCTTGTGTTTCCTTTAGTACCCTTACCACATCCTCAAGCTCGTCCTCTTTTTCCTCAGATAAAACAAAGCTTCTTTCTGGTGGATAGTTAGCCATATGGCTTGCATAGCCGTCAAGCACCTTGCCCTTTCTGACTATTACGCCCGTCTTTGGTATATCGGGTTCAAAAATTGCGGTACAATTGGGTGGTGAAAATATGGCTTCTGATACATCTTTGCCAACTTTTCTTGCGTCAATGTCCCAAGCAGCAACCACCTGAATATCCCAAGGCTTGTAGCCCCCCACGTCCTCAAACATAAGCCCGCTTACATCTTCTCTGTGCTTTGCGTAGTACCATATACCTTGGATCAAACTGCTGGCACAGTTGCCCACGCCCGCTATGGCTATTCTTATCTTTGACATTTTGACCTCCACAAAGGCTTATAATATTATAACAATAAGCTGGATAAAATATACGCCCGGTAAGAAATCCCCCCTTTTATCGGTAGCGCAGGCATCCTTGCCTGCGATAAAATACAGGCTGGAAGCCTGAACTACCAGAATTTTGAATTTTTTGTGGTGGTTCATGGGCGTTGGTGCTTAAATAACTTATGGTATATTAGTTAAGCATGACTAAAGAATACCACAGAAGAGACCTGTGGATATCCCAAGAAGCCATATCCCTATGGTTCTCCAATAAACCAACATAGCCATAGAAACCATGCTTATAGTTTAAACTGGATAACAGAAGAACAGAAGGCTTTATAAAATCCCTTTTTGACACCTTAAAATTAGACCTTCCAGTCCCAAACCACACCACCATATCTCTTCTTTAGCACCCTAAAGGCTTCTTGAGCTACTTTTTTCATCTCATGGAGATATTCCTCAAAGGGAAGCTGTGATAGGTCATCCTTAGTTTTGTTATTTTTGGTGTAAGAGATTATATCAGGGTGTTTCAAAAATAGTCCCTCTTACAGGACTATCGCCCCCACCCCCTGAAGCAGGAGCTAATGCCCCTATTGGGTCTCCCCACAAGCCCCGAAAGAGTTTTTCTTTCAGGACAGAGAGGTCTCTTATGACCCTCTCAGGAGAGAGTGCCGTCAGCACCACTACCTTAAGAACTTGCCAAGGATAAGCATATCTATGAGCAGATGACCATCTTCTCATTAGGTCTTTTAGTAGGGCTAAATCTTTGTTGCTAAGTAGGATAAGTTTAGAGCAAATGATTATTTTACCTATCCTTTACAATTTTAGCATAGGGGCATGTTTAGATTGGAGTTTTTGACACATCCTCACTTTGCCTCTATCAAAGTGGTGCCACTTCCCATCATCTGGTCTAATACCCAGTCTCCCTCTTTTGTGTATTTAAGAATAAGATTTCTGGGAATGTAAGGAGACCAGTTGCCCCTGTAGTTGCTTTTATGAGTAGCCCAATTGCCCCTGTTTGGAAAGCTCCACACTGTGGAATCTTCTATCCTATAATCCTCTGGCGGTCCAAAGCTTTTGATTGAGAATAGCTTTCCAAGTTTAATCTCAACATCTTCAATAAAGACTGATGCATTGTTTTCAATAAACCCAAGATAATCCTCGTGGCTAACCTCTGTCATTTCCCTATATTCTTTTTCCATTTCTATATCTCTACGTACTCCATAACCTTTTCCACGTCGGGTGGTAGGGTTATTGGAGAATCACATACCTTCATAGCGGTGTCTGGATCCTTCAAACCGTTTCCCGTCAATACGCATACCACAAGCTCACCACCCTTAAAGTAGCCTTCACGGTTAAGCTTGATAAGCCCCGCTACGGAAGCAGCGGATGCAGGCTCGCAAAAAACTCCTTCCGTGGAGGCTATAAGCTTGTAGGCATGGAGGATCTCTTCATCGCTTACCGCATCTATAAGACCGCCAGATTCTTGTATCGCCTGTAATGCCGATTGCCAGCTGTAGGGATTGCCTATCCTTATTGCGGTTGCTATGGTTTGAGGGTTTTTTATGGGATATCCCTTTACAATAGGAGCGGCGCCTTCCGCTTGCCATCCCATCATCTTGGGAAGGCTGTTTATCTTGCCCGCTTGATAATACTCCTTATAGCCTTTCCAATAGGCGGTTATGTTGCCCGCATTACCCACCGGTATAAAGTGATAGTCAGGTGCTCTTCCCAAGGCATCGCATATTTCAAAGGCACCTGTCTTTTGACCCTCTATTCTGTAAGGATTTACGGAATTTACTATTTCTACAGGCAAAAGCTCTCCTATCTTTCTAACTATGTACAAAGCATCGTCAAAGTTTCCCTGAATAGCTATAACCTTAGCTCCGTATATAACCGCCTGAGAAAGCTTACCCAGAGCAACGGCACCCTTTGGCAACAAAACATAAGCCTTAAGCCGCGCCTTTGCCGCATAGGCAGCTGCCGAAGCGGAAGTGTTTCCTGTAGAAGCGCATATTACAGCCTTTTTACCGAACTCTACAGCCTTTGATATGGCAACTGTCATACCCCTATCTTTAAAAGAACCTGTGGGGTTCAAGCCTTCGTATTTTAGGTAAATATCGCCTTTAAAGCCTATGGTTTTTGCAAGGTTGTCCGCTTTTATAAGGGGCGTATTCCCTTCGCAAAGGGTTATTATTGGAGTGGTGTCTCCTACGGGTAAAAATTCCCTATATTTGTTGATTATACCTCGCCAATATCCCATAACAGCCAAAGAATATTATACTTTATAATGCACGCCGGGTGAGAAATTCCCCTGTAGGAGCGCCCATTTTTTTTGGCGTACGGCAATACGCCCCTACGAGTTAAATCATAAACTGCCCAATGGTTTTTGTTTAACGGGCAATTGGCGGATTAAACCCTACATCCAATTTCCTTATCCAGCGTATAGTCCTAAAATTATATTAATGCTGTTCTCAAACAGGGAAGAAGCTGGTAAGATACTGGGAGAGTATTTAAAGGACAAAGTGGGCAAGATTGACCTTGTCCTTGGGATTCCAAGGGGTGGTGTGGTGGTAGCAAAGGAGGTAGCCAAGATCTTTTCAGTCCCCTTGAGCTTGTTAATAGTGAGAAAGCTGGGCGTTCCCTCCAACCGAGAGCTTGCCTTTGGCGCCATAGATCCCGATGGAAAAATATACACGGACCCTTGGACTGTAAGGTACTTTGGCCTTTCGGAAAGGGATATAAAAGAGGTAGCCCAAGAGGAGCTAAAAAAGATAAGAGAGAGGGAAGAAAAGTTTTTAAAGGGAAAAGCCTTGGAGGTTTTTGGTAAAAGGGTTTTGGTAGTAGATGACGGTATAGCAACGGGGCAAACTGTTATAGCGGGCGTTGAGTATTTGAGAAGAAAAGGAGCCAAAGATGTTATAGTGGCTACGCCCGTATGTCCGAAAGAAACCCTTGATAAGCTAAGAAAGTATACAGAGGAAGTTTATTGCTATCATATAGCGCAAGAGCCTACCTTTGCGGTAGGTATGTTCTACAGGGATTTTCATCAAGTGGAAGATTCAGAGGTAGAGGAGATATTGAAAGATGGACTTCTTTGAAGTGCTTAAAAAGAGAAAGTCTGTAAGAAGCTATCAAAAAAAGCCCATAGAGAAGGAAAAGCTTATAAAGATAATGGAGGCGGTAAGAAGTGCTCCTTCCGCCGGGAACCTCCAAGCCTATGAGGTCTTTGTGGTTCTTGAAGAGGGTAAAAAACAGGAGATATCCCGATGGGCTTTGAACCAATGGTTTATAGCAGAGGCGCCTGTAGTTTTTGTCTTTTTTGCCCATCCAAAAAGAAGCGCCATAAAGTATGGAAAAAGGGGGGCGGAGTTTTATTGCATACAGGATGCCACCATAGCCTGTGCCTACGCTCAACTATCCGCAGTTGCCCTTGGCCTTGGCACCTGTTGGGTGGGTGCCTTTGAGGAGATGGGTTTAAAAGCCTGCCTTTCCGTTCCTGCAGACCTAAAGCCCGTTGCCATACTTACCGTAGGATACCCTGCGGAGGCACCCATCCCTACACCCAGAAGAAGCCTTGAAGAAATTTTCACCATAATTTAGATCAGGGTGTTTCAAAAATAGCCCTTTCACAGGACCACCGCCCCTGCCCCCTGAAGCAGGAGCTCGTGCCCATATAAAACCCTCTCAGGAGAGAGTGCCGTCAGCACCACTACCTTAAGAACTTGCCAAGGATTAGGGATACCCTTGCTTGTTCCATCCAGATTATTCTGTAGTTTGTTTAGCAAATCCCTATAAACCTTAGGAACTTTCTCCTTAGGTCTTTTAGTAGAGCTAAGTCTTTGTTGCTAAAGAAAATGAGTTTAGAACAGATTGTTATTTTGCCCATCTTTTATAATTTTAGCATAATGGCTCTTGGAAGAACCCATGACTTTGCCAATCTAACCCTTTTACCCCTTTGCCTCTACTATACACCAAAGGAGTTTTACATTCCCCTTACCCTTGGCTATCTTTTTGGCAGTTTTTTCCTTTCACCAGACCTTGACCTACCCCAATCAAAGCCCTCCAAAAGATGGAGAAAGCTAAGATTTGTATGGAAACCCTATCAAAAAATTTCAAAGCATAGGGGTCTTTCCCACTTTCCCATACTTGGGACAGCCCTCAGGCTCTCCTATCTCTTATTTGTTTTTCTTTTTGCCTACTTTGTGCTTTTGGGAATCTCCTCAAGATACATACCAAGCTTGGAAGCCCTCCTTTTGAGCCTTGACCCCTTTAGCTTTTTATCTCAAATGGCAAGAAAGGAAGAGACCTTTTACTTTGCCCTTGGCGTGGTGCTTTCGGAGGTTTTTCATATACTGCTTGATATTTTAAGCGCCTATTTAAAAAGGTTTAAAATACTATAGAAAAGGCTTGGAACCTATAGCATATTTCCAAAAGAGGGAAAATTTTCAACAGACGTTTTTTTGAAATTATTTTGACCCCACTCCATTTAAAAATTCCGATAGAAATGTATGTATCGGGTGGTTCTCGAACTACCCCTATAAAAAGATTTTTAACCTGATTATACTACAGCTTAAAGTGTTCCTTTATTCTCCTTACTATCTTCTCCGGTGTAAAGCCAAAGTGGTCCATAAGGATGTCTCCCGGCGCAGATTTGCCAAATCCTTCCATCCCTATCACCAATCCTTCCACACCTACATATTTATACCAACACAGACCTCTGCCAGCTTCCACCGCCACCCTTCTTTTTACCTCTGCGGGCAATAAAAACCTTTTATACTCTTCCTCCTGTACCTCAAAGGCCTCAAAGCTTGCCATATTTATAACCCTTACCTTGTAGCCTTCTTCCGTTAGAAGCTCTCCCGCTTTTAGGGTGGGATGCACTTCTGAACCACTTGCCAAAAGGATTATATGTGGAAGACCCTCACAATCAAGAAGTATGTACGCTCCCTTCTTTATTCCTTCTGGAGAGGGATACTTGGACCTATCCAGTAGAGGGACCTTTTGCCTTGTGAGTATCAAAGCAGTGGGTCCTTCTTTTCTTTCTATTGCCATCTGCCATGCTATGGCAGTTTCGTTGGCATCCGCAGGCCTTATAACCCAAAGGTTTGGTATGAGCCTTAAGGATGAAAGCTGCTCAACGGGTTGGTGTGTGGGACCATCTTCACCAAGGCATATGGAGTCGTGGGTAAAAACATAAATAACCTGAAGGCCTGAAAGGCTTGCCATTCTGATGGAAGGCCTCATGTAGTCGGAAAAGATCAAAAAGGTACCGCCATAGGGAAGAAGGCCTCCGTGGTAGGCCATTCCGTTAAGAAGGGCGCCCATAGCGTGCTCACGTACACCAAAGTGTATATTTCTTCCCAAGGGGTTTTCTGCAGAAAAGTCTCCCATACCATGTAGGTAGGTGTTGTTAGATTCAGAAAGGTCTGCAGAGCCTCCCAAAAGTGTTGGCATATACTTGGCTATGCTATTTAAAACTTTACCACTTGCCTGACGTGTTGCCATAGGCTCGGTAAATAAAGGTATATGCTTTTTATACTCCTCTCCCCAATCCTTGTTAAAAGACCTTACCAAAAGCTCTGCCAATTGGGGATATTTTTCTTTGTAGCTTTCAAAAAGCTTTTGCCACTCTTCTTCCAGGGCTTTCCCTCTTTTTATCTTTTCTTCCCTGTAAGACCATGCTTCTTGTGGTACAAAAAACTCTTCTTCAACCCATCCAAAGTTTTTCTTTGTCTGCAAAGCAAGCTCCTTTCCAAGGGGTGCTCCGTGCACGCTTGCATCATCCTGTTTTGGAGAGCCGTAGCCTAAATGGGTCCTTGCAGATATAAAAGAGGGCTTTTCCCTTTGTTGCAGTGCTCTTCTTATGGCATTTTCTACCTTTTCAAGGTCGTAGCCCTCTTCTACCTCCTCCACATACCAACCAAAGGCAGAAAACCTTTTTAAAACATCCTCAGACCATGCCAAAGAGGTGGGACCATCTATGGATACCTTGTTATTGTCCCATATAACTATCAACTTGTTAAGCTTTAAATGCCCCGCAAGTTGGGCTACCTCGCAAGAAACTCCTTCCATAAGGTCTCCGTCGCTTACAAGGGCAAAGGTGTAGTGGTCTATAATGGGAAAGCCTTCTCTGTTGAAGTAGGATGCCAAGTACCTTTCTGCCAAAGCCATCCCCACTGCGTTGCCTATGCCTTGACCAAGAGGTCCTGTGGTAGCCTCCACTCCGGGGGTTAAAAAGCTTTCCGGATGTCCAGGTGTTTTGCTGTTTAGCTGCCTGAAAGCCTTAAGGTCTTCAAGGGTAAGCTCATAGCCCATAAGAAAGAGGACGGAATATAGCATAGCGCTGGCATGCCCTGCCGAGAGCACAAAACGGTCCCTGTTTATCCATTTGGGATTTTTAGGGTTGAACTTTAAAAACCTGTCAAAGATTAAATAAGCTATATGGCTGGCGCCAAGGGGCATACCCGGATGGCCCGACTTTGCCCTTTCCACCTGATCAAGACTCAAAAATCTTATGGTGTTTATCATCAATTCATCTTTACTCATGTTCTTACAAGCTCCTTCCTAAGCTCCTTTGCGACCTCCACCATGTTTTTAAGGGAGGGCACTACCTCTTCCCACCTTCTTGTTTTTAGGCCGCAATCGGGATTAACCCAAAGAAGCTCCACAGGAAGCACCTTCATAGACCTTTCCAATACAGACCTGATCTGTTCTTTGGTAGGTACGGCAGGAGAGTGAATATCATAGACTCCTATACCTATCTGTCTGTCCCAATCCTTAAAGGCTTCAAAGGCGGAGATTATCTCCCCTTTGCTACGAGAAGCTTCTATGGATATTACGTCAAAGTCCATCTTATATATGTACTCAATTACCTCGTTAAACTCACTGTAGCACATGTGGGTGTGGATTTGAGTTTGAGGCTCTGCCTTTGAACACAACCTAAAAGCCTTTACTGCCCAATCAAAGTACTCTTTCCAATCTCTTCTTTTGAGAGGAGCACCTTCTCTAAAAGCTGGTTCATCTATCTGTATTATCTTTATGCCGGCCTTTTCCAAGTCCTTTATCTCCTCCAAAAGAGCCAAGGCTATCTGATAAGCTATCTCATGCTTTGGTATATCTTCTCGGTAGTAGCTCCAATTAAGAATGGTCACAGGACCTGTAAGCATGCCCTTTACAGGTTTATCTGTCAAAGATTGGGCGTAGGCTATTTCTTCCACCGTCATAGGCTTTGGTCTATGAACATCTCCGTATATGATAGGCGGCCTGTAGACCCTTGAACCATAAGAGAGTACCCATCCATGCTTTGTGGTAGCTATACCTTCCATCTTCTGGGCAAAAAACTCCACCATATCTGTCCTTTCAAACTCACCATGAACCAAAACATCCAAGCCTATCTCCTCTTGAACCCTTATAACATGTTCTATCTGTTTTCTGATAAAATCCTTGTACTCCTTTTCCGATATCTTGCCCGTGTTGTAAGCTGTCCTTGTTTTTCTAACCTCTTCTGTTTGAGGAAAAGAGCCTATGGTGGTGGTTGGCAAAAGAGGAAGCTTTAAAATCTCTTGCTGTATCAGAATTCTTTCTGCGTAGGGCTTTTCCCTCTGAAAGTCCTTTTCTTTCAAAGAGGCTATCCTTTTCCTTATATCTTCCTTTACACCAACACCTGTAAGGGCAACCCTTTCGGAGAGTTCCACCTCTTTAAGGGCTTGGCTATCACCCTCAAAGGCTAACTTTAAAGTTTGCAATTCCCTTAATTTTTCCTTTGCAAAGGATAACCTTTCTTTAAGTCCTTCTGGCAAGCTATCCTCGGGCTCCACGCTTACGGGCAGGTGGAAGAGGGGACATGAGTTGGAGATTATTAAATTTTTATTTATCTTGTAAAGCTCTTCAACCAGGTTTAGCTTTTCTTTAAGGTTAGCCCTCCATACGTTTCTTCCGTTGATGATGCCCGCTATAAGAATTTTGTCCTCTGGAGAGCCATGCTCTCTTATGTTTTGGATGTTTTCTCTGTTGGATACAAGGTCCAAGCCCAAGGCTTTTACAGGAAGCTCTACAAATCTTTTATAGTTGGAAACGCTGTCGTAATAGGTAATAAGGTATATATCCACATGCTTACTGAGGCATCCATAAACTTCTTCCACAAGGTCCCACTCCCAATCCTCCATATCAAGGCATAGGGCAGGGTCTTCCATAAGAACCTGAGATACACCCTTAGAAGCAAGGTCTTTTAAAATTTCCTCATAGGCGGGGAATATAGCATCAAGATAATCCTCCATATCCTTTTGACTTTCTATCTTTGAAAGCTCATACAGAGGGATTGGTGATGTGGGAGATTTTTTAAGAACCTTTGAAAGTTTAAGGAAAGTATAAGGAGCTATTATCTTGGGAATAGGATTGTAGCCCTTTTCCTTTAGTATTTTGTATTCCTCAAGGGGTATATTTTTAAAGAGTCTAAAATCTTTTCCCTCTAACTCTGGTACCAGGTAGTGGTAGTTGGTGTTGAAGTATTTGGTCATCTCCAAAGCCTGGGCACCCCTTGCCATTTGAAAATAGGTTTCCAAGCCCTTGTAATCACCAAACCTTTTTGGTATAGCTCCAAGGCTTATGGCAGTGTCCAACATAAAGTCGTAGTAGGAAAGGTCTCCCGATGGAAAAAGGTCTACATACCCACTGTAAAGGCTCGCCATCCAAACCCTTAGGGAGTTCATTCCATCTATAAAATCTTTCTCGCTTATTTTGCCTTTCCAGAAGTCCTCCAAAAGACTTTTAAACTCCCTTTTCTCTCCCAGCTTGGGAAAGCCATAAGCTAAGGTTTTCATAGCTTTACCTCCTAAGATACTTCAGGTTAGGGTATAAATTATAAACCAAATATGGAATAAAGGCACCCTTATTTTGTTTCTTAGTACGGGGAAATGGCTTTGGTAAATAAGTACGTAAAAGGAGCTTTGGAAAAACACTTTGCATTCATATCTAAGAAGCCAGTCAGCAGGTCTGTGAGCCGAGAATATACCTTTTTTATTTGGTAGCGCAGGCATCCTTATAAAAGACAGGCCGGAAGCCTGAAATACCGGAATTTTGAATTCTTTGTGTAAGTAAGGGCAATTCACCGATTGCCCCGGCGTATCCCATACACCCCTACAAAATATGAATTTTTTTTGCCAGAGATATTATATTTATAATTCTATGAAGATAGAAAAAGTAGCCCAGTTAGCACGTATAAGACTAACGGAGGAAGAAAAGGAATACTTTGAAAGGCAGTTTCAAAGCATACTATCCTTTGTGGAACAACTCCAAGGGGTAAGGACAGAAGGGGTAGAACCCTACACTCCAACCTTTGAGGAAACTCCCATGAGGGAAGACGACCCTGTAAGGAACTTTGATCCTACCTTGATACTTAAGCAGGCACCCGATGGCGAGGGAAACTTTTTTGTAGTACCAAGAGTGGTAGAATATTAAACCATGGAAAAGGAAACCTTTGAAAAGAGGAAAGCCCTTGAAAGCGCTTTAACAAGCATAGAAAGACGCTTTGGTAAAGGCTCTATAATGCCCCTAAAAAACGCAGAAAAGGTAAAGGTGGATGTTATCCCCACAGGGTCTTTGGCTTTGGACATAGCCACGGGCATAGGAGGAATGCCAAAGGGTAGGGTAATTGAGATCTTTGGTCCGGAGTCTTCCGGCAAAACCACACTTGCCCTTCACATAATAGCGCAGGCTCAAAAGAGAGGCGGCGTTGCCGTTTTCATAGACGCAGAACATGCCCTTGACCCCAAGTATGCAGAAAAAATAGGTGTGGATACAGAAAACCTTTACATATCCCAGCCCGATTATGGAGAACAAGCTTTAGAAATAGCAGAAAGCCTTATAGCCAGTAATGCGGTGGATGTGATAGTGATAGACTCTGTTGCTGCCCTTGTGCCAAAGGATGAATTAGAGGGGGAGATAGGAGAAGCTCATGTGGGCAAGCAGGCAAGGCTTATGTCTCAGGCTCTGAGGAAGCTAAAGGGGATGGCTCATAAAGCAAACACCGCCATAATCTTTATAAACCAGCTTAGGGAAAAGATAGGTGTTATGTTTGGAAATCCAGAAACGACACCCGGCGGTAGGGCTCTTAAGTTCTTTGCGGACATGAGGTTGGATGTAAGGCGTGTAGGAGAGGTAAAAGACAGTGGGGAAAAGACGGGCAATAGGGTAAGGGTAAAGGTGGTAAAGAATAAGCTTGCTCCACCCTTCCAAGAGGCGGAGTTTGATGTACTGTATGGAGAGGGTATATGCAAGCTCTGCGACCTTATAGATGTGGCAAGCGAGTTAAAGGTAATAAACAAGAGCGGAGCTTGGTACAGCTATGGAGATATAAGGCTTGGACAGGGTAAAGAGCAGGCAAAGAAGTTTCTTATGGACAATCCAGAGTTGGCAAAGGAAATTGAAAACAAAGTAAGGGAGGTGGCTGGCCTTGCTACAGTTGATACTTAAAAAGGCAATAGAGCTTGGTGCTTCCGATATTCATTTAAAGACGGGAAGCTTTCCAGTGATCAGGGTAAAGAAGAAGCTTCAAAGGCTTGCAGATTTTCAGGCGTTGGACGAAAAAGCTATGGAACTTGTAGTGAACGAAATACTTGAGAAAAACAAGAAAAAGATGGCAGAGTTTGAGGAGCTTGGAGAAACGGATATTTCTTACTCTTTACCGGGCGTTGCCCGTTTTCGTGTTAACATTTATAAACAGAGAACAAGCATAGGTATTGCCTTTAGAACTATTCCCTTCAACATACCACCCTTTGAGAGCCTTGGGCTTCCGCAGGTTATGAAAAAAGTGGTACTTGAAAATACTAAAGGACTAATATTGGTAACGGGTCCAACGGGCTCTGGAAAATCTACAACCCTTGCATCCCTTATAAACATAATAAACTCAACGAGAGAGGATGTGATAATCACCATAGAAGATCCCATAGAATACCTTTTTAAGGACGATAAATGCTACATAGCCCAGCGTGAGGTTGGTATGGATACATCCTCCTTTGCAAGAGGATTACGCGCAGCCCTAAGAGAAGACCCAGATATCATAATGGTTGGCGAGATAAGAGACCCAGAAACTGCCCATATAGCCCTTCAGGCGGCAGAGACGGGACACCTTGTTATGTCCACCCTTCACACCCTTGACGCAAAGGAGACCATAAACAGGTTTATAGGTATGTTTAACTTGGAGGTTAGAGAACAGATAAGGATGCAGTTGGCGGAAACTTTGGTGGCTATATTCTCTCAAAGGCTTCTTCCAAAGGCGGATGGCTCGGGCATAGTCCCCGCCGTTGAAATTTTGATAAACACAGCCTCCATAAAAGAAGCCATCATAGATACTACAAAGTTCGATGAAATACCCATGCTTCTTGAGAAAGGAAAGTCCATTTATGGAACGCAAACCTTTGACCAACACCTGGAGGAGTTATGCAGGAAAAAGCTAATAGACTACAATGTAGCCCTCATGTATGCAAATAAGCCTACAGACTTGGAGCTAAAGCTAAAAGGTATTACAACGGGTGGTAGGAGTTTTTGATGAAGATAACCATAGATGGCCCTGCGGGCAGCGGCAAAAGTACCGTTGCCAAGGAGGTCTCTAAAAAACTTGGCGTTCCTTACCTAAACACAGGTTTGGTTTACAGAGCTTTTGCCTATGTAAGCATTCTTGAAGAACTATCGGAAGAGGAGATCTTTCAAGTTTTTGAAAAGCCCCTTGAAGTGAAAGCAGACATCTCCTCCACAGAGATATTCTATAAAGGTGAAAACATAAGCCAAAACTTGATCTCCGAGGTGGTAGGTCAAAAGGCTTCTCAGATAGCACAGCTTCCTACCCTCAGAGAAAAGATAAACCAATTCTTTAGAAATTTGGTAGGCGATAAACAGGTGGTTGCGGAAGGCAGAGATGCGGGAACCCATATATTCCCAGAAGCAGAGCTGAAGGTATTTTTAACAGCGTCTGCGGAAGAGAGGGCAAAAAGAAGGTATAACCAGCTAAGGGTGGAAGGTATATCTGCTGATTACGAGGATATTCTAAAAGCCATAGTGGAGAGGGATGAAAGGGATAAAAACAGGCCTCAATACCCCTTCAAGCCTGCGGAGGACGCAGTAATAATAGATACCACAGGGCTAACCGTAGAGGAAGTTGTAGAAAGGGTCATCTCCTTGGTTAAGGCAAGGGAGTAAGGTACAGATCCATAAGCCTACACCGATTGGATTTCCCAAAAAGGCATTAAAATATTAATCCTATGTTTTTCTGGAGAAAGTCCCAAGAGGAAAAAAAGGCGGAAGAAGGTAGCAAAGAAGCCATACTAAGCCTTATAGAAAAGGGAAAGAAGGAAAAGGCAATAGAGATCCTTGAAAGGTTCAAAGACAGAGAGGAGCTAAGACCTATCCTTTTCAAACTTTATATGGGGGAGGGCAAATACTACTATGCTTATCAGTTGATAGAGCATTACGATCCAAACCTTGCCACCGCAAAGGAAAAAGCTCTTATATACGAAAGAGTAGGCGAGCTTGAGAAGGCTTCTAAGGAATACGCCAAGCTTGGAGATTGGGAAAGTCTTAAAAAGGCAGGGTCATTGCTTTGGCAGGCAAAAAAGCCCCAAGAAGCCCTTGAACTACTTGAAAGGTCTTTAAAGCTTGCCCCTTCTATAAAAAGACAGGAAATAGAAGAGATAATAAACAAAATAAAGGAAGAACTTGGCCTTGCTCAAAAGGAAAGCTTCATCCAAAGGTTAAAAAAGGGATTACAAAAAACAAAGGAGGCGGTAGAGTTTGGAATCATCTTTGCCAACAGGAAGATAGACGAAGAGCTCTTTGAGGAGTTGGAAGAAAAGCTCATAAGGGCAGACATTGGAAGTAAAACAGCCCTTTACCTTGTGGAAGAGCTAAAAAAAGAAGCTATAAGAAGGAACCTAAAAACCTCAGACCAACTTCTTGAATACTTTAAAAAGCTCCTTGCAAGCCAAATGGTAAAGTGTGAAGCATCCCTATGGAAACCAAAAGAGGGTAAAAGCATATACCTTTTCCTTGGAGTGAACGGCTCTGGTAAAACAACCACCATTGGTAAGCTTGCCTATGGATTTACAAAGGAAGGTAAAAGAACTTTATTGGTGGCGGCGGACACCTTTAGGTCTGCGGCAATAGAACAGCTTCAAGTGTGGGCAGAAAGAAGCGGCGCAGACATAGTAAAAAGGCACGAAGGAGCAGACCCAGCTTCTGTTGTCTATGAAGCCATGCAAAGGGCAAAGGAAGAAAACTATGAGGTGATCCTTATAGATACCGCAGGTAGGCTTCATACAAAGGAGCCCTTGATAAGGGAGTTGAGGAAGATAAGGGATGTGATAAAGAAGTTTTTCCCAGAGGAACCAAGGGAGATCCTTTTGGTGCTTGACGCCACCATAGGTCAAAACTCTTTACAACAGGCAAAGGTATTCAAAGAAGCCCTTGATATAACAGGTATAATCCTTACAAAGCTGGATGGTTCTGCCAAGGGCGGTGCGGTAGTGCCCATATGTAAAGAGCTTGGTATTCCTATAAAGCTTATAGGTGTAGGTGAAGGTATAGAGGATATTCAACCTTTTGATGCAAAATCCTTTATAGAAGAGCTCGCATCTTAGGAGGAAATCATGTTTCCAGAAGAGTTTATAAAAACCCCAGAAGTGCCCTCAAACTCCTTTGAAGTTCCCCTTATGCCCCTTAGAGACCTTGTAGTATTTCCCTCCATGGTTATTCCCCTCTTTGTGGGAAGGACTTTTTCCATAAGGGCTATAGAAGAAGCCCTAAAAAGGGATAGGCTTATCTTTCTGGTACTACAACAGGACAAGAATATAGAAAACCCCACAAGAGAAGACCTTTACTCTATTGGCACCATAGCCTATGTGATAAGGTCTGCATCCATAGAGGAAGGAAGGCTAAAGCTTTTGGTACAGGGCATAAAAAGGGCAAGGCTTTTGGATTATAAACAAGAAGGTGAATACTTTAGCGCCCTTGTGGAGCCCATAGAAGAGCCCAAGATGGACGTGGAAAGTTTATCGGAGGAGATAAGAGCCTATATAAGGTCTATAAAGGAACAGCTTGATGCTGCCTTTTCCCTTGGAAAACAGGTTATCCCAGACCTTGTAATGCTAATAAAGGATTTGGAAGACCCGGGAAAGGTGGCGGATTTAACCGCTTCTATTTTGGAGATAAAAACCACAGAAGCACAAAAGGTCTTGGAAGCCTTTGACCCCATAGAGAGATTAAAGATAGTTCATGAGCTCCTTCAAAAGGAGGTTAGCCTTTTAGAAGTTCAAAGTAAAATAAGGGGCGTTGCCAAAGAAAGGATTGAAAAGGAACAGAGGGAATACTTTTTACGCCAGCAGCTGAAGGCTATACTGGAGGAGCTTGGAGAGGGGGATGAGAGAAAGGTAGAGATAGAAGAGTACAAGAAGAAGTTAAGTAAACTAAGGATCCCAAAGGAGTCCAAGGAAGAAATAGAAAAGCAAATAAGAAGGTTAGAAAAGCTACATCCTGAGTCTGCAGAGGCTGGAGTGCTAAGAACTTGGCTTGATTGGGTCCTTGAACTACCATGGAACAAAAACAGCAAGGATAGGTACCACATAGACAAGGTAAAGGAGATACTGGACAGGGACCATTACAACTTGGAAAAGGTCAAGGAAAGGATCGTGGAACATTTGGCGGTCAAAAATCTAACAAAGGGTAAAAGGGGCATGGTGCAGATACTATGCTTTGTGGGTCCCCCCGGCGTGGGAAAGACTTCCTTGGGAAGGTCTATTGCAGAAGCCCTTGGCAGGCGTTTTGTACGCATATCCTTGGGGGGCATAAGGGACGAGGCGGAGATAAGGGGACACAGAAGAACCTACGTGGGAGCCATGCCCGGCAGGATAATACAGGCTATAAAGCAAGCGGGCACAAAAAACCCCCTTATAGTGCTTGACGAGGTAGATAAGCTTTCCCTTTCCTTTCAAGGAGACCCCTCCGCCGCCCTTCTTGAAGTCCTTGACCCAGAACAAAATAAAAGCTTTGTAGACCTTTACATAGGGCTTCCTTTTGACCTTTCGGAGGTTTTCTTTATATGCACCGCTAACCGTGTGGATACTATACCAAAGCCCCTATTGGACAGGATGGAGGTTATATACCTTGCAGGGTATTCGGAAGAGGAGAAGGTTTTCATAGCAAGGAATCACCTTTTACCAAAGCTACTTCCAGAGCATGGCTTTAAGGAAGGAGAGGTGATCTTTGAGGAGGATGCCCTCCTTGAGGTGATAAGGGGATACACAAGAGAGTCTGGGGTAAGAAACCTTCAAAGGCAGATAAGCTCCATACTTAGAAAGCTTGCTCTGAAACGCCTAAAGGGAGAAAAGCCACCCTTTGAGATAAAGCCTCAGGATATAAAGGGGCTCCTTGGAGTTTCCAAAAGGCATGTTGTATCAGAAGAAAAGCCCATGGCGGGCATAGCGGTTGGGCTCGCTTGGACAGAGGTGGGCGGTGAGATAATGATAATAGAAGCCACCAAGTTCAAAGGAAAGGGAAATCTTATCCTTACAGGCTCTTTGGGAGAGGTTATGAAGGAATCCGCCCAAGCGGCCCTTTCCTATATAAAATCTCGTGCAGAGGATTATAACATAGACCCGGAGGTCTTTTCGCAGGTGGATGTGCATATACACGTACCAGAAGGGGCTGTACCAAAGGATGGACCCTCTGCGGGTATAACCCTTGCGGTAGCCCTCCTTTCCCTTTTTACAGGAAAAGAGGCAAGAACAGACATAGCCATGACAGGTGAGATAACCCTAAGGGGAAGGGTGCTACCCGTGGGAGGCCTAAAGGAAAAGATCCTTGCCGCCAAAAGGGCTGGTATATACCAAGTAATACTGCCCTCTAAGAACAAAGAAGAGGTTATGGAAGACCTCCCTTTTTATGTGAGAGACCAGATGAAGCTCTATTTTGTTGAACATTTAGAAGAGGTTTTTGGTATAATCTTTAGCAAAACTTAAGGAGGTGAAAGGTAAGTGGCGATAGTGGAAGTTTTTGATAATGAGTCCTTTGAGAAGGCTTTTAAGAGGTTTAAAAGGATAGTGGAAAGGGAAGGCATACTCACAGAGGTTAAAAGGCGTCAGTTTTATGAAAAGCCAAGCGAAAAGAAAAAGAGAAAGGAAAGGCAAGCAAGGAAGAGAATGATAAAATCTCTTAAGAAAAGGAACCTTCTTTAAGTTCCCCAAGCTTATAGGCTTTAAGAGTTTCTCTTTGTTCTTCTATTATAAACCTTCTTATATGATCTTCTATCGAAGGGTCTAAATCATCAAAGCTCACGCCCAAGCAAGTTTTATCCGTTCCACCTTTTACATTTCTTACCGTGCTTAGAGCTTTTACACTCACAGGTTTTAATTCAAACTGGACTACTATACTTTCTCCAATTTCTGCTTGCATATATCCGGGCAAGCATACCTTTGCACCCTTTGGACTTATATCCTCTATAAGAGCGTCTACAGTGTATTCACCTTTATCTTTGGAAAAGGATACCTTTGCCGGTATCTTCACCTTCCATCTTAGACTTTCCCTTAATTGTATCTTTGACAGTTCTTCTGTGTGAGGTAAAACAAGGACAAACTTTGTACCATCTTCATAAATCCTGAGGACCTCACCCTGAAAATAGTATCTACCATCATCTTCTCTAAGGAAAGAGAACTTAACCTTGTCCTTTGGTTTTGGTGTTCTTTCCGGCTTATCAAGAAAAGCTATGTGTATTTCAACCTCATCTTTATCCCACACAGCAGCGCTGTAAGCTTTGTTATCAAGGGTTATGAAACCCGTTTGATAAAGCTCTATATCCCTTGTGCTCGTAAGAGGCAGGAACCAAGGGAGGCTTTCGAAACTTAACTTTTTTCTTATCTGTGTTATTGTATTAGCTCTTGATACATCTTCCTTTATAAGTTTGCTGGCACACCTTTCAAAGACCCCTTTGCTTTGTAGTACCTTGTTGGGTTCTTTTATAAAACCTTCACACTTCCACAACAGAAGGATCTCAGATTCTTCAAGTCCATAAGATTTACCTAAGTTAATAAATTCCCTCCTTAGGTTCATCTTTGCTCTATACTTTGACCAAAGGTAAGGTAGCCCCATCAAAAGAAAAAGGACAAGGAAAAACCCCACTAAAATGAAAAGTACATCATGCAAACTTGGAGCTTCAAACATATATCTTGTAGCTTCTTTGAAAGTTTCAAATCCTCCCTGGTAGTTCATAGTTTAATTTTAAAATACTTCCTCAATATGCTGGGTGAGAAATTCAAGAAAGTTCAGAGATAAGCCCATCAATAAAAAGAGGCAGTAGGGCTATAATATTAGCCCTACAACACCTTTGAAAATGCCCTGCCCTTCTTAGAAGTGTCAAAACCCAAAGCAGGCAGAAAGCCCAAACTAACAGATATCCAAATAGCAGCTATCTTTATCCTCTCCTACATAAGTGGTATATGATGTGTGGATAACCTTTGGGAGTATGCATGAAGTTAGGGCTTTTAGGGAGAGGTTTTATGATACCTAAGTTATCTCTTCTTCAAAGTGTCTAAGAATCCTTTCTATGGTTTCTGGTCTTAGCTTGGAGTATATATCCTCTGGGTATACATTTTGTATTAAATCCTTAAGATATTGCTTCTGTTTATCTGTAGGTGTTTGTTTGTTTTTGCAGAAATCTATTAGTTCTGAAATTTCCTTTGAAGATATTATATTATCATCTATAGCTTGTTGTATGTATTTAAGATCCTTTAGGCTTTGCATGCATTCATGCATGTAGTCCTCGTATATATAATCTTTAACCCTTTCATATAGTAGCCCTGTGATCAAGACATCTTTAAGGTTGTATTGAGCTATTTCTTTGTATCTTTTATTCCTGAATAGATGATCCACCTTTGAGCCATCCATATCTCCCTTACTTAAAGTTATTTTCATCCTTTTGGCTATAAAATTAAGGGTATAGTTCTTTCCACGCGTGCCCAAATGGTCTTTTAAGTCAATGTGGTAAATTTTATAAAAGAAATTCTTGGGTTTTAGGTTGTGTATAATAGTTCTTATTCTTAGAAAGTACATATCAAAAGTTATACCATGAAAGGTTATGAGCTTATCCACTTGAGAAAGCCTTTCCCATAATGTCTTTATAAGCTCTTTTTCCCCATTGTATAAATCATCCACAATTGATAAAGAGTTGTATGAAATATTTATGTTCCTGCCTTCTATCTTCCAGACATCTTCATCCTTTACCTCTGTATCAGAAAGATAATAAACCTCTGCCTTATTTTCTTCTGGAAAGAAAAGGGCAAAGGATATTATGCAGGCTACATAAGGATTAGTAGAAAGCTCCCTTTTGAAATCTTCCTGTGATTTATAGTCCCTCCTGTTTTGTAGATAATTCAGGTCTTCCTCTTCTATCTCCTCAATAGGACAAAAAGTTTCAATATCAAAAACCGCAACCCTTCCCATCTTTTCCTCCCCTTCCTTTAACATTTTTAACCTAAGCCTCCAAAACTGCCCCCTTGGAAGCAGAAGCTACAAACTTCACATACCTTCTAAGCCACGGGCTTTTTATTTCCTTTTGTACGGGCTTGAAGTTTTCCATCCTTCTTTTGAATTCTTCTTCATCTATCAGTAGTTCTATTCTTCTGTTGGGTATGTCTATTAGGATCTCGTCGCCATCTTGGACTATGCCTATGGGTCCTCCGCTTGCAGCCTCTGGAGATATATGCCCCACACAGGCTCCCCTTGTGCCACCGGAGAACCTTCCGTCCGTTATAAGGGCAACCTTATCTCCCAATCCCATACCCATTATGGCAGAAGTGGGAGATAGCATCTCCCTCATGCCGGGGCCTCCTTTGGGTCCTTCGTACCTGATCACAACTACGTGCCCTTCCTTTACTTTTCCACCCAATATGCCTTCTATGGCTTCTTCTTCCGAGTTGAAGCATATAGCTTTTCCTCTAAATTGAAACATTTTGGGATCCACACCTGCGGTTTTTACTACCGCACCCTCTGGTGCAAGGTTTCCAAAGAGTATGGCTATACCACCCTCCCTTGAATAGGGATCTTCTATACTTCTTATCACTTCTCCATCGGCGGGCGGGGCTTCTTGCGCTATTTCCCTTAGGGTTTTTAGGCTTACCGTTAGCTTATCAGGATGGGGAAGATAGCCACCCCTTATAAGCTCTTTTAGAAGGGCAGGTATACCCCCTACATTATCCAAGTCTTGTATGTGATAGTGGGAAGCGGGAGATATTTTGCATATATTTGGTGTTCTTTTTGATATTTCGTTAATCCGTGCAAGGTCGTAATCTATGCCAGCCTCTCTGGCTATTGCCAAAAGGTGCAGGATGGTGTTGGAAGAGCCTCCCATAGCTATATCCACTGCAAAGGCGTTGTCAAAGGCTTCTTGGGTTAATATATCCCTTGGTTTTATATCTCTTTTTAGAAGCTCCATAATCTGCCTTGCTGCCCTTCTTGCAAGGATTTCTCTTCTTGGGTCTATTGCAGGTATGGTGCCGTTTCCCGGAAGCCCCATACCCAAAACTTCCGTTATACAGTTCATAGAATTGGCGGTAAACATACCCGAGCAACTACCGCAGGTGGGGCATGCGTGCTCCTCTATGACCTTTAATTCCTTCTCTGTTATAGCTCCTGTCTTTACTTTACCTATGCCCTCAAAGACGCTTATAAGGTCCACTTTTTTCCCATTTACCTCTCCCGCCAACATGGGACCACCGCTTATAAAAATGGCTGGGATGTTTAACCTTGCCACCGCCATAAGCATGCCGGGAACTATCTTGTCGCAGTTAGGTATGCATATAAGAGCATCAAGCTGATGAGCTTCCACTACTGTCTCTATACAATCCGCTATAAGCTCCCTTGATGGAAGAGAGTAGTGCATTCCGTAGTGCCCCATAGCTATACCATCATCCACACCTATCACATTGAACTCTATGGGAACACCGCCTGCCTTTCTGACTTCTTCCTTTATGGGCTGGACAAATTCCCTAAGGTGCACATGACCGGGGATTATGTCTGTGTAGGAATTGGCTATACCAATAAGGGGTTTATCAAAATCCTCTTCCGAAAGCCCGCAAGCTCTAAGAAGTGCCCTATGGGGCGCCCTTTCTATACCCTTCTTAACCTTATCACTTCTATACATCTTTTACCTCCTCACTTTGATTCAAAGGCTCTCCTTTCAAGCCTTTGTATTCTTATAAGCATATCGTCAATTATATCCTTTTGGGATAAAGCCTTGTTTAAATCTCCTCTTATATAGGAAACTTCCATATAAAGGTAATCAATCCTTTGGGTGTTTTTAGCTATTTCTTCCTTTAACTCCGCCCTTGTCTCGTCTATTCTCATATTGATGTAGTCAAGCCTTCTATTGACCTCATCAATCCTTTGGGTGTTTTGAGCTATTTCCGCCTTTAACTCCGCTCTCGTTTCGTCTATTCTTCCGTTGGTGTCATCAATTCTCTTATTTGTATCGTCAAGCCTTCTATTGACCTCATCAATCCTTTGAGTATTTTGAGCTATTTCCGCCTTTAACTCTGCTCTTGTTTCGTCAATTCTCTTATTGGTATCATCAATTCTCTTATTGGTATCGTCAAGCCTTCTATTGACCTCATCAATCCTTTGGGTGTTTTGAGCTATTTCTTCCTTTAACTCCGCCCTTGTCTCGTCTATTCTCTGGTTTATATACTCAAGAATTCTTTTTACTTCTCTTAGTTCCTCCTCAAGGCTGTTTTGTCTTGCTTCAAGGGAAGCCATCCTTTGGTTTAAAGACTCCGCAATAAGCCTAAAGCCCGCAAGCTCTCCGCTAACAATAGCTTTAAACTCTCTGAACTCCTCCTTTAACTCCCCTAATATAAGGTCTTTTAACTTTTCGGCAAGCTTTTCCAAATCCATAATATGCTCCAGCCCTACAAAATATATGCCAAGATAGCCGTTATCACCACATTAACTATGGATATGGGCAGCATTATCTTCCAACCTATCTCCATTATATCCTTTGCCTGAAACCTTGGCAAGGTCCAATGAAGCCATAGAACAAAAAAGACAAGCCCAAACATCTTTATCAAGAACCAAAGGTAAGGAGATAAAGGTCCAAAGATGTTAGGTCCAGACCATCCACCCAAGAAAAGCACCACGGCGATAGCAGAAAGAGCCATAACATTCAAATACCATTCTGCCAAAGGAAAAACACCAAACCTCATACCACCATATTCCACGTTATAGCCTGTAACAAGTTCCGCCTCTGCCTCTTGGATGTCAAAGGGAACTCTGCCCGACTCTGCCAGCATACAGAAAAGATATAGAATAAAAGCTACCGGTTGATAAACAATAAACCAAACTCCCCTCTCTATCTGAGCCTGTACTATTCCTGTTGTACTCATGGTTCCCGCCAAAAGGATAACGCCAAGAACAGAAAAACCAAGCACTACCTCATAAGAGATAACCACCGCAGACTTTCTCAAGGATCCAAGAAAGGCATACTTGGAGTTGGAAGCCCATCCTGAAAAGATGGTACCATAGACTACCAAAGATCCAAAGGCAAAGACCAAAAGGAGAGCTATATTTACATCGGATATTACAGGCTTTATCTCATAACCAAACAAGGTAAAACTGGGTCCAAAGGGTATTACAGAAAATAGAAGCAAAGCGGGAGCCACCGCCATCACCACAGCCAGATAATAAACAACTTTGTCCGCATTTTGGGGAATTATAGATTCCTTGGTTAAAAGCTTTATACCATCTGCAAGGGGCTGCAATAGACCAAAAGGTCCCACAAGCTTTGGTCCCATACGTGCCTGAATATGACCTGCAAGCTTTCTTTCAAACCATGTAAGATAGGCACCGATGCCAAGAAAGACTCCAAGCACCACAAGGATTTTTATAAGGGTTATCAAGACAGAAAGCCAAAGCTCCATCTATTACCTCCTTATCTATCCGTTTCTCCCACAACGGGGTCAATGCTACCCAAAAGAGCTATGGCGTCCGCAATACTACCATCCTTTATAAGCTTTGGAAAGATGGAAAGGTTATAAAGGGCTCCAGACCTTATTCTAAGCCTGTAGGGCTTTGAACCACCCACCGAGTATATATAAAATCCAAGCTCTCCCCTTGGATTTTCGCCGCTGGAGTAGACCTCTCCCGGTGGAGCGGATTCTCCATGAACCACAATGCGGAAGTTTTTAACCATATCCTCAAGGGCGTTAAAAACCTCTTCCTTTGGAGACATAACGGCAGGGTGTTCTTTGTTTATATAAGGGGCAGACTTTGGAAGTTTCTCAAGCTTTGCCACACACTGCTCTATTATCCTAAGGCTTTGGACCATTTCCTCCATACGTACCAAGTACCTATCATACACATCCCCCACTTCTCCCACGGGAATGTCAAATTCTACCTCATCGTAAGCAGCGTAGGGCTCCAACTTCCTAATGTCGTAAGGCACACCGGAGCCCCTTGCTACTGGTCCTGTAAGTCCGTAGTTAAACACATCTTCCCTACTTATCACTCCTATATCTTTTGTCCTTCTTAGCCATATGCGGTTCCTTGTAAGGAGATTGTGATACTCCCTTAGCCTGTTAGGAAAGTCCTTTACAAAAGCCTTTACAACATCTAAGGTACCCTCTGCAAGGTCGTAATGCACGCCACCTATCCTAAGAAAAGCAGAAGTAAGCCTAAAGCCCGCATTACCTTCTATAATGTCCATTATCTTTTCTCTTTCTCTAAAGGCATACAAGAATACAGTTAAAGCTCCCAAGTCCAAGGCTCCTGTGCCAAGCCACAAAAGGTGGGAGTTTATCCTCTGTAATTCTGCGAACATAGTTCTTATGTAGCGCGCCTTTTCTGGAATCTCTATCTCCAAAAGCTTTTCAACAGCGGTCGCATAAGAAAGTTCATTGCATATGGCGGATATGTAATCCATACGGTCTGTGTAGGGTAAAAACTGGAAGTAATAGACGTTCTCCGCTATCTTTTCCATTCCTCTATGAAGTTGCCCAAGGATCACATCCGATTGGACTACCCTCTCCCCATCAAGGTCAAAGAGAAACCATATGGTACCATGAGTCCCCGGATGTAAAGGTCCCCAGTTTAAAACGAGCTGTGCCTTCTTTTTAAGCCTTGCCTTTTCTGTCCTTTCAAGATCTTCAAGGGTTGGAACCTTTGTATGTACGACCTCATAGTCGTGGCTTGGAGGCTCTGCTCTACCTGCATACAGCTCTGTAAGGGAGGGAAGCTCTACCTCTGGAAAGCCACCCAAGGGAAAATCTTTCCTAAGGGGGTAATAGGGATAGCCTTCCCACATGAACATCCTTCGGAGGTTTTCGTGTCCTTCGTACTCTACACCAAACATGTCGTAAGCTTCCCTTTCGGACCATCGGGCACATTGCCAAAGCTTTTCAACAGAGGGTAGCTTACCATCCTTTGCCCAAGTCTTCACTATTACCCTTTCATTGGTATCGGGGTTATAAAGGATGTAAATGCCTTGAAATCTCTCTTTTTTATCTGGGAAGTCTATGCAGGTATGGTCTATAAAATGCTTGTATCCCTCTTTTTCCTTTAGATGTTTAAGGAAGTCTATTAGCCTTTCCTTGCTTACATGCAGATTTGTGGTGTGTTTGGTGAATTCTATTTCCACATCCTTGAACTCAAACTTTATGCGGTCTGCGCTTATTCTGTTCATCCAAGGCATAGCCTACCTCACACGCTTATTTCCCTACCTTGACGCTCTATATCCTTTCTAAACTCTTCAAAGGCTTTGTCGTACTTTTTAACGCCCTTTTCCTTTATCTTCTTTTGAAGCTGTAGCATTCCATATAAAAGACCCTGAGGATGGGGAGGACAACCTGGTATATAAACATCCACAGGTATTATCCTATCCATACCTTGCAAGGTTGAATAGGTGGGGAAAGGACCTCCTGCGGAAGCACAACCGCCCATGGTTATACACCATTTAGGGTCTGGCATCTGTTCCCAAAGGAGTTTAAGCATAGGAGCCACCTTATTAACCACCGTACCTGCAACTATCAAAAGGTCTGCCTGCCTTGGAGAGGCTCTAAAGATAACACCAAGCCTGTCAAGGTCAAACCTTGAAGCGGCCGCATGCATCATCTCTATAGCACAACAGGCAAGCCCTATGGTAAGGGGCCAAAGGGCATTACGCCTTCCCCAGCTCAAAAGCTCATCTACTGTAGTTAAAACAAAGCCATTGGAATTGAGCATGGCCATTCTTTCACCTCCTTAAACAAAAATATACTTTAGAACTGCCATTTTAGAGCTTCCTTTTTCCACTCATAAACAAGTCCAAGGGTAAGAATAAAGATAAAAACAAGGGCTCCCACCAATCCATAAAGCCCTACCTCTTCAAAAACCACCACCCAAGGGAAAAGAAAGGCAACCTCTATATCAAAGAGAATAAGGGATATACCAAGCAGATAATAACCTTGCTTGAAAGCGCTCCTTGCCTCTGGATCATAAAGGGGAACTCCACACTCATAGGGATAGCCTTCCATCTTTTCCTTGGTTTTGGGACCCAAAAGGTCGTTAAGAAAACTAAAAGCAAAGCCAACAAAGAGAGCTATTAGAAAAAATAATAGTATTCCCACATACTCCATGCTTTTATTTTAGCACTTTTAAAAAAGGGAGGCAAAAGTTTATGATGTAAATCGGCTTTGGTACATAAAAAGACTTTCAACATATTGCACACGCATCCCCTTAGAAAAGAGCGCAGATAGCGCCATACCTAAGAACACCCTTCCCTTTGCCCTAACAAGTTCTTAACCACCTTGCTATCATGAACTTTTTTACCAGTTATCTCTACAGCCTGTACCTGCACTGTCTAAGCATCTACGCCTAAGTGCATCTTTATCCATTTGGTTCTCTTCTACCTGCCATGCTTGAAGGCTTTCACTCTCCATCCCCATACACCTTTATCCCAGTGCTGTCTATGACAAGGTGTATGTTCCCTTAGGAAGATAGCTTCTTTGGATATCCACAGAGTTATGGAGTCTCAAGTTATTTACGCATCAGCGCCCTATTTGCCCAAAAGGGGCAATTGTGAATTACCCTAAATACAGTTATTCACCCAGCGTACGCTATGAAATAATTTCAAAAATTTTCACACTTATACGCTAAAGATCTCTTATATGTCAATGAGTTCCTAGAGGCTGTTTCAAAAACTCCAATCTAAACATGCCCCTATGCTACAATTTTAAAGGATGAGCAAAATAACCATTTGCTCTAAACTCATCTTACTTAGCAACAAAGACTTAGCCCTGCTAAAAGACCTCATGAGAAGATGGTCCTCTGCTTATAGATATGCCTACAAAAGACTTTTGGAAGGCAAAAGCCTAAGTGATATAAGCAAGGAGCTTCAAAACCTTTTCAGCCTTAACTCAAGATATTCATACTCCGCTGTCATAAAAGCACAAGCTACTCTATCTGCTGCTAAAGAAAAAGGCGAAAACCCAAAAAGGTCATCTTTGGCGGTAGAGCTCTATTTGAGAAACTAAAGAAAAGACACATTAACGGAGAACCTTACAGAAAGCTACGTATAAG
>CALIUI010000031.1 GCA_938048815.1 uncultured Aquificaceae bacterium | reverse complement strand
TCAAAAAGGGCAAGAAAGAAAAAGGGAATGCTTACCTTTGAGATATAGAACATGGCTTATCCTATTACAAAGGCAAGCACCACCATGTCCTCAAGGGCTACAAAGCCGTGAGGTTCCATAGGCTCATAGATCAAAGCCTCCTAAGTTATTTACGCACCAACGCCACTACATCCTACAAACCTCAAGCACGCAGGGGAGGGTATATAAATTTTCAAAAGGACTACAATCAATAACTTAAACGAGGTAGATTTTCCCAGTTCATATGCCTGTGCTTATGGCTTTTGGTTAAGATATGTATTCTTGTAGCTTATATAGTTGTTTGCAGATTCCTTTATCAAGTTTATCTCTTCTTCCTTTAGGTCTCTTACTATCTTTGCAGGAAAGCCCGCCACCAGAACACCGGAGGGAAATTTTTTACTTGGTGTAAGGAGAGCGCCCGCACCTACCAATACGTAATCCTCTATCTCTACACCATCCATGATAACCGCACCCATGCCTACCAAGACATAGCTTCCTACCTTACAACCATGTAGAATAACACAGTGTCCAACAGTTACATAGTCTCCTATGATGGTAGGATGAGTATCATGAGTTACGTGTATAACGGAGTTGTCTTGTATGTTTGTACCCTTGCCAATGCGTATGTAATTAACATCGCCCCTTATAACGGTGCCGTACCATACGGAAGAGTCCTCTCCTATTTCCACATCCCCTATTACTACTGAATCCTCCGCCAAAAATACAGAAGGGGCTATTTTCGGAAATGTTCCCTTGTAAGGTAGCAAAAGAGCCATAATTTAATATTTTATACACAGGGTGAGAAATTCAAAAGTAGGCATAAAAGTATTAAAATTAGTCCAGCTGTTAATTTACCCATCCTTTACAGGTTGAGACTTGTAATAGATTGGACAATAGTGGATATAGCCAATTTAATCCTTATCACCCTTGAATTCTCATCCCTTTTATGCGAGCCTTCTTACGTGGTGGTATAGCCGCCTTCGCATAAGGGCTCTGTTCCCTTACTTAACCACCTTGCCATCATGAGTCTTCTCTTCTGTTATCCAGTTTAAAGGCTACTTTAAGGAGAACAATAGGGAGATGGCTTTTAGGATATCCACAGAGTTATGGAACTTCAAGTTATTTACGCACCAACGCCGTGCACCGATTTGATAAATTTTAGGTTATTTATTGATCAATAGCTTACTAAACCAAAGGCTTCCAATTGAAAACCAAAGAAAAGAAAAGACCATAGCGGGAAATAGCATATAAACATATCCATGTTTTAACACATAGCCACCCCACAAGCCACCTGCAAAGGCTCCAAGGAATTGAACAGTGTTGAAAAGACCCAAGGATAAGCCCCTAAGGTCCTTGTGGGTAAGCCTTGTAAGCAAAGAGGGGATTAAAGCCTCTAACATGTTAAAACCAGAGAAGAAGAGTAAGAGGGCAAAAAAGATACCAAGGGTGTTTTCAAAGAGGTAAAGGGACAAAAAGGAAAAGCCCAAGAGGGCTACCGCAAGGAGAAAAACCTCTCTAAACCTTTTCCTTTTTTCCGCCACTATTACTGCAGGAACCATAAACAGCAGAGCAAGAAAAATGGCAGGCAAATATATCTTCCAGTGTTGAACTTTTGGTAAACCTTGATGATAAACAAGCTCATAGGGTACCACAGTAAAGAGAAGCACAAGAAAGGCATGGGAAATACCTATGGAAAAGTTAAGAAAGGTCTGGTTTTTATCCTTTAAAAGCCTTGCTAAGTTTCCTATGGAGGGGTTTATCTCCCTTTCCTTTGACCTTATCTTTGGCTCGGGCACGCTAACATGAAGCACCAAAAGGGCAAGCAAGCTTAAGAATCCCGTAAGGAAAAAGAGAAAGGGCACACCAAACTTGCCCGCCAAAGGAGTGGAAACAGCAAAGCTAAGGGCAAAGGTAAGTCCTATGGAAGCACCTATATGGGCAAAGGCTCTTGTCCTTACCTCTTCCCTTGTTAAATCCGCCGACAAAGCTATCATGGCAGAAGAAACTGCTCCAAAGCCCTGTATAAAGCGGGCAAAAATCATACTCCAAATATTGCCCACAAGACCAGCCATAAAGCTACCTAAGGCGTAGGTAAACATACCCACGAAGATCACAGGCTTTCTTCCATACTTATCGGAAAGATAACCAAAGGGTATTTGAAGAAGTGCCTGAGCAAGTCCGTATATTCCCACTGCAAGACCTATAAGCTCTGGCGTTGCACCTTCCAAAGTTCTAAGATAGGGGGAAAGAACAGGCAGCAAAAGGAAAAGCCCAAGCATACGCACCACAACCGCAAAGGTTATACTAAGAACTACCTTTCTCTCTTGAGGGGTGAAATCCTTTAGCATTTAGGGAATTCTTTTAAAAATCTAAGGTCATTTTCAAAGAAGAGTTTTATGTTATCTATACCAAAGTACAGCATGGATAGTCTTTCCACACCCATACCAAAGGCAAAGCCTTGGTAGGTCTCTAAGTCAATACCACAGGCTTTAAAAACATTGGGATGAACCATACCGCAGCCCATCACCTCAAGCCAACCGGTGCCTTTACATACTCTACAGCCTTCACCCTTGCATATAACACAACCTATATCCACCTCTGCAGAGGGCTCGGTAAAGGGAAAATAGGAAGCCCTAAACCTTACGGGCACATCTTCCTCAAAGAACTCCCTTAAAAAGACCTCTATGGTATATTTCATATGGCCAAAGCTTATATCTTTATCCACAACAAGCCCTTCCACCTGATGAAACATGGGAGAATGGGTAGGGTCATCATCCCTTCTATAAACCCTTCCCGGCGCTATTATATAGATGGGGGGCTTTTGGGACAGCATAGTCCTTATCTGCACCGGGGATGTATGAGTCCTTAAAAGGTAGCCCTCTTTATTTACATAAAAGGTGTCTTGCATATCACGGGCAGGGTGGTCTTTTGGAATGTTGAGCATGTCAAAGTTGTATTCTTCTAACTCTATTTCTGGCCCCTCCATAAGGGAAAAGCCCATAGACAGGAATATTTCCTCTATCCTTTTGAGAGTTTGAGTAAGGGGATGGTAAGTGCCATAGGCAGGCTCAAGGGGAACAGATAGGTCCATCCACTCCTTGGCTAACTTCTCTTGAAGCTCTAACCTTTTTATCTCCTCTTCTTTTTGTCTTATTAGCTCTTCTGCATACTCTTTTAGCTTATTAACCCTTAGTCCATAGTCCCTTCTTTCTTCTGGGAGTACCTTTTTTATGTTGGCTATAGCACTAGATATTTTGCCCTCTTTTCCCAAATACTTTGCCTTAACCTGCTGGAGTTCCTGTAGAGTTTTTACACCAAGGACTTCTTTTTTTAGTTCCTCTTCTAAGTCTTTTATGTCCATTACACGGGCTGAGATAGGGCTTCTTTTGCCTTTTGGACCACCTTGGCAAAGGCTTCTGGGTCTCTCACTGCCATCTCTGCCAACATCTTCCTGTTTAAATTAATACCTGCCTTTGAAAGACCATTCATAAACTTGCTGTAGGACAAGCCATGAAGCCTTACCGCTGCGTTTATACGGGCTATCCATAACCTTCTAAATTGTCTTTTCCTTTGTCTTCTGTCTCTGTATTGATACTGGAGGGCTCTAAAAACATACTCCTTTGCCCTTCTATATACATTCTTCCTTTGACCTCTAAAGCCTTTGGCAAGCTTTAGGATTTTCTTCTTAAACTTCCTTGAAGAGGGTCCCTTTACACGCATTCCTTACCTCCTAACAAGATTTTCTATTATAGCACATTCCTTGCGCTGGGCGAAAAACTTCTGATAGATGTCTGTGTTACCTGTAAGGGCATACAGGTGTTTAACCTTTAAAAGGGTTTAAAATACTATAAGAATGAGGCTACTAATATTAGCTTCAGAATCAAAGAGAAGGGTGCAGATACTAACAATGCTTGGCTTTAAGTTTTTGGTTATACCATCTTATGTACAAGAAGATCATGCGGGAAATCCCCTTCTTACCGCCAGAAACCTTGCCTTTAAAAAGGCTTTTACCGTTTGGAAGGATTACAAGTTTGCCACGGTGCTTGGTGCAGACACGGTGGCTATCTTGGATAAAAAAGTTTTGGGTAAGCCGAAGAATGAGAAGGAGGCAAAGCATATGCTTCATAGTCTTTCGGGGAGGTGGCACAAGGTCATAACCGCAGTTTGCGTAATATCCCCAAAGGTTAAGGTAAGCTTCCACGACACAGCTTGGGTAAAGTTCAGAAAGATAGAGGAGGAAGAGATAGAGGAGTATGTGAAAACAGGAGAACCTATGGATAAGGCAGGAGCCTATGCAGTTCAGGGTATAGGGGCCAAGTTTGTGGAGAAGATAAGGGGGGATTTTTACACGGTAATGGGGCTACCCGCAAGCAAAACTTACAGAGTGCTGAAGGATGTTTTAGTGTTTCAAGAATAGCCCTTGTATAATGTTTAATATATGGACTTAGAAGCCGTTAAATCCGAGATAGCTAAGGCTCTTAGGGGCAAAGATGAAGTTATAGATTACTCTCTTATATGCTTTTTGTCTGGTGGGCATTTGCTCTTTGAGGATATTCCCGGTGTTGGCAAAACTACCCTTGCCCTTTCTATGGCTAAGGTTCTTGGTCTTTCCTTTGCAAGGGTCCAATTTACCAGCGACCTTCTCCCCTCGGATATTTTGGGAGTAAGCGTCTATGACCAATCTAAAAAATCCTTTGTTTTCAAAAAGGGTCCTATATTCAACAACATACTTTTGGCAGATGAAATAAACAGATCAACACCGAAAACTCAAAGCGCACTGCTTGAGGCAATGGCGGAGGGAAGAGTATCTGTGGATGGCATCACCTACGAACTTCCTCGACCATTCTTCTTGATAGCTACCCAGAACCCCGTAGAACAGTACGGAACCTATCCATTGCCAGAAACTCAGTTAGACAGGTTTAGCATGCGTTTAAGATTGGGATATCCCGACGAGGAAACGGAGGCACAGATCCTAATAGGCGAAAACCCCTTAGAGGGTGTTGAAAAGCTTAAACCTATTGCAAAGACACAAGAACTAATATCTGCAATAGATAGAATAAAAAGGTTTTATGTTTCCCCAGAGGTTGCCCGTTTGGCAGTTAGCATAGCCAAAGCTACAAGAGACCACCCAGAGGTCCTTCTTGGCGTTTCAACCAGAGGACTTATACATCTTATAAACTGTGCAAAGGCTATGGCATACACAAGAGACAGAGACTTTGTAGTGCCAGAAGATATCTTGGAGTTAGCTCCCTTCTGCCTTTCCCATAGGATCATTACAAGGGTTGAAAGGTCCGCAGAAGCTATATTGAGGGATACTGTGGAAAAATTGAGGCAAAGGATTTAACCTGTAGGGGTGCACTGCAACGCCCAAAAAAAATCATAAAAAATTGTGAATACCATTGGGCAAAATTTTTAACCATATATCCTTACCTTCCTACCAATTCCTTGCCCTTTTCATAAGCCCAGCTTATTAAACTAAGGACATCCTCCAAACTTTGGGGCTCTTTGAAGCTTGCTTGGCTTAGGATCTCTTCCACAAGCTCTACGATCTGCAAAAAGCCTATTTTCCCTTCCAAGAAAAGTTCAACGGCTATCTGGTCTGCGCCCACCAAGGCGGTTGGATAAGGCCCCCCCATAAGGGCAACCCATTTACAAAGGGGAATGCTTCTAAACTTCTCCGTATCAACCCTTTCAAAGTTTATGGACGATAGGTCTATAAGGCTTTTCCTTTCAAAGGGGTATTTTTTTCTGTTTGGGTAAAAAAGGCTGTAAAGGATGGGTATCCTCATGTCCGTTTGGGATACATGAAAGATAAAGCTACCGTCTATTAATTCCACTATCCCATGCACCAGGCTTTGGGGATGTATTAGGATATCTATCCTTTCCACGGGCAGGTCAAAAAGGTTTATAGCCTCCAAAAGCTCCATGCCCTTGTTCATTAAGGTGGCAGAGTCTATGGTTATCTTTGCCCCCATCCTCCATGTGGGATGGTTTAGGGCATCCTCCACCCTTACACTTTTTAACTCCTCAAGGCTTTTATCCCTAAAGGGACCTCCCGAGGCGGTAAGATAGACCCTTTTAAGGTCCTTTTCTTCCACCATGGATAAAAGTTGAAAGAGGGCGTTGTGCTCACTATCTACGGGCACTATAATATCTCTTTTTTCTTTGACAAGCCTACGAAGGCATATAAGGGATTCCTTGTTGGAAGCCAAAAGCCTTTTGCCCTTTTGAAGTACCAAATAGGTGGGTAGTATGCCCTCCGTTCCCGATATGGCGTTCATAAGCATCTGGGATTCTTCCACCAAGGCATGCAGACCTTCCCCTCCCCTTAAAAACTTTACCCCCTTGGGCAAGGCTTCAAGCCAGTCTTTGGAAGGGTTCTCGTAGCAGGATACATACCTTGGCTTAAACTCCCTTGCCTGGTTTAAAAGCTTTTCCGATGCCCTCTTTGCCAAAAGCCCAATCAGTTCAAAGTCCTCTTTGTACTCTCTTATAACCTCCAAGGTTTGTGTGCCTATGGATCCCGTAGAGCCAAGGATGGCCACCTCTTTCATAGTATGCCTGCCTTTAGAATATCATGCATATGAATTATACCTATGGGCTTTTTCTCTTCATCCACCACCAAAAGGACTGTTATCTTGTAGTCTTCCATCCTCCTTAGAGCCTCTGCAGCTAACTCTTCCATCTTTGCCGTCTTTGGGCTCCTTGTCATCACATCCCTTGCAAGGCTTTTATCAAAGGAGCCCCCTTTGTTTACAAACCTTCTTAGGTCTCCGTCTGTTATGATACCTACCAAATTGCCCCCCTCATCTACCACGGCGGTGGCACCAAAGCCTTTACTTGTCATTTCTATGATAACCTCTTTCATGGGAGTATCCTCTTTAACTATGGGCACTTCTTCACCCCTATGGCATAGGTCTGCCACCTTTTTTAGCCTTCTTCCCAAGGAGCCAGCAGGATGGCGTAGGGCAAAGTCCTTTTCTGTAAAGCCCTTTAATTGAAGTAATACCATGGCTATGGCATCTCCCAAAACCAAAGAGGCTGTGCTTGAGGATGTGGGTGCCAGTTGCAAGGGACAGGCTTCCCTTTCCACCCTTAGGAAGATATGCACCTCTGAATGCTTTGCCAAGGTGGAATTAGGATCGTTGGTTATGGATATCAAAGGAACTCCCAAAAGCTTTATGTAGGGTATCAGGGAAAGCACTTCCGCAGACTCTCCACTGTTGGAAAAGGCAAGGACCACATCATCAGCATCTATAACTCCCAGATCTCCATGCAAAGCCTCTGCAGGGTGTAAAAAGTGTGCTGGAGTGCCTGTGCTGGAAAGGGTAGAAGCCACCTTTCGGGCAATATGCCCAGACTTGCCAACGCCCGTGGTTATAACCTTGCCCTTGCAATCTTTTATTATCTCCACAGCCCTAAGAAAGCTTTCATCAAGCCCATCCCTTAAATTTTTTAGGGCGGAGATCTCTGTGTCAAAGACCTCCTTTGCCCTTTGCAGGATATCCTCCATGTTTTTTTGCCCGTGCCCCGAGGGATATATTATAAATCCAAAGATATACATCGGGTAAAAGTTATACGTAGGGGCACTCCACCAATAATCAATAAAAGAATACTTATTTCTATAACGTCCTCAAAGGAGATTTATCACTTAGAATAATTAACCATGTGGAGAGCTATCCTTAGGATAAAAAAAGATCATATAAGGAAAAATGTAGAAAGCCTTTATAAGTACTCGGGAAAGCCCCTTATCGCAGTTGTAAAGGCTGATGCCTACGGGATAGGCGCTATACCTATAAGCCTTCTCTTGCAAGATATGGAAGAAATCTCTGCCTTTGCTGTTGCCTGCGTAGAAGAGGGGATTGAACTAAGAAAAGCAGGCATAAAAAAGAAGATACTGGTGCTTGGCGGAGTTTTAAAGGGTGAGGAAAAGGCTTTTATAGAATATAAACTAACGCCCGTGGTTTCCCACATGGAACATCTCAAAGCCCTTGAGAACATACCTATACCTATTCAAGTTAAGTACGATACAGGCATGGGAAGGCTTGGCTTTTTGGAAGAGGTCATAGAAGATGAGAGAATAGAGGGAGTTTTAAGCCATCTTTCCACACCCCTTGACGAGAACTTTTCACGCCTGCAGATAGATAGCTTCAAAGAAATAGTAAAAATGTACAAAGGGCTCAAGTATATACATATGGAAAGCTCTGCGGGTGTTATTTATCGAGTGCCCTTTGCCAGCCATATAAGGGTGGGCTTGGCCCTTTACGGAGAAAAGCCCTTTCAGGACTACCCAGTGGAATTAAAGCCAGCCATTGAGATAAGGGCTAAGATTATATCAGTGAAAAACCTTCCTACAGGCTTTCCCATATCCTATTCAAAAAGCTATATAACAGAAAAGCCTACAAAGGTGGGTGTTGTAGCCTTTGGTTATGCAGATGGCTTGATGAAAAGCCTTTCTAACAAGGCCTATCTCTACTACAAGGGAGAGCCTGTAAAGATCCTTGGGAATATAACCATGGATATGACTATGATAGACCTAACAGGCAAGGAAGCCCAAGTGGGCGATTGGGTGGGGATAGTGGGCGAAAATCAAAGCTTTACATTCCTTGCAAAGATAGCGGGAACCATACCTTATGAGCTTATGACAAACCTTTCATCAAGGATAAAAAGAGAAGTTGTATAATCAACCCGTATGGGCGTTTGGCGTGCGATCCACATATCTCCTGCCAACTCTTAAAGACAGAGCTTGAAACCAAAAGGGAGAAAAAGATCCTAAGGCTTGACATGAAATCCACCATAATGTTTTTGACCCCTCTCAATCTCCCTAAACAGGGATGCCTTGGAATTCATAGCAAGGCTTTTGGAGATGATAATTTGGGATTTAAATTTTGATAGCTTAGGCTTTCAACCTGTTTTTATAAGGATGTCTGCGCTACCAGACAGTTGGATGATCGTAGGGACGTGCTGCTTACGCCTTCAAAAGATTAATTACAAAAAATATTGGCACACATCCACGCACCTATAACCCCCATTGGGCGGAATTTTAACCATGCGATGTGGGGGCAATTCACCAATTGTCCCGAGGTGTATTTCCTTATACCTCCATGAAGCAATTCCTTCCCCTGCGTATTGTAGGTATAATAATTCTATGCTTGCAAAGAGAGTTTCTCATATAAAACCCGCGCCCACCCTTGCCCTAAGCGCCAAAGTAAATCAGTTGAAGACTCAAGGGGTTGATATAATTGGCTTTGGGGCTGGCGAGCCCGATTTTGACACACCAGATTTTATAAAGGAAGCCTGTATTAAAGCTTTAAAGGATGGAAAAACCAAGTATGCACCTTCTGCAGGCATACCGGAGCTAAAAGAGGCTTTGGCGGAAAAGCTTTTGAGGGAAAACCAAGTAGAGTACAGGCCTTCGGAGGTAGTTATAACTTCTGGTGCCAAAATGGCTCTTTTTCTAGTAATGCTTGCCCTTCTTGAAGAGGGCGATGAAGTATTGCTTCCTTCACCCTATTGGGTAACCTATCCTGAACAGATACTTTTGTGTGGTGCCAAGGTGGTAGAGGTGCCCCTAAAGGAAGAGGAAGGCTTTATCCTAAGAGCTGAGACCTTAAAGGAGTATATAACGCCCAAAACAAAGATGCTTATACTGAACTCCCCTTCCAATCCAACGGGGGCAGTGGTACCCAAGCAAGAACAGGAAAAAATAGCCCAACTTTGTCTTGAAAGGGGTATTTTTATAGTATCCGATGAGTGCTACGAAGCCTTCCTTTACGATGGAGAGGAGTTTGTAAGTCCTGCAAGCTTTTCAAAGGAGGTTAGAGAGATCACCCTTACAATAAACGCCTTTTCAAAGACCTTTTCTATGACGGGCTGGAGATTGGGCTATGTAGCTTGTCCAGAGAAGTACGCCAAGGTAATAGCAGACCTTAACAGCCAAAGCATATCCAACGCCACCACCTTTGCCCAGTATGGTGCCCTGGAAGCCCTAAAAAACTCCAAAGCGAAGGAATTTGTGGAAAACATGAAAAAAACCTTTGAAAGACGTAGAGATTTAGCTTATAACCTGCTTGGAGAAATACCCCATATAAGCGTGGTAAAACCAAAGGGAGCCTTTTATATCTTTCCCAACCTCAAATTCTATTCGGAAAAGCTTGGCTCCGACCTAAGGCTTGCTGAGTACCTTATAGAAAAAGGCAAAGTAGCTGGCGTGCCCGGTTCTGCCTTTGGAGCAGAAGGCTATTTGAGGCTTTCCTATTGTGTTTCCGAAAACACCATAAAGGAGGGTATAGACAGGTTAAAGTCCGCTTTGCTTTCTTTGTTATAAGTTATGGTATTACCCTTGGTAGAGGCAATTCATTGACCGCTACAGAGAATTTAAAATTTTGGTAGTTCAGGCTTCCAGCCTGTAGTTTTTCGTAGGCAAGTACAGAGTATTTCAAAAATGGCCCCTTTTACAGGACTACCGCCCCTGCCCCCTGAAGCAGGAGCTAATGCCCCTATTGGGTCTCCCCACAAGCCCCGAGCACCTTATTGCCTCGGGACAGAGGGCAAAAAGCCCTCAGGAGAGAGCGCAGTTAGCGCCACTATTCCAAGAACTTCTTTTTGACAGGCTACAAGCCTGCCCGAGCCCACTTGTTCCATCCAGAGGTGGGTCTCTTTCACTCTTGGAGCTTTACTTTATAGTATTATATACTTAGCAGAGGTTTCGTCAATGATTTTGCTACTTGACATTGAAGGCACAATCTCTTCTCTTTCTTATGTGAAAGAGGTTATGTTTCCTTATTCAAAGTCTAAGCTGAAAAGCTTTTTGAAAGAAAACGCCCAAAAGGAAGAGATAAGATCTCTATTAAAAAGGTTAGAAGAGAAGGTAGGTAGAAGTTTGAGTGTGGAAGAAGCAGCAGAGATTTTTGAAGATTGGATAGAGAAAGACCTAAAGGAGCCCATCCTAAAAGAGCTTCAAGGGCATATATGGGAAATAGGCTTCAAATCTGGTGAGCTTATGGGTCATATATACGAAGATGCCTATGAGAAGATAAGAGAATGGAGATCAAAGGGTTATAAGATTTACATATACTCTTCTGGCTCTGTAAAGGCTCAAAAGCTTTTCTTTGGGAATACTAAGTACGGCGATTTAACCAAGCTTTTTGACGGCTTTTTTGACACTTCCATAGGCAGCAAAAGGGAAAAAGATTCCTATATTGCCATAGCAAAAACCCTCGGACTAAAGCCAGAAGATTTTCTATTCCTTTCTGATGTGGAAGAGGAGCTTGACAGCGCAAGCCTTGCAGGCATGAAAACCATAAAGGTAGATAGGTACAACTCTGGAGATGTTTCCAAACATAGGGTAGTTAAGAGCTTTTTTGAAGTAGAGCTTTGAGAGAGTAAGCCACAAAGATTATACCACCCGCCACTGCCAAAAAGGTACCTATACCCATAAGGGATAAATAAAAGAGTACCATGGGGTCTTCGGTAAAGGCTGTGCCGTAGGTCTTCCTAGGAGCTCCCTTTAATCCAGCAAGGAAAAGGCCAAAAACAAAGAAAAACATACCAACTCCATAGAGATAGGCTTGAGAAAGGGTTATATTGCTTAATTTTTTCACATATCCCTTGGACAGGAAAAGGTTATAAGCTACCACCATAAAGGCAAGGGTTTGACTTGTGATAACTCCATGGTAGTGGGCTGGAATGCTCAAAGTGGATTTCATGCCCACATATCCTGCTTCTGGGTTTATGGCATATGAGATAAGAGAAGGAGTAAGCCCAACATAGGCTATAAAAACACCCAAAAGGTAAAGGGCTATGGACAAGGAAAGGGCAACGGAGTTTAAATCTTTAAGGCTTAATCTGTGGTTTTTGAGGATGTGGAAGATGTGGAAAAAGATAGGAATGCCTAAGCCCAAAGCATAACCCATATCGGTAAATCTCCTTGCGCTTTCCGACACGGGATCTCCAAAAAGGATAGGTAGTAGTATGTACATAAAAGTAAAGGATATAAAGAGAAAGCTTAAATACCTTAACCTGTTAAGCCTTATAGTTATTCCTTGTTTTTCCAAAAGGTAGTACCAAGCGTACATAAGCATGAGCCCGTTTATAAACTGGTGAATATGCCCCGGTGCCCAATAAAGCCTTTCGTAGAAAAGATAAAGCTCCTCCCTGGAGCCTGCCTTTGGCAAAGAGGTCAAAAAGGCAAGGAACATAAAAAGGGAAAGAAGAACCGATACAGAGGCAAGATGTTCTTTTGGGTCTTCTGAGAATATGCCCTTTTCTGCCTCTTTTAGAAGAGAAAAGGCTCCAAGCCAAAAACCTGCAAAGAAGGAAAGGGCTCCAAGCCAAAAAAGTGGGTGGTCTATGGTAGGTAGATAGTTGTTGGAAACACCCTTGCCTATACCCAAAAGGGATACCAAGGCTATAAGAAATACACCTAAAAAAGAAAGGTAAAAGGGCAAAAAAAGAGCCCTTTTAAAGGTTGTTTGCCATAAGAAAAGGGTAAAGGTTAAGAAAAAACCTACTATGGCAAGGTCCACATGCCCTATTATGGAATGGTAGAAATATCCCGGTGGCACAAGTTTGTAGATGGCGGGGGTCCTTGCAACGGCAGCTACCAAAGCGAGAAAACCACCAAGCCCAAGAGAAGTTATAGACAGCAAAAACCACTTTTTTTCCATTTTCATCTCCTCATATCAAAGACCATTACGGAAAAGAGAAGGGCTATGTATAGCACCGAGTAAAAAAAGACAAACATGCCATTGGGCTTTTTTGAAAACACAAACTTTAAAGTTAATATAAGATAAAGACCGCTAAGTATCAGGGCAGAAAAAAAGTATATGGAACCTGAGATGCCATAGAAGAAGGGAAGAAGGCTAAGGGGCATAAGGCTTGCAGTGTATATTAGGGTTTTTATCTTGGTATGGACTATGCCCTTTGATACGGGAAGGGTTGGTATTCCTGCCCGCCTGTAGTCTTCTGAATACTTTATGGCAAGTACCCAAAAGTGGGGAGGTTGCCACATAAACATTATAAGGAAAAGGATCAAAGCCTCCAAGCCTACCTCTCCCTTTACAGCCGCATAGCCTATAACCGGTGGCAATGACCCAGAAACACCACCTATTTCGGTAGCTAAAGGGCTTTTTCTCTTTAAGGCAAGGGTATACACCACCACATAGAAAAAAGAAGCCAAAAAGACAAAGAAAAAGGCGATAAGGTTCACCTTTAATAAGAGAATAAGGGCGGAAAAAGCCAACAAAAGAGACCCAAATATAAAAGCATTTTTCGGATTTATACTGCCTGCTGGCAAAGGCCTATCCTTCGTTCTATCCATAAGGATGTCTATGTCCTTGTCAAAAAACTGATTTAAGACCGCAGAGCCCGCAGAAGCCAATCCTGTACCCAAAAGGGTCCAAAAAACCAACCATGGGTCTGGAAAGCCCCTTTGGGCAAGGTACATGCCCGTTAGGGTAGTTATCAATACCAGAAGCACTATGCCGGGCTTGGTAAGGGCTATGTAATCCTTTAGCACGTTGCTGTATATCAAAGCCTTGCTTGCCATGCGGGAGTTAATCCTTGTTCTTTGGTGGTTTTTAGCTGAAGGTTGTAGGTTAGCCATGCAAATAGGAAGAAGCCCATGGCAGTATCAAGGAAAACAAGAGGCAAGAAAAAGCCAGAAACTACCATAGATATGGCAAAGAGAAATTGGATATTTATGAGAATAAAGGCCGTTAAGGATGTTCTGTTGAAGTTGGAAACCATGTTAAGTAAAAAGGCTAACCATGTTATGTAGGCTATATTTCTATGGGCAAACTGAAGAGCAACTCTCCAATCATTAAGATCTGGAATAAGCTTTCCATTACAAAGTGGCCATTCGTGCCCACAAGCTTCACCAGAACCCGTGTACCTAACCAGTACGCCAGTTATCATAGTGGTAATGGCAAAAACATAAACCCATAAAGGTATTCCTTCGCTACGATAATTATCTCTTTGGAGAAATCTGTACGTGAAAATGAGAGCACCCAAGATTATCATTGACTCATATATATGAAAGGATTCTAAAAGCATATGAGACACGTACTTTAAATTTGGGGCTTCGGATTTTATCATCTTCATTCCTGTAAGAGCTGCGGAGATAGTAAACAGAAGAGCTATTGCAGACGCTATTTTAGCAGACTTTGGAGAGGTTTTGTGCTTAAACCACACTAAGAAGAAGGTGAGGAAAACAAATATACCAGCAAGCCCGCTTATGGTTCTATGACCCATCTCAAGCTTGGCGGATGTATCTTTTGGAATCTGGAAGCTACCATAACAAAGGGGCCAATCGGGACAGGCAAGACCTGAATCTGTGGACCTTACCGCTCCGCCCCAGATCATTACTATGTAGGTGAAAAGAATAGCAAGCCCTAAGGATAGTCTAAGCATAATAGGTATAAATTATAACTCACATTAAAAAAATCAAACTTCTGGAATTTCAACAATGAGGCTTCTTATATACCTTATTATCTCCTCTCTCAAATCTTCCCTTTGAAGGGCAAAATCAAGTATGGTTGTTATATATCCAAGGGGAGTACCTGTATCATAAACACGTGAATTTATCTTTATTGCGTAAACAGCCTCTTCTTCAAGGAGGAGTTTTATAGCATCGGTAAGCTGTATTTCGCCACCTTTTCCTGGTGGTGTTATTTTAAGCTTTTCAAATATTCTCGGCGTAAAAAGATATCTGCCAACTATGGCAAGTTTTGAAGGAGCTTCCGCTACCTTTGGCTTTTCCACGAGGTTATCCACTATGTATATGTCTTTTTCAATGTGCCTTCCATCTATTATGCCATACTTGGAAACATCCTTTTCCTCTACTTCAAATACTGCTATGACACTTTTGCCAAATTTTTTGTAAACCTCTATCATTTTAGTAAGGATATTTTCTTCATCTTTAATTATTACATCACCCAAAGAAACTATAAAGGGCTCATAACCCACAACTGGCTCTGCCACAAGGACAGCATGCCCAAGGCCAAGCTGTTCCTTCTGCCTTATATATATGGGATTTGTAATCCTGCTTATTTCCATTATGTTCTTCAAAAGTTCTGTTTTACCGGCATTTTCCAAATGTTTTTCAAGGTCTGTGTTTATATCAAAATGGTGTTCAATTGGTCTTTTATGTCTTCCTGTTACAAAAACAATATTTTCAATGCCAGCATCAAGACATTCCTCCACAATAAACTGAATAACAGGCTTGTCTATTATTGGGAACATTTCCTTTGGCATCGCCTTTGTAGCTGGTAAAAATCTTGTTCCCCAACCAGCTACTGGTAAAACTGCCTTCCTGACTTCCATGGCCTTTCCTCCTCCCAAAGATTAATTACTCAATAATATATTTCACCATACTATTACAAGCAACAGGACTTGAAAAGGTAGAAATATTCTTGGAATAAGCATCAAAATCCGATAAAAGTCTTTCAAGGTTGGCTATGACCTTTTCCAAGCTTGCCTCCTCTTGCCTTAGGGTAATTCCCCCACCTAATTCTTCTATTTCTTTTGCGTTGTAAAATTGGTGATCGTAAATGGCATAGGGAAAGGGTATAAACAGAGAGGGTATACCATACAAAGAAAGCTCTGTGATAGAACTTGCTCCTGCTCTTGTTAAAGCTATGGTACTTGCCTTGTATACTAAGTGCATGTCATGACTAAAGGCAAAAGCTAAAACCCTTAGTTTTTTTTCTTCATAGAAGTTCTTTATTTTCTCATAATCCCGCTCCCCCGTTATGTGAATTCCTTGCCAATCAGTTTTGGAAAATATTTCTCTCGCTATTTCATTAAGAAAGCTTGCCCCTTGACTTCCGCCCATAACAAGTAAAGTGGGAAGGTTTTCAAGATCAAGCTTTTTTAAAGCTTCTTCTTTGCTTATACTCCTTCCTTCTAAAAGACTTTTCCTTACTGGCAATCCAGTTTTTATAGTTTTATGAGCTGGGAAAAACCTTTTTGAGTACTCAAAGGTTATGAATATCCTTTTAGCAAACTTAG
>CALIUI010000030.1 GCA_938048815.1 uncultured Aquificaceae bacterium | reverse complement strand
AAGTCCTTTGCGTGGGGAAGTCTTTTTATCTTTATCCTCATGCCTTCTCCCAAGCCGGCGGTGGGATTTGAACCCACGGCCTAGGCATTACGAGTGCCTCGCTCTGCCCCTGAGCTACGCCGGCTTTTCTATTCCAATGTTGGTTAGCTTTGCTCTACCTTGGTCATCTACCTCTATAACCTTTACCAACAATTCATCTCCCACACTAAACTTGGCCCTTACATCCTTTACATAGCCCTCCATCTTGCTAACATGCAAGAGCCCCACCTTGCCGGGCAAGACCTCCACAAAAACACCATAGGGCTCTACTCTTGTTATCTTACCCTTATAAACCTTACCTACTTCCACCTCTGCTATTAGATTTTTAATAGCCTTCTTAACTTCTTCTATGGCTTCCTTTGATTGTGATGTCAAAGAAACCTTTCCACCCTCATGCACCCATACAGATACACCCATCTTATCCCTAAACTCCTTTACATTCCTTCCACCAGGACCTATCACTACCAAGGTCTTGTCTTCTGGGATGGTTATGATCTCTATCTTGGGCGCATAGGGAGAGACTTCCTTCCTTGGTTCTGGTATGGCTTGGTACATCTTTTCAAGGATATAAAGCCTTCCTTCCCTTGCCTGATAGAGGGCTTCCTTCATTATCTCCTTTTTAAGCCCCTTTATCTTTATATCCATCTGAACGCTGGTTATTCCATCTTTTGTGCCCGCTACCTTAAAGTCCATATCACCAAGTTGATCTTCGTCTCCCAGTATATCCGAAAGGATCACATATCTATCGCCTTCCATTATTAGACCCATGGCTATGCCAGCTACATGTTTTTTTAGGGGAACTCCTGCGTCAAAGAGGGCAAGGGATCCTGCGCACACGGTTGCCATAGAAGTGGAGCCGTTGGATTCCAATATATTGGAAACCACACGTATTATGTAGGGAAATTGGTCTTCTGGTGGTATAAGGGGCTCTATTGCCCTTTCCGCCAGGGCTCCATGGCCTATCTCTCTTCTCCTGGGTGGCCCCCAAGGCTTTGCCTCTCCTGTGGAAAAGGGTGGGAAGTTATAGTGAAGCATAAACCTCTTGAAGGTTTCACCCTCATATATGCTTTCCACCAATTGTCCTTCTTCGGGAGATCCTAAGGTTGCGGTGGCAAAGGCTTGAGTTTGCCCCCTTGTGAATATGGCGCTGCCGTGGGGCCTTTCAAAGGGATGGATCTCTATGCTTATGGTCCTTATATCCTTCGGACCTCTCCCGTCAATACGCACCCCCTTTTCCAACACCCTTTTTCTCATAAGCTTGCTTATAAGCTTTTTGTAGTTATAACTCAATTTGAAGTGTAGCTCTTCTGGCACTCCTTTGTTTTCTATAAACTCCTTTAGAATGTTTGATTGATAGGTCTTTCTTTCCCTTTTGTCTTCTATAAGAAAGGATTGCAAGATTTTGTCGGTGCAAAACTCCTCAAGCTCCTTTTGGAGCTCCAAAGGAAGCTCCATCCCTTCAAAGCCAACCTTTGGCAAACCTAACCTTTGCCTTAACTCTTCTTGTGCCCTTAATACATCCTGTATGGCTGACAGTCCAAAGTATAGGGCTTCTGCCAGTGTGTCTTCATCCACCTCCTTTGCTCCACCCTCTACCATTATTATGGCATCTTTGCTGCCTGCCATTATTATCTCAAGGTCTGCCTTTTGTCTTTCTTCGTAGGTGGGGTTTGCCACAAACTTACCTTCTATCCTGCATACCCTTACACCCGCTATGGGTCCGTCAAAGGGTATCCTTGAGATATGCAAAGCCGTAGATGCACCCGTTATGGCAAGTACATCTGGGTCGTACTTGTCGTCGGCGGATAGGGTCAAGGCGGTTATTACCACATCATGGAAAAAGCCCTCCGGTAGCATAGGCCTTATGGGCCTGTCTATTACCCTTGATACAAGGACCTCCCTTTCGGTGGGCTTTCCTTCCCTTTTTACAAAACCTCCGGGTATTCTACCCCATGCGGAGGACTGTTCCCGGTAATCTACCGACAAAGGCACAAAGTCTATGCCCGATATAGGCTCTTCGGACATCACAACTGTTATCAGTATTGCGGTATCCCCTTGACGTACTACCACCGCACCGTCCGATAGTTTAGCGTAATGCCCTGTTTCTATTATTACCTCCGAATCCCCAATTTTAGCGGATATCCTTTCCATTATCTCACCTTAAGCCCAAGCCTTTGCACTACCTCAAGGTACCTTTTATAGTCCTTCTCTTTTAGGTACTCGAGATGCCTTCTTCTGGCGTGTATGAGGGCTATAAGACCTCTTCTTGAATGCACATCCTTTTTATGCTTTTTTAGGTGCTCTGTTAGCCTGTTTATACGCTCTGTAAGTATGGCTATCTGCACCTCTGGCGATCCCGTGTCGCCTTCATGCCTTTGAAAGCTTTTTATAAGCCCCTGCTTTAACTCTTTTGCTAATGCCATTTTCTTCCTCCTAAGCTATATATTATAACTCATCCAGGGTGTTTCAAAAATAGCCCCTTTTAAAGGGCTACCGCCCCCACCCCCTGCAGCAGGAGCTCGTGCCCATACAGGGTCTCCCCACAAACCCTGAAAGAGTCTCTCCTTCAGGACAGAGAGGTCCCTTATGACCCTCTCAGGAGAGAGCGCCGTTAGCACCACTACCTTAAGAACTTGCCAAGGATTATATATACCCCAGCTTGTTCCATCCAGTGGCCTCAATACCCTCCTTGGCTCACTCTTAAGGCTTTTTATGGCTATGTCTATTAGCTTCAACTGCTTGGCTTTCAGATATGTATTCTTTACCTTCTCTCTTACATACTCCTTTAATGCGGTCAAATACTCAACATTAGCCCTTAACTTCTTTAGCAGGTCTTTATAAACCTTAGGAACTTTCTCCTTTAGTCCCAAGCCCCTTCTTGCTATCACATAAGCAGAAGCTACATCCTTTGTTAGCATGTATTGGGGTGAATATTTTAACATACCTATGGTGGATGTGTGAGATGGATTTATCTCTATTACCTGTATTCCCTTTCTCTTTGCCAATAGCTTTATCTTTGACAGAAGCTTTTTGTAGGCAAAGCTATGCTGTATTCTCCTTATCTTTCTTCCAGAATAGTCTCCTTTTTTGTTTTTACTTTTCTCAAA
>CALIUI010000029.1 GCA_938048815.1 uncultured Aquificaceae bacterium | reverse complement strand
ATATAGGAAAGAGCGAATACTCAATGATCACAGACATAAAGCTAACACAAGAATAATGACCCTCTTCTAATTGAGCTAATATATGTTATGATTTTTAAACCATACGTTGGGTGAGAAATTAGGTATCATCAAACAAACCTCCTATAAAAGCTATATCCAATAGCATATGCATACACAAGCACACAAATCAAAGTCCTCCAACCACTGCCAGCATTAAAAAGCTTTATCTGACTTATCACACCTTCCACCACTTGCCTCTTCATCTTTAACTCATATACCACCCCTTCCCTACCGCATAACACCATCATCAACATCCCATACCTGACTTCTTCAAACTCCACTACCTGTCCATTATCTCTCCGCCTTATCTTCCTATATCTCTTTACCCACCATACCCCGCCACTTAATCTCAGTATATTCTGTGTCCTCGCCCTATTTACATTAGCTATATCCACTATCGTCCCATCTATCACAAGCTCTATCTTCTTACCAAGCAATAGCTTCATCAATATCACAAGTCTCAACCTGTAAAGATAGCTGCTATTTGGACATCTGTTAGTTTTGGCTTTCTGCCTGCTTTGGGTTTTGGCACTTCTAAGAAGGGTCTTGGAGTATTTGTTTATAGATGGACATGTAGTGTGATAGAATATCCACTTTTTACTGATGGGCTTGTCTTTGAACTTTTCTGAATTTCTCACCCGGCGTTTCTAAGATATTATTCTAATATATACGCTGGGTGAAAATATGCCCAAAATATTTAAAAATTTGGGCGTATATCTGTACACCCAGAGTTGGTGTATAAATTCTCGACCAATTAAGGCTTTGCCAAAGTTTTTGCGATGGTTTTTCCTTAGGGTATACGCCGATAGATCCCCATCCTGTGTAAAATTCCACAGGGGGTGTGGAATTTTTTCTAAGGGGTGTGGAATTTCCTGTGGAATTCTTTGAATAAAAATAACGGAAAAAGCGTAGCTTAGAAATAGGGTGTGAAATTCCACCTTTGGGGTGTGAAATTTCCTGTGGAATTTGAAAAGAAAAAATTACGGAAAAAGCCATACTTAGGAAGCGGTACCCCCTAAATTTGAGTCTGATTTTGTCAAGTGCTTTATTATTATTATTTATCTTTTCTTACTATCTAGAATAAATAAAAAAGAAGATAATAATAGGCACCCTCAAATTTCACATCCCCATTGGAAAATCCTTGAAAATCAAGCACTTGCGAAAATAAAATTTCACACCCCCTTTCAAAGCATTGATATTTATTGTTTTTCTGCATGCGTCAAACCTTTGAGAATCAAGCACTTCAGAAAAATTCCACAATTTCACATCCCTATTTCCAAGTATAGGTTTTTCCATGCACTTTTACTAAGGATTTACACATAAATTCCACAGGGGGTGTGGAATTCTTTTATGATATATATCAGTATTTACATGGTGGGCGTTTTTTCCTTTGTTCTGTATTGTAAAGCCTCCGCTATGTGGTGGCTTGCGATCTTTTTTTCCCCTTCCAAATCTGCTATAGTTCTTGCAACCTTTAAAAGCTTCATGTAGCCTCTCCCTGTTAAGTTCATTCTATCAATTGCGTTTTTTAGAAGGCTTTGAGCTTCTTGGGTCAAAGGGCAGTACTTTTTTATCTCTTCGTTAGTCATGTGTGAGTTATATTTAGTTTTGCTGTTTTTGAACCTTTCCCTTTGTACTTCCACAGCCCTTATAACCCTCTCTCTTATCTGGGAGGATGTTTCTCCAGATTTCATGGAAAGGAGGTCTTCCCTTTCCACGGGATTAACCCAAACCCTTAGGTCTATTCTGTCCATGATAGGACCCGATATTCTTGATTGGTAAGCCTTTAACTGCATAGGGGTGCATACGCAGGGCTTGTAGGGATTTCCATAATTACCACAGGCGCATGGGTTCATGGCAACCACCAATAAAAACTCCGAAGGGAAGGTTATCCTTCCCCCAACCCTCGACACAGTTACCCTACCATCTTCCAAAGGCTGTCTTAGGGACTCTATGGCTTTTCTGCTAAACTCTGGAAACTCATCAAGAAACAGAACTCCCCTATGGGCTAGGGATATCTCACCCGGTTGTGGAATTGTACCACCACCTACAAGGGCAGATTCTGAGGCGTTGGTGAGGGGGCTTCTAAAGGGTCTTCTCTTTATTATGGGAAGGTCCTCGTTAAGAAGTCCCGCTACGCTGTATATACGTGTTATCTCTATGGCTTCCTCAAAGGTCAAGGGTGGCATTATGGTTATCAATCTTTTGGCGAGCATGCTTTTCCCAGTGCCCGGTGGACCGATCAGCATAACTGGATGAAAGCCTGCGGCGGCTATCTCCATAGCCCTTTTAGCTTGATGCTGTCCATATACTTCACTAAAGTCCATATAAAAATCTTGGGAATCTTCAAAGAGTTTTTTTACATCTATCTTTACAGGTTCTTTTCTTGGATTGCCCGTTAAAAAGTCAATAACCTCTTCAAGTTTTTCAAAGCCATAGATTTCCACACCCTCTACAATACCTGCCTCTTTTGCGTTTCCCGAGGGTACTATAAAACGCCTATAGCCCAACTTTTTCAGGGATATTACTACGGGAAGAACTCCCTTTACAGGGTTTATCTTTCCATCCAAGGAGAGCTCCCCCATTACTATGAAGTCTTCTGGAAAATCCAACCCCGTGGAAAGTTTAACTATGCCAAGGGCTATGGGAAGGTCGTAAAAGGTCCCCTGTTTTTTTACATGAGAGGGTGATAGGTTTATGGTTATTCTCTTCAAAGGTAGTTGAAAGCCGCTGTTTTTTAGAGCGGACCTAACCCTGTCCTTTGCTTCGTTTATAGCCTTGTCAGGCAGACCCACTATGGAAAACTGGGCAAGTCCGTTTGAAATATCCACCTCCACATCCACTTCAAAGCCCTCTATTCCCAAAACACCCCCGCTTTTTACCCTGCAGAACATAAGGAAATTATACCAGTTTGGGATAACTTTAAGCTTATTCCAGGGTTGCTAACCTCTTATATCTTAGGTCCTTTAAAAGCTGGTAATCCTTCTTTATATCCCTTCCTGCTCTTGTGAGATATCCACCCACCATCATGGCGTTGGTCATCAAAACAGCCATTCCATGAAAATCTCTAAGGTTTTGCTCCCTTCCACCGCAGAGTCTTAACTCCGCCTTTGGGTTTATAAACCTAAACATGGCTATAACTTTTAGTGCCTCAAGGGGTGTAATGCCTGGCGCCTCCTGAAGGGGCGTTCCCTCTATAGGCATAAGGAAGTTAAGGGGTATGGAATCCACCTCAAGCTCTCTATAGGTTAATGCCAGATCTACACGGTCTTCGTAGCTCTCTCCCATTCCAAATATACCACCGCAACATGTGGAAAGACCTACCGCCTTTATTCTCTTTATAGTTTCGTATCTATCCTTCCATGTGTGGGTGCTTACTATATGTGGGAAAAATCTCTCGGAAGTCTCCAGGTTGTGATTTACCCTTTTTACACCAGCAGATTTTAGCTTTTTTAGGTCTTCTTCTCCAAGGGTGCCCGCAGACACACACACATTTATGGGAATACCTTCTTTTTTTATCTCTTCAACCCCTTGGCATATTCTTTCCACCTCTTCTTTAGAAGCAGATTTTCCACTTAAAACCACACAATAGCGGTTTGCTCCAAATTCCACACCCCTATAGGCTCCTTCCAATATCTCTTCCGTTGGTACCAAGTTATACACGTTTATGGGAGTTTTGTAAAACTTTGATTGGGCGCAGAACTTACAATCTTCGGAACATGCTCCACTTTTGGCGTTTATTATAGAACAGAACTCTATCTTGTTTGGGGGATGGAAATGGTTTTTTACCTTTTGAGCAAGGTACACCGTTAGGGCTATGTACTCGTTGGGCACTTGGAGTATCCTAAGGGCTGTTTCCTTGTCTATGGGTTTGTAATTTATGGCTTTTTCCGCCACTTCAAAGAGAAAATTTTCTATTATATCCATACCTTTCCTCCTTGGATTATTTAAATATACGCTGGGTAAAAAATTGTATAAGGTGAATTTATCATCCAGTGTTTTTTTGCTTATAATACATAACCATGAGCTTGCTAAAGGTCTATGACGAAGAGGGTAATCTTTTGGAATCTATTAAGGACTATGAGGAAATAAGGAAAAAGCTGGCTTCTTTGAAGGTTATCTTTGAAAGATGGAACACGGATAAGGAGCTTCCTTGGTCTGCTACGCAGGAAGAGGTTTTACAAGTCTACAAAGAGGATGTGGAAAGGATAGTAAGGGAGTATGGTTTTAAATCCATAGACGTGGTCAGCCTAACACCCGACCATCCCAAAAGGGAAGAGCTTAGGAATATGTTTCTTTCGGAGCATACTCATTCGGACTTTGAGGTAAGGTTTTTCGTGGATGGTTGTGGCACCTTTTATCTTCATATTGGCGACAAGGTTTATGTAGTTTTTTGCGAAAAAGGAGACTTTATAAGCGTGCCGGCAAACACCAAGCACTGGTTTGATATGGGCACCAAGCCCTTTTTTAAGGCTATAAGGTTCTTTTCAATCCCCGAGGGTTGGGTTGCCAACTTTACTGGTTCTGATATATCCAAAAGGCTACCAAGCCACGATGAGATAGTGGAGAGTTAAGCTTGGAACTCCCAAGGCTCTATGCCATAACTGACAGCAGAAGGTATCCAGATCTTTTAGAAAGGCTTGTTAAAGTCCTTGAAAGGGGCATAAGGATGGTCCAGCTTAGGGAAAAGGAGATGTCTGGCTTGGAATACTACAAGCTTGCCCTTAAGGCAAGGGAAATAACCAAAGAATACAAAGCTCTTTTGTTTATAAACGAAAGGGTGGATATAGCCTTGGCAGTATCTGCAGAGGGTGTTCATTTACCTCAAAAGGGGTTTCCCCCAAGCGTGGTAAAAAAAATAGCTCCTAAGCTTTTGGTGGGATATTCTGCCCATAGCCTTGAAGATGCCCTTTATGCCCAAGAGGAGGGGGCAGACTTTATAACCATAAGCCCCATCTTTAAAACCAAAAGCCATCCAGAGGCACAGCCCATAGGCTTAGAAAAGCTAAGGGAAGTAGCCCAAAGGGTGTCTATACCTGTGTATGCCCTTGGAGGAATAACTTGGGATAAGATAAAGCTTTGTTATAAAAATGGAGCCTATGGAATAGCAGGAATAGGTTTATTTTTTGAAGATGTTGATAGTAATTGGGGGAGCAACGGGTAGCGGAAAGTCCGAAGTGTGTTGCAAGCTCGCCAAAAGAATTGATGGAGAGATAATAAGCGCAGACTCTATGTGTGTTTATAGGGGCATGGATATAGGCACCGCAAAGCCTTTGGATTGCATGAAGGAGGTAAAACACCATTTGGTGGATGTGGTGGATGTGGGTGATATTTTTGATGCCAAGCTTTTTGAAGAGATGGCATTGGAGGCTATAAGACAATTAGAAGAAAAAGGAAAGACTCCTATCGTGTGTGGTGGCACTTATTTATACTTGCAAGCGCTTCTTTTCGGTATGGGGGAAACTCCCAAGCCCGATTGGAGGCTAAGGGAAAGGCTATACTCAATAGCCCAAGAGAAGGGAAGCCAATATCTATATCAAAGATTAAAGGTAGTGGATCCTGTTTATGCCAAAAAGATATCTCCAAGGGATACCAAAAGGATTGTTAGAGCCTTGGAGGTTTTTATAAACTCTGGAAAGCCCTTTTCCTTCTTTCACCGGTGGGAAACCCCCCGCCTTCCCTTTAAGGGCTTTTATCTGAAAGGTAGCTGGGAATGGTTAAGTAAAAGGATAGAAGAAAGGGCAAAAAGGATGGTGCAGTTGGGTCTTTTGGAAGAGATAAGGAGGCTTTTAGAGATGGGCTTTGAAAACTTTTTAACTTCATCTCAAGCCATAGGCTACAAAGAGTTTATACCCTGTGTAAAGGGTGAAAGGGAGTTGGCCTTTTGCCTGGAGGAGATGATAAAAAACACCAAGGAGTACGCCAAAAGGCAGATAAGGTGGTTTAGAAGGCAAGGGTGGGAGGAAATAGAGGTAGATCGCTTGGGCATTGATGGTGCCGTGGAGAAGATCCTTTCATACTTCAGTGCCACCCAAAACCATTGACCTGATCCTTAAGGTGGGCTGGGCATCAGTAACTGGCACCCCTTGACCCTCTTTCCCACAGGTACCTATACTCCAGCCAAGGTCCCATCCCACCGCATCCACATCCATAAGAACCTTTGGACCATTTCCTATCAGGGTGGCAGACCTTATAGGATAGGTTATCTCTCCATTTTCTATCATATAACCCTCCATCACCTCAAATACAAAGTCTCCCGTTACTGTATTTACTTCACCCCCTCCCATCTTTACCACCAAAATGCCCTTTTTAGTGTCTGCGATTATGTCTTTGGGATTGTCTTTCCCAGGAGCTATGTAGGTATTTGTCATCCTAACCATGGGCACATGGGCATAGCTTTGCCTTCTGCCATTTCCTGTGGATTGTTTTCCTTCCTTCATAGCCCTTAGCCTATCGTACATATAGCCCACAAGATACCCATCCTGTATAAGCACTGTCCTTTGGGCAGGTACTCCTTCGTCATCCACCGTAAAGGATCCATTATGCCCCTCAAGGGTAGCGTCGTCTATAACCGTTATAAGTTCGCTGGCAACCTTTTGACCTAACTTGCCCCTATACACAGAAAGTCCCTTTTGCACAAGGTCCGCTTCAAAGCCATGGCCCACAGCTTCGTGGATCATGGTGCCACCAGCTTCGCCCGCCATTACTACTGTAAAGCTTCCCGCAGGAGCAGGCTTTGCCTGTAGCATAAGTAGCGCCCTCTCTGTAGCCTTTTGGGCTATATCCTCCGGCTTTTGCTTCTCAAAGAGTTCAAAGCCTCCCCTTATACCAGCAGACTCATAGCCCCTTTGAAGTGTTCCATCCTTTTCCACCACTACGTCGGTAAAGAATACTACCCTCTTTTGTAAGTCCTCTGCCCTGTCTCCAAGGCTGTTTATAACCATTATGTCCCTTGTTTTATCCATCAACACCACCATAACCTGTTTAACCCTATCTCCATAGCTCTTTGCCTTTTCGTTGGCCCTCAAAAGAAACTCCTTGCGGTACTCTATATCTTTTTCATCGGGGTCTACGCTTAGCTTGGTGTAGCCCTTTATCTGTCTAAGGCCTATTTTGACGGCACCATGACCTTTACCCCTTGCCAAGGTGTGAACTATCTCCATTAGGTTTTCAAAGGTGGGATTGTTGGTATAGCCATAATAGGTTTTTCCATCCTTTATAAGCCTTATACCCACACCCTCATCTATGCCCCACTGGACTTTGTCTATTTTGTTGTCCTCAAGCTGCATCCTACAGGTGCGTACCTTTTCATAAAAGATCTCTCCGTATTCACCACCTTGGGATAAAAGATTGGAAAGAAGATAACCGGCCTTTTCCTTTAGCATCTCTTTTACCATCTTAGCCTCCTTATGATAAAATCATATACCATGGCTGTAAGAATAGATATTAACAGCATACAAAGGGATATGTTTATTGAGCATAATGGCGTGCCCCATAGGGTCCTTGACTATGAACACGTAAAACCTGGCAAGGGTCAAGCCTTTGTAAGGGTAAAAGCAAAAAACATGCAAACGGGCAACGTGATAGAAATAACCTACAAGTCTTCGGACTCCATAGAACTGGCAGACTTTGAACAGGTCTTTGCGGAATATTCCTACAACGACGGAGACTATTATTACTTTGTAAGCCAAACCACCTACGAGATGATACCCGTAGCCTATGAAAACCTTAAAGAAGAAACCAAGTTTTTAAAAGAGGGCATGACTGTTGTGGTCTTTCTCTATAAGGGCCAGCCCATAGGTATAGAACTGCCAAAGCAAGTAGAATTAACGGTTGTGGAAACAGAACCAGCCTTTAAAGGTGATACCGCCTCCGGAGGCTCAAAGCCCGCAAAGCTTGAGACAGGAGCAATGGTGCAAGTGCCCTTTTTCGTAAAAGAGGGAGACGTGGTAAAGGTAGATACACGCACGGGCGCCTACATAGAAGTAGTAAAGAGGGCATAATGGACAAGGACTTTGTCAAGGAGATCATAAACCTCGTAAAGGGCAGTGATATAAAGCAGATAAGTATAGAGACAGGAGATTTAAAGCTTTTTATAGAAACCCATCAAAGGGATGTACAAAGGGTAGAAATACCCTTACCACAGACAAGGTACCAAGAAGTTATTCCTCCTTCAGAGGAAGTTCTGCAAGAGAATCTCCATGTTATAAAAAGCCCCTTGGTGGGTACCTTTTACCGCTCGCCCTCTCCGGGAGCTCCACCCTTTGTGGAAGTGGGAGATATAGTATCACCCGGGCAAGTCCTTTGCATTATTGAAGCTCTAAAGGTGATGAACGAGATAGAAAGCGATGTAAGGGGTAAAGTGGTAAAAATATTGGTAGAAAATGGAGAGACGGTAGAGTACGGACAGCCCCTATTTATCATAGACACAAACGTGTAAAGATGGAAGAGAAAAAGGTCCTTCTTAAACTTTCTCAAGGAGAACACACCTATTTAGCCCAAGATTCTTACGGAGAGCTTTTGGTGGGAGAAGAGGGGCACAGACCTATGGAGCTTTTACTGATAGCCCTTGCGGGCTGTTCTGGAGTGGATATATCCCACATACTAAAGAAGAAAAGGCAGGAAATAAAGGATATACAGATCGTCGCAACGGGCATAAGGAAAGAAGAACATCCAAGAGTTTATGAAAAAATCAAACTCCTTTACAGAGTTTATGGAAAAAATCTAAAAGAAAAGGCGGTAGAAGAAGCCCTAAGGTTGTCCTTGGGTAAGTACTGCAGTGTTTATGCTATGCTAAGCAAAACCTGTGAGATTGAAGTGAATGTTGAGGTAATAGATGAGGCTTGAAGCTTTTTGGAAAAAGGGAGAAAAGGCTCTTTTGTCTTATATGATGGTGGGTTATCCCGATTATAAAACCTCCCTTCTGGCTTTTAGGACCCTTCTTAAGGAGGGCACCGATATATTGGAAATAGGCTTTCCCTTTTCGGACCCTGTGGCAGACGGTCCTACCATACAAATTGCCCACGAGATAGCCCTAAGGAATGGTATAAAATCAAGGCATGTCTTTGAGCTATCCCATACCCTAAGACAAGAATTCCCCCATCAACCCTTTTTACTTATGACTTACTACAATCCCATCTTTAAGATGGGGCATGAAAACTTCTGCAGAAGGGCGGTGGAGGCTGGCATAGACGGCTTTATAGTACCAGACCTCCCCCCAGAGGAGGGCCATCTCTTAAGGGAAATTTGTAAAGCCCATGGACTTTCCTTGGTCTTTTTGGCTTCTCCTACAAGCACCAAAGAAAGGCTAAAGCTTATATGTGAAAATTCAGACCATATGGTTTATTTTGTTTCTTTAACGGGCACAACGGGAGCAAGGGAAAGCCTTCCTATGGAAAGGTTAAGGGAGAGGATAAGGCTTTATAGATCTCTTTGTGATAAGCCTGTGGTGGTAGGCTTTGGTGTATCAAGGGGAGAGCAGGCAAGAGAGATAGCCCAGTTTGCCGACGGTGTAGTAATAGGAAGCCACTTTGTAAAGCTTGCAGGAGAAGGCAATATAAAAGCCCTTGGAGAAAGTGTAAAGGAAATAAAATCCGCATTAAAGTAGCACAGGCATCCTTAGAATTAATTTTTTGGTAATTCAGGTTTTTGACCTTACAGGTCATATAAATGGGTCTTTTTGAGTATTTTAATTCTCACACCGGGCTTTAGCAGGCTTAGTATCCTCGGGATGCCAGTATGATAATCTTGGGCATGCCCTCTTCCTACAAGGACAACCACCTTATAATCGGGATATCTTTCTAAAAAATTAGCTATGGCAAAGGCCATTCCATTATCCCAAGCCTTTTGTATATTAAAAAAGCTAGTTTCATCAACCTTTGGATGGTTTTTGAGAACTTCCCTTAAATTTTCCTTCTCCTTCTCTGTGTGGGGTATAAGGTGGTCTGGAAGGTTATTGTCCCTAATTCCTTCCAATCCCTCCCTTCTTATTCTTTGAACCAACTCAGAGGGAATATTGATGGCTATAATTCTCACACCTTTCTCTTTGGCAAACCTCCAAAGGTCTCTGTAAAGGGAAGGGTCAAAGCCCCACCGCTTATGATATTCCGTTTTCTTTAACATTTCCTCTTCGTCTATCTGACAGTTTATATACTGGTCAAGAAAGGGTTGAAAGGGTTGTTGGAACATTTCCATAGCTATTACAAACTTGTATCCTTTTGAATAAAGAAACTTTACTATTCCAAGTTGAAAGCTGTGGTCTTCTTTGCTTGTGTGCTCTTCTGGAAGGAATATCACATGATATTCATCAAAAAAAATTTTCTGTTGTTCTTGGGATTTCACCGCGGAAAAGATTATTAAAGTTAGCAAAATTATAAGCATTGATTTATAATTTAATCAAAACTTTTAAAGGAGGAAGAAAAATGGCAAGGAAGCCAAGGAAAAAGGGCGGTCCAAGGTACAAAAGGGTAGTTCTTTCTTTGCCCAAAAGGTTGTACTACGTACTAAATGGCATTGCTATGGGGGATGAGCGCAAGCTTAACAGACTAATAAAGGGAATCCTTGAAGACAAGTTAATGGAATCCACCGTGGCAGAGCTTGAACTCTACCTTGGCAGGGGCGAAGAGGAAGAAGAAGGGGAAGAGGAAAAAGCCCAAGAGTTTCAAGCTTAAAATGATAAGCAAGAGGGTCCTCTCCCTCGCCCCTTACAAAACAGAAACTACCCCTGCGAAGATAAAGCTATCCTCTAACGAGCTATCCGTTGACTTTCCAGAAGAGGTTAAAAAACACATAGGAGAAGAAGTATCTAAAATACCCTTTAACCGATATCCAGACCCAGAGGCACACCTTTTGAAGGAAACCCTTGCCCAAAGGTTGGGAGTAAGCCCAGAAAACCTTATGTTGGGAAATGGCTCCGATGAGCTTATCTATTACCTTTCCGTAGGGATTGGAGAACTAAACAGAGGGGTTTTCTATCCTGTGCCTACCTTTTCCATGTACCGCATATCGGCACAGGTTCTGGGAAGGGAAAAGGTGGAAGTAGAATTAAAAGAAGACTTTGACATAGATATACAAAAAAGCGTAGAAGCTATACAGGAAAAAAAGCCTATATTGGCTTACTTTGCTTATCCCAACAACCCTACGGGCAACTGCTTTAGCGAGGAGAAGATAAGAAGGATAAGGTCTTTGGGACTTTTCACCGTTATAGACGAAGCTTATTATCCCTACTCGGGGAAAAGCTTTATGGAAGAAGCCTTAAAGAGGGATGATACAGTAGTTTTACACACCCTTTCCAAGATAGGCATGGCAGGGCTACGGGTGGGCTTTATGGTTGGCAAGGAAGAGGTCATAAGAGAGCTAAACAAGGTAAGATTGCCCTTTAACATAACTTACCCTTCACAAGTTATAGCAAGGCTTATGCTTACAGAGTTTTATCACCTAATAGAAGAAGAAATAAAACGGGTCATTAAAGAAAGGGAAAGGGTCTATTTGGAACTTTCTAAGATGGAAGGAATAAGGGCTTACCCCTCTTGTGCCAATTTTATACTTTTTAAAAGCCTTCGCATACCTGCAGAACTTCTTCACAAAAAGTTGGTGGAGGAAGGGGTCTTAATAAGGGATTTTTCTTACATGATACCTCAATGCCTTAGGGTAAGTATAGGAAGGCCCTTTGAAAACGATGCCTTTTTAGAGGCTATGGAAAGGGTATTAAAAAAGCTCCAAGTGTTTCAAAAATAGCCCCCTGTAGCAGAGGCTAATGACCTTATCGGGTTTTTCCACAAAAGAGTTTTTCTTTCAGGACAGAGATATCTCTTTTTTGACATAGCATTAAAAATAAACTTGACTTTATATAAGCATATTCTTGTACGCGCCGGCTAAGAAACCCTCTTTTATCGATAGCGCAGGCATCCTTGCCTGCGATAAAAGACAGGCTGTAAGCCTGGACTACTAGAATTTTAAATTTTTTGCGGTGGTTCATGAAATATCCCTACAAAGGATAATTTCTCACCCAACATTTAAATAGATGTTATTCTCTTTTACCTCTATCCTTGTGTTAAGGCTTCCTTTTCTTTTCTCTATCCATTTTAGTTGTAATTTCTTATAAGGCTTTCCATTGATGTGTTTTTGTTTTAGTTTCTCAAATGAAGCTCTACAGCCAAAGATGATCTTTTTAGGGTTTTTGCCTTTTTCTTTGACAGCAGATAACAAGAGGTTTGGGCTTTTACAATGGCGGAATATGCACCAGACCTGACGAAGGCTTGGCTTGACCCTAAGTGGGACAGACAAATGGTTCCCGTGACTGGGGCAAGATCAAGGGAAGAAGCCATAAAGGCTTTTTTGATGAACCCCGACAAGTACCCTACATGGACAAGGAAAATGCCTAATCTCAAGATAGGCGAGGAAGAAGCGGTGGCTGTGGTAGCTTACCTTAAGTTCATGTCTGCCATATATACCAACGGATTCCAGCAAACTTTCCAGAAGCAAAAGTAGAGTAAGGAGGTACAGCTATGGAAAGACTTTACTAATCTCAGAAGTTAGCCCTTTGGTACTTTTGGACAGCTATTCTCCTTTTTGGAGCCCAGCTTCTATTTGGCTTGATGATAGCCTACCAGTATATAAACCCAGATTTCCTCTTTGGAACGATAAACTTCATGACGGGTAGGATGCTTCATATCAATGCTATGGTGGTTTGGCTCCTTATGGGCTTTATAGCGGGAATCTATTGGTTCTTGCCTCTTGAAACGGGAAGGAAGGTAGTAGGCATAAGGCTTGGCAAACTTGCCTACTTTGCCTTTGTTGGTGCAGTGGCTGTGGTGGTGCTTGTATATCTTCTTAAACAGATAGGTAAAGGGGACTTCTTTACCCTTTGGTTTATAGCGGAAGGAAGGGAGTATATAGAAGCGCCAAGATGGGCAGACATAGGCATAGTGGGGGTAGCCCTTATAGTGGCTTACAATGTTATAGCAACGGTTATATCCAGCAAGAGATTAACGGGAATACTTGGGGTTTTGTTGGTAGACCTTGCTGCCCTTTTTGGCCCATACTTGGCGGGTATGTTCTTTACTCCAAACATAAGCGTTGACAAATTTTGGTGGTGGGTGGTGCATCTCTGGGTGGAGGCCACATGGGAAGTGTTAGTGGGTGTTCTTATGGGGTGGCTTCTTATGCATCTACTTGGAACACCTAGGAAGATCATAGAGGCGTGGCTATTTATAGAGGTTATGTTGGTCTTTGGTACTGGCATATTGGGTCTTGGACACCACTACTACTGGATAGGGACACCAGAATATTGGCTTGGTATAGGGGCTTTTTCTCTTCTTTAGAACCTTTCCCCCTCGTAGCTATGGTTATACACGCCGTTTACTATGCAGGTGTCCATAAACTTCATACGGTCAATAGACCTGCGCTCTTTTGGGTTTTTGCTCAAGCCTTTGGAAACCTATTTGGTGCAGGCGTTTGGGGCTTTATGCATACACTACCCCAGATAAACCTCTATAGCCATGGAACACAGATGGCTGCAGCTCACGGACACCTTGCCTTTGTAGTGCTTTTGTACGACCTTATAACCGCAGGTAGAAGGGTGGAAAGGGTAGAGGAGGCTAAGGTTGTTGGCTGAGGTCCTCTACAAACTCATGCTTTATGGCTTCTTTATGGTACTTTTTGCAGGCTTTTATGCCATCCTTTATGCGCTGGGGAGGCTTCAAAACCTCCCCTCCCTTATAAAAATCTCTTACACCTTTGGAATCCTTCAGTTCGTATCCGGTCTTGGGATGCTAAGCATAGATTATTTAGACCTACTTTGGAAGGTTATCATACTTATAAGCATAATAGCTTACCTTTTCATACCGCCCGTCATGTGGAAAGTGGTGGTACTCTTTCACCGGGAACATTAAACCTCTCTTTTAAAGCTTGAGATAAGCGTTTGAAAAAATAGCTACCCTTTTACTAAGAAAGGTGATATAATATTTTTTGGAGGAGCCGTAGTTCAGCCCGGTCAGAACGCCGGCCTGTCAAGCCGGAGGGCGCGGGTTCAAGTCCCGTCGGCTCCGCCACTTTACTTCTTCAAAAGAGTAAACAAAAGGGTCAAAAGGAGGGACAAAATCACACTAAGAATTAAGGAAGTAGCAACGGGAAAGTAGAAGGTAAATCCATCCCTTTTTATAGCTATATCTCCGGGCAACCTTCCCAATCCAAAGGGCAGCTTTTCAAAAAATATAAGTAAAAAGCCAAGGAGAATAAAAAGGAAGCCAAGGAACAATAATAGCTTTCCCACCTCGTTCATGCTAAAACTTCTTTCTTTCTATACATTATAAAAGCTAATATTTCCGCCACCGCCTTATAGAACTTTGGAGGGATCTCATCGCCTACTTCAACCGCTGGATACATAGCCCTTGCCAGTTCTTCTTTTCTAACAACTGGCACACCCTTTTCAAGGGCTATCTCCTTTATCCTTTCTGCTATGGAACCCTTTCCCTTTGCCAGGACTTTGGGAGCTTTGTCTCCCTCTTCAGGATTATACCTAAGAGCTATAGCTATATGTGTAGGGTTTGTTATAACCACGCTTGCCTTTGGCACTTCCTTCATCATCCTTCCGCGAGCGAGCTGTCTCATACGCTTCTTCATGGCAGCCTTTACATATGGGTCTCCCTCATGCTGTTTATACTCCTCCTTTATCTCTTCTTTACTCATCCTGATCCGTCTCTCGTAATCCCATCTTTTATAGCCATAGTCAAGGATGGATATGAGTATGGCAAATATGCTAAGGGAGATAAGCACCTTAAAAATTATCTTTAAAAGATAAGAAATTGCATTAAAAACATCTTGGTAAGGAGCTTGTAAAAGATTTTCTATGTCTCCTTTTATAAGAAAATATGAAAAGCCTATAAAAATTAATAATTTCAATATGTTTTTTGTAAGCTCAAAAGCAGTGGTTAATGAAAAGATTCTCTTTAGCCCTTCAAAGGGGTTTAACCTTTCCCATTTAAAGTTTAGTGGTTTTAGGGTAAAGATAAATCCAAACTGTCCAATATGTACCAATATAATTGTAAGTATTGTTATGAAAAGAAAGGGCAATAGTATGCGTGGAATTCTCTCCCTTATAAGAGTAAACAGGGAATAATAATCTAACTGTGGGTTTTCTGCTATAAGCTTAAAAAGGCTTACCACTTCGTAAAAGATATAGGTGGCGTTAAGGGATAGAACTAAAAGGGATAAAAGCACCGCCATAGAGGAGGCAAGCTCAGGGCTCTTTGCTACATTTCCTTCTTCTCTTAACTTCTTACGCCTATACGGTGTAGCCTTTTCTGTTCTGTTCTCTTGAGCCATATTAACCGCCCAAAAAAGTTGTAAATTTAATTATATACCCCTTGGCATGAGCTGTAAAAACCCAAAGAATTACAGGTAGAGAAAGGAATAGCACAATTAAGCCAATAAAAAGCTGTATAGGCAAGCCAACTATAAAGACGTTTATCTGAGGTATAAATCTGTTTATAAGGGCAAGGACTAAATTAAATATTAACATTACAATTATTACGGGAAGGGCTATTTTGAAGGCAACCAAAAAGCTTTCATAAAAGAACCTAAGGAAAAGCTCTGCGTTTATCTCGTAAAGATTAAAAGACCCCGGAGGGACCCTTTCCAAGCTTTTTACCAAAGAAAGTATAATTATCTCTGCGCCGCCAAGGGAAAGAAAAAGGAGTGTAGCCAATAGGGAAAGGAGAAAAGCCATTATAGTGGTCTGTGGCTGTTGGGGGTTAAAGATGGTTGCAAGTCCAAGCCCCATGTTAAGGCTTATGAATTCACCAGCCATCTGCATAGCATCAAAGATAAACCTTATGATGAGCCCAGCGGTAAAACCAAAGAGAAACTCACCAGGGGCTAAAAGGAAAAGATCAAGGGTGTTTGTAAATTTCAAAGGCGCTATGCCAGAATAGATAAATATGGCAAAGCTTAAAGCGGTTGCCAGAAAAACCTTAAAGGTGTTTGGCATAAATTCCCTTCCAAAGAGGGGAACCATTATTAAAAAGCTGATAACCCTAAAATAAACAAGTGAGAGGGTAAGCAATGTATCTACATCAAAGCTCATCTAAGCCAGTTTGGTATATTTACTATCAGTTCCCTCGTGTAGTCAAGGAGTTTGTTAAGCATCCATGCACCGAGAAGTAAAACTGTAAGGTAGGCTACTATGATCTTTGGTATGTAGCTCAAAGTCATCTCTTGTATCTGTGTGGCGGACTGTAGAATGCTTATTACAAGCCCTACAAAAAAGGTGGCAAGAAGTATGGGTGCAGACAATAACAAAGCCGTTTGTATAGCCCCCTGCCCTAAGGATATAACAAGCTCTGGGCTCATTGATAGCTCCTTACTAAGGATAATACCACAAGCTCCCAACCGTTGGCAAGTACAAAGAGCATAATCTTAAAGGGTAGGGAGATTATCTGAGGGGGTATCATGAGAATACCTATGGATATGAGTATAGAGGCTACCACCAAGTCTATTATCAGAAAGGGAAGGTATAGAAGAAAGACTATCTGAAAGGCTGTTGTTATCTCACTTACCATAAAGGCTGGTATCACTACACTCAAAGGTAGATCTTTGGAGCTTTTTATATTCTCCCTCTCTTCCTTGGGAATGTTTGCCATGTCAAGAAAGACCTTTAGGCTCTCTTTTCGTGTGTTTTTAACCATAAAACCCTTCAATATCTCCGAAGTTCTTTCAAAAAACTGCTGGTCGTTTATCTGCTGATTGATCAAAGGTTGAAGAGCTTGCCGGTTTATTTCCTTAAAAACGGGCTCCATTATAAAGAAGGTTAGGAAAAGAGATAAAGAAACTATAACTTGGTTTGGTGGCACGGTAGGCACACCAAGAGCTTGTCTAAGCAGGGATAGGACTATTACGATCCTTATGAAGGAGGTGGTCATTATAAGTATGGAGGGGGCAAGGGAAAGTATGGTTAAAAGGATCAAGAGCCTGATAGATGTATCCAACTGCCCACCACCTATTCTTAGGTCTATGTTGGGAAGGACCTGCTGGGCAAGGGCAAGGTCTATAAAGAGTATGCTAAGGATTAATAATTTCATCCTTATACACAACCTCTGCAAATTTTTCACCCATAGCTATCACAAAGAGCTTACCCTTTATTTCTAATTCAACTAAAAAAACGTTCCTGCCAATGGGTATTACACTCTTTAACTTTATCTGTGAATCCTTATCACCTTTTACCCATCTAAATCTCTGTAAAAGGGGCAAAAGGTAGGGCAGGGTAATAAGCATAACAACCACCACTATAGCAAGGGCTATGAGCATTCTTAATATACTAAAGAATAGCTCTGTCATGTGGTCTGTACCACGAACTCGGTGAAGTATATGTTTCTAACACCGCCTTCAATCAGTATGTTGTTTATCCTTTTGATGAGTTCAAGCCTTAGGTTTTCCCTGCCCTCTGGCGTTTTCACATAGGAAGAGGTTTTACTGCTCAGTACGTCAATGATAACATCTTTTATTATTGGTAATCTTTTTTCCACCTCTTGGCGGACCTTTTGGTCAGATATCTCCATGGTTATGGAAACCCTTGCATAGGTATCCACATCCCTGTCCGCCAGATTTACGGTAAAAGTCCCTATGTCTATCATAATACCCACTTGTGAAGGAAGTGGAGATGGCCCTTCCTTTTTATCTTTTTTTGAAAACACAAAAAAATACCCCCCACCACCCGCCGCTATGAGAAGTAAAAAAGGTAAGATTATTAGAAGCTTTTTCTTGGAACCACCCTTTTTTCCCTCAACTACTTCTTTTTCTTCTTCCGCCATGAGTTAAAATTATACAATAGCCCACACGCTGGGTGAGAAATTCACTCTAAACGGGACAATTCGTAAATCACTTCCAAAAATACAATTTCCCAACCGGCGCATGAGCTAAATTACAAAATAGCCTGTGTGTTAAAATTTTTAACCGTGGACAACCTATTAAAAAGCTACAGGCTTATACCCTTGGAAGAAGGGGAAGGTTTTATAAAGGTTATGGTGCCAGAAGGAATTGATCCCTTAATTATAGAAGACCTACGTTTTTCCTCAGGGAAAGAGGTCATTCCTGTCTTTGTGGAACAAGGAGAGTTTGCCCAAAGACTCCAAGAAGCTTTGGCGCAGGAGGAGGTTTCTTTGGAGGTGGAGGGAGAAGAGGGCACGGAGATAAGGGATATCCTTTACGAAGAAGACACAGGTCCTGCGGTGAGTTTTTTAAACCAAACCATAATAAAGGCGGTAAATGTATCCGCCTCAGACATTCACATAGAGCCCTATGAGAGAGAAGCCCTTGTAAGGATGAGGCTTGACGGTGTTCTTCATGAGTATGCCCAAATACCCCTATCTTTGCACGAACAGGTGGTCTCAAGGATAAAGGTTTTGGCAAACCTAAACGTTGCAGAAAGGAGAGTACCCCAAGATGGCAAAATAGCCATAAAGGTTGGGAGGAGGCACTTGGACCTAAGGGTCTCCATCCTACCTACGGTTTTTGGTGAAAGGGTGGTTTTGAGGCTTTTGGAGAAAGGTGGAAAGGTTTTGCGCCTTGAAGACCTTGGCCTTTGGGAAGAGGACCTTTTAAAGCTAAGGAGGCTTTCTCAAAAGCCCTATGGGATGGTACTTGCCACTGGACCCACGGGAGCTGGAAAAAGCACCACCCTTTATGCTATGATCTTGGAGATAAAAAGCCCAAAGAAGAACATAATCACCATAGAAGACCCTCCCGAATACCAGATTGAAGGCGTAAGCCAGATACAGGTCAATCCAAAGGTTGGACTCACCTTTGCTGTGGGCTTGAGGTCTATACTAAGACAAGACCCCGACGTAATAATGGTAGGGGAGATAAGGGATTCAGAGACTGCACAGATAGCGGTGCAATCCGCCTTAACGGGGCACTTGGTGCTTTCCACTCTTCACACCAACGACGCACCCTCGGCCATAACAAGGCTTTTTGACCTTGGAGTTGAGCCCTTTTTGATAGCCTCCGCCTTGGAGGGAGTTATAGCCCAGAGGCTTGTAAGGAAGATATGCCACAAGTGTAAGGAGGCCTACAAGCCCTCGGAGGAAGAACTAAAAGAACTGGGAATTGAAGAAAACTCCCATATCTACTTTTATAAAGGTAAAGGCTGCGAAAACTGCATGGGAACGGGCTATAGGGGAAGGACAGGTATATACGAAGTGCTTGAATTGGATGAGGATTTAAAGAAGTTTATACTGAAAACTCAAGATGCGGTGGAGATAAGAAGCTACGCCAAAGGAAAGGGCTTTAAGAGTATGCTTGAGGATGGTATAAGGAAGATAATGGCAGGTATAACCACCACAGAAGAAGTATTAAAGGCGGTAAAGGCGGAAGAAAGATGAGAGTTATAACAGCAAAGGAAGGAGAGAAAACTTTATCCATAGAGTATAACCCCTTTTCAAAAAAGTGGAATATAACCAAAAGAGAGGGAAAAGTTATATGCGTAGTACCCTCTCAAAAAGTCCTTATAAAGGTGGAAGATTACACCGATAAGAAGAAAAAGAAGGAACAGTTAATTTCCTACGCAAAGGAAAGATTTCCCGATACCAGGTACCACATAAGGTTTGCAGACAAAAAAGCTTACCTTGCCCTCTGTAAAGAGTGTAGTGCTTGTGAAAACATAGAACTTGAACCCTTTGCCTTGGCAAGGCTTTTTAGCCTTTACGAAAGGAACGGCTTTATCGTAGACTGGGGAAGGAGTAAAACGGTCTTTGTAGAAGTCAGGGAAGGGCTGTTAAAATCCTTTAGAGTGATCTTAAGGGGAGGAGACTATATAAGCAATAGGATAGCCAAGGAAAGGAACCTGCCCTTTGAAAGGGCAGAAGCTTTAAAAAGGGAACAAGGGCTTGCCTTGAAAGAGGTAAAAGACGTGGTGGAAGAGATCCTTTCCATGTCTGGCTATGAATTAAAAGAAGATACCCTTATGCTTACAGGCGGTGGTTCAAAGATTAAGGGTATAAGAGAATACTTCCAAAAGGTGATAACATTAAAGGAAGTGGAGCCCGAGTATGCAGTATGCCTTGGAGTATGCCTTAGAGAGGTGTTAAAAAACCCCTATCCCGACTTTAAAGAAGAGGGGATTTCAAAAAAGGACTTAAGGAAAGCCCTATACCTTGGAAGCGGCTTAGCCCTTGTCTTTTTTGTTAGCCTTTTTGGTATGGAAAAGCTCTATTCGGTAGAAGAGTTAAGGGATATCCAAAGGGCGGAGTTTAAAAAGCTTTTCCCAAAGGAGCCCATAGTTTCCTTAAGAGACCAAGTGAGGGCAAAGGTTTCCACCGCAGAAGCGTACCAGCTTACCAAACTTCTTTTAAAGGCTCAGGAGGATTTGAAGCCCGGTATGAAGCTGTACTCCTTTGAATACTTTGAGGGAAAACTAACCATAAAGGGAGAAGCTCCCAGAAGCCTTTTAGAAGGCGTAAAGGTTAGGTCTTTAAAGGATATAGGATCAGACAAGGTGGAGTTTGAGGTGGTGCTTCCATGACAGCCAAAAGATTGAACCTTTATATCTTTCTTATCTCTCTCCTGCTTTTTAGTTTTGCCCTTGACAGGTACCACAAGCTAAGGAACTCTTACTATGAGGAATATTTAAGATACAAAGAGGTTATGCTACTTCTTAACAACTACCAAACACGCCAAAAGGCAACGGTGGACGAGAATTTTATAAGACAGAACCTTTTTCAAGTGGGGGCGGACCTTTTATCCTTTAAACAAGCACAGATGGGTTATGAGATAAAAGCAAGAAACCTAAGGGGAGAAGGCATACCAAGGCTTATCTACAGCCTTGAAAGTCAGGGGATTGAGATCTTAGGCTTTAAGGCCGTGGATAACACAGGGCAGGGCTTTTATGAGGTGGAACTCAGGATAAGATGACCATACTTTTGGCTCTTGGCCTTTTTTTAAGCAGCACCCTTTTGATAACAGACCTTTACCTTAGCCTTTTGAGCGCCCAAAGGGCAACTAACCAAGTGTATGCACGCACGCAAGCCCTTTACGTTTTCAAATCAGCACTACCTTTGGCAATAGCCCTTATAAGGTCCGATGATACTTCCATAGACCACCTTAACGAAAGGTGGGCATACCCCATAAGCTTCAAAACAGAAAAGGGAGAGCTTACCATAAGCATTTACGACGAAGACCGATTTATAAACCTAAACACCGCAGGAGAAAACCAAGAGCTTTTCAAACACCTTTTTTCCTTTCTTAGGATAGACTCCCAGTATTTAGACAGGCTTTTAATATGGATAGGAAAAAAGGAGGGCTTTTTTGATACGCCCTATCCTATAAAGAGAAGGCCATTGGATTCCAAAGAAGAGCTTTTGTATGTGGGCTTCAAAGAGGAAGACCTGCAAGGAAAAACCATCGGTAAGGACTTTTACCCTGGGCTTTGGAGCCTTACCACTGTATATTCCTCTGGCAAGGTTAATGTAAACACGGCACCCCTTTACGTGCTTTTGGCCCTTGATAAAGATATGGATGAATCCCTTGCCAATAGGATAATAGAGAAAAGAAGCAAAGAGCCCTTTAAAAGGGTTGAAGACCTGGTTTTGGTGGAGGGCTTCACCTTTGATATGCTCTATAGGATGAGAAACTACATAGACACAAAAAGCCGCTTTTTCCACATGGTTATGGATTTAAAAAGCGGTGGATATACCATAAGCTTTTCCGCCGTATACGATCGTCAGGAGGGAAGGATTGTTTATAAAAAGGTCTACTGAACTTCTTCTTTATGGCCTTTTAATTTTCAGTATCCTCTTGCACCGTCTTTTTCAAATACCTAACCTTAGCACCCTAATACTTTTATTGCCTTTGGCTTTTTTGCCCTCTGAAAGGTTTGGAGTAAAAAGCAAATGGAATTTAAGCCTTTTATTGCTTCCTTTGCTTTACCTTATACATCCACAAAACTTTTTAGGCCTTTTTATCCAAGCCTTTGCAGAAGAGCTCTTCTTTAGGGCATACCTTATGCAAAGCTTT
>CALIUI010000028.1 GCA_938048815.1 uncultured Aquificaceae bacterium | reverse complement strand
CTTATTCTGCCTGATGTGAAGTCTTCCGCAGTGTAGCCCAAAAGTTCTACTACGTTAGGAGAGACAAACTCTACGGGCCAGCCTTCTGCCCTTTTCCAGCGGAATAGGACAATGGGACCTTCAAAGAAGAGATTTATTGGGTTTTGGGCATATTTTCTAAGACTTTCGTATACGTTTTCAAGGTCTATATGAAGCTCTATATAAACATCTTCTTTGGGATAGTAGCTTGCCAGCACGTAGAAGAACCTATCCCCTTCCTTTGTTTTGTGTATGTGTATTACACCACTACTTTCAAGCCCATGGTCTTGCATAAGCTTTAAAGGGCATGGGTGCCCTTCGTATTCATAACAGGGCTTTGGGAGGCCGTGGGATAGTTCATAACAGGTTGGAAGCTCTTGTTTATATACCTCCCTTGCCTTTTTATTGGCAAAGAGGATTTTATAGTTTCTATCCACTACAAGCAAAGGCTCTGGTATGAGGTCAAAGGTAGAGTAATCCATCCAATTACCTCCGTCTAAAAAAATCATCGAGAGACTCTTGAACTGTCCTTACAGGGGTGTTCCTCAGCTAAAGCACCTCTCCTGTAATTATAATAAGTAAAATTATAATATGAGCCAAACCTTGGCAGAGAAATTTTATTATCTGATGAGGCTGGGAAGGGAGTTTGAAATAAGGTGTAAAGAAGAATACCTAAGGGGTAATATATCGGGTTTTTTACACCTTGCCATAGGTGAAGAGGCAGTACATGTAGGTGCTGTGGTGGGCTTCGGTAAGGGCGACCTCTTTTGTCCATACAGGGAGCATGTGCTTGCCCTCGCAAGGGGGATGGATCCAAGACTTATAATGGCAGAGCTTTTTGGGAAAGCCACCGGCGTTTCCAAGGGAAAGGGAGGGTCTATGCATCTATATGAGCCAAAGTTGGATTTCTACGGTGGAAACGCCATAGTGGCCGCTCACCTTCCCCATACGGTTGGTGCCGCCTATGCTCGGAAGATGATGGGAGAAAAGGCAGGTGTCCTTTGTATCTTTGGAGATGGTGCCACCAACAACGGTACCTTTTTTGAAGCTATAAACATGGCTTCCCTTTGGGAGGTTCCCGTGCTTTTCTTATGTGAGAACAACTACTATGCCATAGGTACCCATATATCTCGCTCCTTTGCCCTTAAAGATATATACCTAAAGGCAAGGGACTATATGCCTGCGGAGGTGGTTGACGGTATGGACGTCTTTGCAGTCTATGAGGCTGTGGTAAGGGCAAAAAGATACATAGAAGAGTACGGAAAGCCTTACTTTATTGAAGCCCATACCTATAGGTTTGAAGGCCATTCTATGGCAGACAAAGGAGATTACAGGTCTCCAAGGGAGTTGGAGATGTTCAAAAGTAGAGATCCTATAAAACTTTTGGTAGAAAGGTCTATAAGGGAGGGCTGGTTAAACCAAGAACAGATAAGCCTTATAGACAAAAAGGTGGAAGCTATAGTGGAGGAGTCGGTACAGTTTGCCCTAAACTCTCCAGAACCCTCAGAGGAGGACCTTTATACAGACCTTTACTGCGGAGTGTGTTCTGATGCTATACCGTGAAGCTTTAAACTTAGCTCTTGACCATACCATGGAACATGACGAAAGGGTGGTTGTACTTGGGGAAGATGTGGGCTTTTATGGAGGCAACTACAGAGTTACGGAAGGATTATACGCAAAGTACGGTCCAAAAAGGGTTATAGATACGCCCATTGCAGAAAACTCCATAGTGGGTACCGCCATAGGCATGGCTATGATGGGGCTTAGGCCTGTGGCAGAGATAATGACGATAAACTTTGCCATGCTTGCCATGGACCAGTTTGTAAATCAGATGGCAAAGCTAAGATACATGAGCGGAGGGAAGATATTCTTACCTATGGTGGTCCGCATGCCCCAAGGTGTGGCAAAACAACTCGCAGCTCAACACTCCCAAAGCCTTGAGCATATGTTTGCCAGTATACCGGGCCTTTATGTTTTATGCGCCTCCGATTCCATCAGCGCCTATTATGGACTTTTACACGCTATTAGGATGGATGATCCCGTTGTTTTCCTTGAACACACCCTTTTGTATGGTATGGATTTCCCCTTTGAACCTATGCAGAACTTTGACCCCTTTAAGGCAAGGGTGTTAAAAAAAGGCAAGGATATTACCGTAGTGTCCTACTTAAAGATGGTTCATGATGTAATAAAGGTGTGCCAATGGCTTGAGGAAAGGGATGGTATATCCTGTGAAGTTATAGACCTTACCTCCCTAAGGCCCATAGACTTTGAAACCATATATCAATCGGTAAAGAAGACAAAAAGGCTTGCGGTAGTTTATGAAGCACCCAAAAGCCTTGGCTTGGGGGCAGAAGTTTCCGCCAAAGTTTCCGAAGAACTCTTTTATTATCTTGATGCACCACCCCTCCGTATAGGGGGAGAAGAGGTGCCCATAGCCTACAACCGAAAGTTGGAACTCATGGCAATACCCACACCCGAGAAGATATACAGCCAAATCCTAAGCTGGAGTAAAAGGCATGGATTATGAGATAGTTATGCCCCAATTTTCTGATACCATGGAAAAGGGAAAGGTAGCCAAGTGGTTAAAAAAGGAAGGAGAGTTTGTAGAAAAGGGTGATGTTATAGCACAAATAGAGGCAGAAAAAGCCCTTATGGAGCTTCAAAGCTTTAGAAGGGGCGTGTTGAAAAGGATACTGGTAAAGGAGGGAGAGGAGGTAGAAGTGGGAAAGCCCATAGCCCTTTTGGAACTGGGTGAAACTTTACCTGAGGTAAAGCTCCAAGCTCCAAAAGAAGAAAAACCCACCCTTTTGGAAGAAAAGCCTCCAGAGGTGATAAAAGTAAAGCCCCCAGAGGAAAAAAGGATGGAATTAGCTCCGGGCTTTGCCTCCCCTTATGCAAGGCTTCTTGCAAAAGAGAAGGAGATAGACCTGTATCAGCTTCAAAAGGAAGAGAAAATTCCCTCACCCGCCCATGCAAAGGACATAGAGGTTTTTCTAAGGGAAAGACACTTTACACCAAAAGCCCTTGAACTCCTCAAAGACTATTCTATAGATATACAAGAGCTTTTGAAGGAGTTTCCCAACAAAAAGATAGACCAAGACCTCCTTTTAACATACATAGAGAAGAAAAACATCCCCAGAAAGGTGCCCCTATCCTCCGTGCAGAAAAGTCTTATATCAAACCTTTCAAAGAGTTTTCCCATCCCCCATTATCATATCTATGAAGTCTTTGACTTATCTCTTATACCTTGGGATAAGGAAATTACGCTAACCCACTGGCTTATAAAGATAGTGGGAGATGCTATGCAGTTTTTTGAAAAGCTCAGGGCGATTTATAAAGAGGACCACTATCTTATATATCCCTCCTCCAACCTTGGAGTTGCTATAGCAGTTGGCGACGACCTTTATGCACCTGTGGTCAAAGAGGTAAATAAGAAAAGCCTTGGTGAAATTGCTAAGGAAGTTAGAGAACTCAGAAAGAAGGCAGAGGAGGGAAGACTAACCCAAGAGGATCTAAGCGGTGCCACCTTTACCATATCGAACCTTGGTATGTTTGGTATAAGAGCCTTTGATGCGGTTATACCCTATGGGCAAGTGGGTATAATGGCGGTGGGTATGCAAGACCAAGAAGGGAAAGCCCACATAACCTTTACCTTTGACCACCGAATAGTGAATGGCTTCCACTCTGCCCTCTTTGTCAAACATTTGAAGGAGAAATTTTTAGATAAAAACTATCTGAAGATGCTGAAAAGGGAGGCTTGATGGAGTACGACGTGGTTATATTGGGAGGAGGGCTTGCCTACACTGGGGCGGAGCTTCTAAGAAATAAAGGACTAAAGGTAGCCATAGTAGAAAAAGATCCCTCCCATCTTGGTGGTGTATGCCTTCACGAGGGCTGCATACCCACAAAGCTTTATCTCTTTGAGGCAAAAAAGTTATACGACCTTAAAGCTTCTCCCCTTATATCCTTGGATAGGTATAGCCTTAATTTAAAGGAACTAAAGGAGAAAAAGAAAAAACTTACAAAGAGTTTAAGAGACCAGATTGAAAAGCTTCTAAAGGGTGTGGATTTCTTATACGGATATGGAGAACTTATAGAGCCACATATTGTACAAGTGGAAAATAAAAAGATAAAGGGAAGGTACATAATAATAAACACGGGAAAGTCTTATCCCAAAAGCCCCAACGGAAACCATCTTTTGGAGCTTGAGGAGATCCCTCAAAGGTTAAGGATAGGGGGCGATGACCCTTTAGCCCTTGAGTTTGCTTGCATTTTTGCTCTTTTGGGCTCCTCTGTTGAGCTTTACTTTGACGATACAAGCCTCAACTTCCTACATCCATCAATAAAGGGCAGGCTTTTGAAGATGTTAAAGGATCTTCACATAGATATAAAGCCCCTTTCGGAGGCACCAAAGGAGGATGTCTATTGGATAAACAAAAGGGTGCCCAATGTGGAGAGCATAAGGCTGGATTTGGCCAAAGATTCCTTAAACCATATAATTGTGGATAAGAACTATGAAACCTCTCTAAAAGGCCACTATGCGGTCGGTGATGTAAATGGTATAGTGGAGCTTGCCCATGCCAGTCGCCTTCAATCCCTCTATGTGGCAAAAAGTATAACAAAAGAAGAAGGCTTTTTTACGCCAACCTATAAAATACCTTACGTACTTTACACCCAGCCCCTTTCCTATGCAAAGGTAGGCTACACAAAGAAGGAGCTTGAAGAGAAGGGAATAGAATATACGGAAAAAAGTGTAAGTTTAAGAGCTTTCGCGGTGGGTGGTATGTACCATACGGAGGAGGGTATGGCCTTTCTATACTTTGACAAAAAGGGCTTTCTCCTTGGCTCGGAGCTTTTCACAAGGGATGCGGGAGAGATAATATCTACCATAACTGTAAGCCTATTCTCGGAGTTAAACATGGACTTTTTAAGCAAAACCTGCCTGCCCCATCCCACCATAAGCGAAACCCTTCTGCTAAGGTTATTATAGACATATTAAATGGCGGAAAGGCGTATAAAAGAGTTTTCCGCCAAGCTTGCTAAATAAGAAAATTCCCTCATAGATCTCTCTTTGGGAACAAAATCAGTTTTTCTTTTGATGAATACTCTTGCCTGCTGTAGGGCTTTATATCCCCTTTTAAGGGATCAATGCCAAAGTTTTCATAAACTAACTTCATCTTGTTGGGCATAAAGGGTTCAAGCAAGTTTGCCAGAAGGTAAAGGCCATCCATGAGAGTATATAGAACCTTGTTTAGGGCTTGTGTGTCTGTCTTTGCCAAATTCCACGGAGCCTTTGAATCCACATACTTGTTAAGGAAAGAAGAAAACCTAAGGACTGCTTCAAGGGCATTGTAAAAATCTACCAATTTCATCCTTCTTTCGTATTCCTGTAAAACCTCTATGGCAAGGTTATAGTACTCTTGATCCTTTTCCCCAGATACTCTTCCATTGCAATACTTTATCAGCATGGCGCTTACTCTACTAAGGAGGTTTCCTATCTCGTTAGCAAGCTCTCCCTTTATACGGCTTATTATAGCTTCTCTTCTTATGTCCCCATCCTCTCCAAAGGGCATATCCCTAAGGAGAAAGTACCTTACCTCATCCATACCCCATTCTTCCACAAAGGCGTTGGGTTCTATCACATTGCCCAAAGATTTAGACATCTTTTGCCCTTCCACCTTCCACCAACCATGGGCGAATATCCTTCTTGGAAGCTCCAAGCCCACCGACATAAGAAAGGCAGGCCAATATACAGCATGAAACCTAAGAATATCCTTACCCACAAGGTGCAAGTCCGCAGGCCAAAGGTACATCTTATCCCTTATGGCGGATACGTAGTTGAAAAGGGCATCAAACCATACGTATATGGTATGCTCCTTATCAAAGGGTACCTCTATACCCCACTTTACCCTGCTTCTTGGTCTTGTGACAGAGAGATCTCTAAGCCCTTGCTTTACAAAAGCTATCACTTCATTCCTTCTATAGCTTGGTAGTACAAAATCGGGAACATTTTCATAAAGTTCCAACAAAGCCTTTTCATATTTGGAAAGTCTAAAAAAGTAAGAGGGTTCTTTTAAGTGCTCGCAGGGCTTTAGGTGTATGGGGCAATGCTTCCCCTCCAAAAGCTCATCCTCTGATTTGAACTCCTCACAACCAACACAGTACCAACCTTCATAGGTGCCAAGGTATATATCCCCCTTTTCGTAGCTTTTTGTGAAGACCTCTTTTACGTACTCTATGTGTTCTTGGTCTGTAGTCCTTATAAATTTATCGTAGCTTATGCCAACCTTGTCCCAAAGGGCTTTAAAAACTGCAGAATTTCTATCTGCCAGCTCCTTTGGGTGTATTCCCTTTTCCTCTGCGCTCTTTTGGATCTTTAGCCCATGCTCGTCGGTACCCGTAAGGAAGAAAACTTCATAGCCCCTTTTTCTGTAGTATCTTGCCAAGGTGTCCGCAGACAAGGTGGTGTATAAATGCCCTATGTGGGGTACGTCGTTTATGTAGTATATGGGTGTGGTTATATAGAATTTCATAGAGAATTAGTTTAGCATATATCATATATATTAAAAGTTATACGCTGGGTGAGAAATTTCCCCGTAGGGACGCTTCCCAAACCACCGTTTAGCATATATTATATTCCATGGAGTTTCCAAAACTTAGACAAAGGAGACTTAGGAAAAAGGAAAACATAAGAAGGCTTATAAGGGAAACAAAGCTAACCCTTGATGATCTCATATACCCCATCTTTGTAAGGTACGGAGAGGGCACAGTGGAAGAGGTGGAAAGTATGCCCGGTGTATACCGCTACAGCCTTGATAAGGTGGTGGATGCGGTAAAAGAAGTAAGAGACCTTGGCGTACCCGCCATAATCCTTTTTGGCATACCCCAACATAAGGACGAGGTGGGCTCTGATACATGGAGTGATGGGGGCATCATCCAAAGAGCCCTTAGGCTTATAAAAAAGGAAGTGCCCGAGATGTATTTAATTACCGATGTGTGTTTTTGCGAATACACAAGCCACGGGCACTGTGGAGTTTTATGTGAGGGAGATGTTCATAATGATTTAACTTTGGAAAATCTGAAAAAGCAAGCCATATCCCATGCGAAAAACGGCGCAGATATGCTTGCCCCATCGGGAATGATGGACGGTATGGTGAAGGCCATAAGGGAAGCTCTTGACTCTTCGGGCTTTGAACATATTCCCATAATGGCTTACTCTGCCAAGTTTGCCTCTGCCTTTTATGGACCCTTTAGGGATATTGCAGAGTCTTCCCCCGCCTTTGGAGACAGAAGAAACTACCAGATGGACCCTGCCAACTCAAGAGAAGCCCTAAGGGAGGTACTTCTTGACATACAGGAGGGTGCGGACATAGTTATGGTAAAGCCAGCCCTTGCCTACCTTGATATAATAGCAAAGGTTAAAGAAAACACCCTCTTGCCCGTTTGCGCCTACAATGTAAGTGGTGAGTATGCCATGATAAAGGCTGCGGGGAGGCTTGGCTGGATAGACGAAAGAAAGGTGATGGTGGAGACTTTGACATCCATAAAGCGTGCAGGCGCAGACATGATAATCACCTACTTTGCAAAGGATGTGGCAAAGCTTATAAACAAAGGAGAGGTTTGATGAGGTTTTATGGCATGCCTTCGGAAGAAAGAGTTTTAGAAATTATAGAGGGTATAAAGGATGGCGTATGGATCTTTGAGGAAGAGGGAAAAATTCAGAGCTTTGATGCCGAGGGTATAAAGGAAAAACTCCGTGAGCTTGCTAATATGGTAAAAGGTTGGAAAGAGCAAAATAAGTATTTGCCCCTGGGCACGGTCTTTTTCTTTGTTAGCACGCCAGAAGACCCTCAAGCCTTTAAGGTCTATGACCTTTCATCTTTGGGCTGTTCCACAAAGCTTGACCCTGCAAGATGGAAGATCTATAGACGTTCTTCGTAAATTATGCAATCACTTAGAAAGCCCAAATAGCCTTGCTGTAGAATCCAAACTGCGTCTCTTGATGCCCATTTCTCCATAAACCCTGTTTTTGTTATAAGCTCTTCCTTTTTTTCTGTAGGGCTATTCCTTTAGAGATTTTCTTGGTTAGGTGGGGTATGGTTAAAATTAATAAAGACAAAGGATAGATCCCTCATAGAAATTATGCGGCTATTCCTCATAAATACTTATTAGTACGTTGGGTAAGAAATTTCCCTTTTTTCACCGGTGGCGCAGGCATCTCTGCCTGCGATAAAAAACAGGCTGGAAGCCTGAAATACCAGAATTTTAAATTCTTTGCGGCGATCAATGATGTGCCCCTGCGTTTTGTTTATAGACTTGTTGATTGGCTTCTTAGATAGGAATGTTAAGGGTTTACCAAAAAGTTACTTTTACGGATTTATTTACCAAAGCTCCCATAAATACTTCTTAATATCTCTTGAGCGCCCTCTTTTAGCATTTTGTGGGCAAGCCCTTTGCCTATCTCTTGGGCTTTATCCTTTTGTCCTTCTTTATAGCCTTCTATAAACCTTTCTCCCTTAAGGTCTGAAATGAAGGCTTTTAACTTTAATGTGTCCCCCTCTATCCATGCGTAGGCACCTATGGGCACCTGACAGCCGCCCTGTAATTCTCTTAAAAAGGTTCTTTCACACTCTGCCCTTAACCTGCTTTCCCTGTGGTCTAAAAAGCCTATAATTTCCTTCAATCTTTCATCCTCTTCCCTTATCTCTATGGCAAGGCTTCCCTGCCCCACCGCAGGTATAAAGTCCTCCAGAACTTGAGTTATCCTATTTTCAAGTCCCATTCTCTTTACACCTGCATAGGCAAGCACTATAGCGTCATAGAGTCCCTCTTCCATTTTTCTGATCCTTGTATCCACATTACCACGCAGGATCTCCACCCTTAGGTCTGGTCTTTTTCTTTTTATCTGTACCTGTCTTCTCAAAGAAGAGGTGCCAACTATTGCACCCTCTGGCAACTCTTCAAGCCTTTTACCTTCTCTGGACAAAAGCACATCAAAGGGACTTTCCCTTTCCGTTATAGCTCCCAAAGTAAGCCCTTCTGGCAATACCATGGGCACATCCTTCAAAGAATGCACTGCTAAATCTATCTCTCCTCTTAGTAGGGCTTCTTCTATCTCCTTTACAAAAAGACCCTTCCCTCCTATCTTTGCCAAAGGGCTGTCTAATATTTTGTCTCCTGTGGTGGTAATTAGCCGTAGTTCTGCTTGGTATCCCTTTTCCTCAAGCTTTTCCTTTATAAAGTTTGCCTGCCAAAGGGCAAGCTTGCTTTTTCTTGTACCTATGCGCAACATCTATTCCATCACCTTTATATGTAAATCCTTTAACTGCTTTGGATTTACATAATCGGGGGCACCTGTAAGGGGACATATGCCCTTTTGAGTCTTTGGAAAGGCTATAACGTCTCTGATGGAGTCCAAGCCTCTCATGATCGCCATTAGCCTATCAAAGCCAAAGGCAAGGCCTCCATGGGGCGGAGCGCCGTATTTTAAAGCGTCCAACAGGAAGCCAAACTTTTCCCTTGCCTCCACGGGAGAAATCTCCAAAAGTTCAAAAATGAGCTCTTGAATGTCCCTTCTGTGTATCCTTATGGAGCCACCGCCCACCTCGTAGCCGTTTATCACAAGATCGTAGGCTTTTGCCCTCACCAGATGCACGAGTTTTTTCTTTTCCTCTAAATCCTTTACCTCAAGGGCTTTCTTTAAAAGGGGTATATCCTCTTCTCTCGGAGAGGTAAAAGGATGGTGTAAGGATACAAACCTGCCCTCCTCTTCATCCCATTCCATAAGAGGAAAATCTACAACCCAGAAGACATCAAAGCCTTCCTCTGGAATAAGTCCATACTTTTTCCCTATATGTAGCCTTAAGCCTCCAAGGATCTTATAAACCATATCCTTCTTGTCTGCGGAGAAGAAAATAACATCACCCTTTTGGGCTTTAACCCTATCCAAAAGCTCCTGAGTTTCCTCATTGGAGAAAAACTTCACTATGGGAGAGTTTAGCTTGTCTTCTTCTACCTTTATCCATGCAAGCCCTTTGGCACCAAGGCTTTGGACAAATTGAGTAAGCTCATCAATCTCCTTCCTTGATAGGTTTGAAGCCTTAAAGTTTATTGCCTTTATAACACCGCCACCTTCTATAACTTGACGGAAGACTTTAAACTCTGTGTTTTTGAAGATGTCTGTTAGGTCTATAAGCTCCAAACCAAAACGCCTGTCTGGCTTGTCAGAGCCAAACCTTTCCATGGCTTCTGTGTAGGAGATTCTATCAAAGGGGGTCCTTAGGTCCACGCCTAAAAGTTCTTTAAAAAGGGAGGCTATCAACTTTTCACTAAAAGCCATAACATCCTCTTCCTCCACAAAGGACATCTCAAAGTCAATCTGGGTAAATTCTGGCTGGCGGTCCGCCCTTAGGTCTTCATCTCTTAGGCATTTTACTATCTGAAAGTATCTATCAAAACCCGACACCATCAAAATCTGCTTAAAAAGTTGGGGAGATTGGGGAAGGGCGTAAAACTTTCCGGGGTGCAATCTTGAGGGAACAAGGAAATCTCTGGCGCCCTCTGGTGTTGATTTGGTAAGAAAGGGGGTCTCTATCTCTATAAAGCCCTCTTCCACAAAAACCTTTCGGGCTATCTGATAAGCTCTGTGGCGAAAAAGGAGGTTTTCCTTCATACTTTCCCTTCTTAGGTCCAAGTAGCGGTATTTTAGCTTGGTCTCTTCCGACAGAGGAGTTTCTTCGTCTATGGGGAAGGGTGGCGTCTCCGAAGTGTTTAGTATCTGTATTTCCTTTATAGATACCTCGTAATAGCCTGTCTTTAACTTGGGGTTTTCTGTGCCCGGTGGCCTTTCCCTTACCACTCCACGGATAGCTATAACATATTCGGACTTTAAAGAATCTGCAATTTCATAAACCT